>NZ_JALJRL010000025.1:0-89171 GCF_024519675.1 Mesorhizobium sp. Mes31 | reverse complement strand
TCAAACAAAGAGATAGAGCCCCATCCCGATTCCATCGGGATGGAACAGGCTCTAGGCAATTTCCTTGCGGGTCATGGCCGCCAGAAGGACTTCGCGCATTCTCGGCCCACGTCTTCCGGCGTCAGGCCAAGGTCGCGCAACAGGTGATCGTCGATCTCGGCAAGGTCGATCCGCTGCAGATAGCGGTCATACCACCGGGCCAGCGTGCTCGATCGGAACCAGGTGACGAACGGGAACGATTGGCGGCTCTCGAACGGTCCGGAGGTGGAAGCGGTTGTCATCGTCGTCTCCTTGATCTGATCGGAGAATAATGATTATCTGACAAGGATGCTTCGATGGAGAACGAACTATGCGTGAAGGCCCCGACATTGCCCGCATAGCCAGCCTGGTCGGTGATCCGGCGCGGGCCAACATGCTGAGCGCCCTGATGGGCGGCACGGCGCTGACGGCGAGCGAATTGGCACTCGAGGCCGGCGTATCGCTGCCGACCGCCAGCTCGCATCTGTCGAAGCTGATGGAGGGCGGCTTGCTGACGCTGGCGAGCCAGGGCCGGCATCGCTACTACGGCCTCGCCGGTCCGCAAGTGGCCGGAATGATCGAAGCCATCACCGGCGTCGCCGCTTCTGTCGGGCCGCAGCGTGTGCGGCCGGGCCCTCGCGACGCGGCCATGCGTGTGGCGCGCGTCTGCTACGATCACCTCGCTGGCGAGCAGGCCGTGGCGATGCTCGACCGTCTTGTCGAAAAAGAGATTATCCTGTGCAACGACCAGGAGATCAGGCTCGGGCCGTCGGCGGCATCGCATTTCGCCGCCATCGGCATCGATGTCAATGCCAAGCCGCGCCGGCCGGTCTGCCGCGCCTGCCTCGACTGGAGCGTCCGCCGCTCGCACCTCGCCGGCACGCTGGGCGCCGCCATCCTCGACAAGATCCTCGCCGAGAAATGGGCGCGCCGCGAGAAGGACAGCCGCGCGGTCATTTTCTCGCCGCCGGGCAAGCAGGCTTTCGAGAAGGTATTTCTGGCGTGAGTACCGGCGCGCGAACCGCGAACTAACCCCGCTTCAACACCTTGGCCTGCTTGAAGAAATCCTTCCACGGATCGGCTTCGGCCAACTTCGCCAGTGTCGTCTTGTCGCCGATCGGGAAAGCGTTCGGCGCCAGTCCGGCCTCGATCTCGGGCCAGGTCACCGGCATCGACACGGTGGCGCCCTTCTTGGCACGCGACGAATAGGGCGCGACCGTTGTCGAGCCCCGGCCATTGCGCAGATAGTCGACGAAGATTTTTCCCGTGCGTGCCTTCTTCGACAGTGTTGCGGTGTAGCGATCGGGGGAAGCCTGTTCGAGTGCCTTGGCGAAATCATGGGCGAAGGTTTTCACCGCGCCCCAATCCGCCGATGGTTTGAGCGGCACCAGGACATGGTAGCCCTTGCCGCCTGATGTCTTGACGAAATTCGGCAGCGACAGCTCGTCGAGCTTGCCCCGGATATCGAGTGCCGCCTCGCGCACCGCCTTGACCTCGACGCCTTCATCGGGGTCGAGATCGAAGATGATCTGGTCGGGCTTTTCCAGTTCGTCAACGGTGCAGCCCCAGATGTGGATCTCGACCACGCCGTATTGGACGAGTGCGGCGACGCCGTCGAAATCCCTGACGAACAGGATCTCCTCGCCGTCCGTCGGGTCCTTCATCCTCGCGATCTTGTCGCTCATGCCGGCGGATGCATGCTTCTGGAAGAAGCGCGGTCCGCCGACGCCGTCCGGCGCCCGCACCAGGCTGAGCGGCCGGTTGACGATGAACTGTTCCATGCGCGGCCAGACCTGCGCGTAGTGGTCGAGTAGGCCCTGCTTGGATATCTTTTCCTCGGGCCACAGCAGCTTGTCGGGATGGGAGAGTTTTACCGTGGTTGTCATCGCCCCGGCAAGCTCGGCGGCGCCGCTCGATGCCGGCTTCGCCTTGGCCGGGCTCTTGCCTGTCGATGCCTTCGGCTTTTCCTGCACGACTTCCTCCGCCGGCTTGTCCTCGCGCAATCCCTGGAACGAGGCATGGCGTATTATACGGTCGGAGGTCCAGCTGCGGAACTCCACTTCGGCGACCAGCTCCGGCTTGACCCAGACCAGGCCCTTGCCCTTCGGCACGGCCTTGTCGAAAGGCGACGATGTTGCCTTCAGCGCGTCGAGCTTTGTCTTCAGGTCGGTGGCGCCCCTGGCGGAGAAGCCGGTGCCGACGCGCCCGGCATAATGCAGCTTGCCGCCCTCGTGATAACCGACCAGCAGCGAGCGCAGCCCGCGCCCGGTCTTTTCCGAAGGCAAATAGCCGCCGATGACGAATTCCTGTCGCGCGGTACACTTCGACTTCACCCATGACGGGCCACGCCCGCTGCGATAGGGCGCGTCGGCACGCTTGGAGACGACGCCTTCCAGCCCCATGCGGCAGGCATGCTCCAGCATGATCTTGCCGGGTTCGGAAAAATGGTCGCTGAAGCGGACCGCCGCATTCTCGGACGGCTTGCCGAGCAGTTCCTGCAAGGCCTGCTTGCGCTCGACCAGCGGCTCGCCGCGCAGGTCTTGCCCGTCGAGGCGCATCAGGTCGAAGACATAGTAGGTGAAGCGATCTGTCCGCTTCGCCGACAGGTCGGCCTGCAGCAGCGCGAAGGAAGAGACGCCGCTTTCGGCCAGCACGACGATCTCGCCGTCGATGATGGCGTCGCTGCATTTCAGCGCTGCCAGTTCCGCGACGACCTCGCTGCCGAATTTTTCCGTCCAGTCGAGGCCGGTGCGGGTCAGCAGCCGCACGTCTGTGCCGGCGATCTGCGCCTGCATGCGGTAGCCGTCGAACTTCACCTCATGCAGCCAGTCCTTGCCCGGCGGGGCTTCCCGCTCCAGCGTGGCGAGCTGCGGCTCGATGAAGTCGAGGCGCTTGCCGGACTTCACTTTCCCGGCGGCCGGTTTGTTGGAGTGCCAGACGTCGGGCTTCTGGCCCTTCGCGGTCTTGCCCTCGCCGACCTCCTCGACCGTCAGGCCGGACTTCACCGATTCCGGCGCTTCCTTGAGGATATCCTCGCCGGGACGCGCGGCGGCATCGTCGGACTTGATCAGCAGCCAGTTGTCGCGCTTCTCGCCCGCGCGCGGCTTCAACCTGACCAGATGCCAGAGACCGTGCAGCTTGTGGCCGTGCAGCTCGAAGCTGATATGGCCCTTCTTCATCGCCTTGGCCGGGTCGATCTCGGGAACCCAGGTCCCCTCGTCCCAGACGATGACCGAGCCGCCGCCATATTCGCCCTTGGGAATGGTGCCCTCGAATGGAGCGTAGTCGAGCGGATGGTCCTCGACATGCACCGCCAGCCGCTTCTCATGCGGGTCCAGGCTCGGGCCGCGCGTCACCGCCCAGCTCCACAGCACGCCGCCATGCTCGAGGCGAAGATCGTAATGCAGCCGCGTCGCCGCGTGCTTGTGGATGACGAAGATGCCGCCAACACTGCCCTTCTTGCCGAGCGGCACCTTGCCGGCCGGCTCGGACGTCTTCTTGAAATCGCGCTTGGATTGGTACTGTTCGAGCCTGGCCATCTCTGCGTCTCCTCAGGCCGATTTGCGCTTGGGCGCGCCGGCTTTCGGCTTGGCGCGTTTGGCCGCCGGTTTGGCTTTCGCGGACGAAGCCTTCGAGCCTGCATCCGACGACAAGCTCTTCTTCAGCGCGTCGAACAGATTGACGACATTGGAAGGCTTGGGCGCGGCTTCGGCCTTGGGTGCCTTCTTGCCGGCCTTCTTGGCGCGGATCAGTTCGAGCAGGGCGTCCTCGTATTTGTCGTCGAATTTCGACGGATCGAACTTCGCCTTCTTCTTGTCGATGATCAGCTCGGCCAGATCGGTCATCTCCTGGTCCGTCTTCACCGCCTTGATATCGCCGAACACGGTGTTTGGCTGGCGCACCGTGTTGTCGTAGCGCAGCGTCGTCAGCACCATGCCCTTGCCCAACGGTTCGATGACCACCGGCCGTTCGCGCTGATAGAGCACGATGCGCGCCAGCCCGGCCATCTTTTTGCCAGCCATCGCATCGCGGATGACGGCGAACGCTTCCTCCGACACCGCGTCGGCCGGCGCGACATAATAGGGCGTGTCGAGATAGATCTGCTGGATCGAGGATTTGTCGACGAAGCCGTCGAGGCTCATCGTGTGCGAGGACTCGATCTGCACCGCTTCGATCTCGTCTTCCTCGATGTGGACGAAATCGCCGTCGCTGACTTCATAGCCCTTGACCTCGTCGCCGTCGCCGAGCGGTTTGCCGGTTTGCGCATCGACATAGATGCGTTTCACCGTATTGCCGGTCTTGCGGTTCAGCACCCGGAACGAGACCTTCTCGGTATGGGTGACAACGTTGGTCAGTTCGACGGCACAAGTGACCAGCGACAGCTTGAGATAGCCCTTCCAGGCCGGACGCGGCGCCATGACATTTTCCCTTCAGGATGCAGATGAAGGTGAGAACGGACAGACACCGCTCCAGTTCCGCCGCCGCGTGATGATCCGCATGCCGGGCGCCGCGCCGGATTCGGGCAGGCAAGCACGGACATTTCGTGGCGGCGGCAAAATTGAAACAGAACCGCGCGCAGGCGACATTCAAACGAAACATATGTGATGCAAAAGTCACACTGGGCGGAATGGTGACAAAAGGCGCGGAAACACCCCGAATCAGCCGCATTCCGGCCACGAAGCAGGGCCTTTTCGACCAGAAATTAACATCACGTTCACCGACTATTCACGCCTCGATGCTATCGTTCTCGCAAATCGGAAGGGACATCCGAAAATCGGGACAGGGACAGGTAAAATGAACTTCCTCGCGCACCTCATCGGCTATGCCGCCGCCATCCGCGAATTCGTCGCGCCGACCTATCGGCCCGAGCGCTATTACATGCGCGGCCCCGGCCCGGCCTGCGCTCGTCGCGGCAATTCGCTGGGCGCACACTGATCATGACCTTCGAGAGCCGTCACGACAGCCGCATCTGCAGGCCAGCGGCCGAATCCCGCGCCACGACCTATCGCGCCGAGCGGCCCGCTCTCGTCGACAGACGGCGTGCGACATCGCCACGTCTTTGATGCCGCCTCTGGCTGGCCTAGTGTCTTCAGACACGAGCAGCCGAGGCCCGCGTGAGCGACCTTCCCAAGTCAAATTGGCCCAAGTCAAATCGGCCTAAGTCAACCCGTCCCCCCGAGCCCTTCGATGCACGCCATCCGCTGATCGTCTTCGATGGCGTCTGCGTGCTGTGCTCCGGCTTCGTCCGCGTGGTGGTCCGGCTCGACCGCCAAAGCCGCTTCCGCTTCGCCACCGCGCAGTCGCCGTTCGGCCAAGCGCTGTTCAGCAAACACGGGCTGCGGACGGACAGCTACGAAACCAATCTCGTTCTGGTCGACGGCGTCGCCTTCACACGGCTCGACAGCTTCGTTGCCGTCATGTCGGAACTCGGCTGGCCCTGGCGGGCAGCCAGGGTGCTGTTGCTGCTGCCGCGCCCGCTTCGCGACTGGCTCTACGATCGCATTGCCAAGAACCGCTACGCCCTGTTCGGCAGGAAGGACAGTTGCGAGGTCCCTTCCGCCGAGATGCGGGAGCGGTTTCTTGGCTAAGATTGGCTCTGGGGGGAGCAGCGGATGAAACTTCTCATTGTCGGCGGCTACGGAACCTTTGGCGGCCGCATCGTCCAACTGCTGGAGAATGAGCCGCGCCTGACAGTGATCGTTGCCGGCCGCTCGCTGGCCAAGGCGGAGGCCTGGTGCGGGGACCGCGGCGGTGTCGCTGCCCAGCTGGTGCCGGCGGTGTTCGACAGGGATGGCGACCTTGCCGCGCAACTGGCGTCGCTGCGCCCCGACGCGCTGGTCGACGCCAGCGGCCCGTTCCAGGCCTATGGCGAGGGTCGCTATCGGCTGATCGAGGCCTGCATCGCCAAGCGCGTCAACTATCTCGATCTCGCCGACGGATCGGATTTCGTCGCCGGCGTGCCGGCTTTCGATGAGGCAGCCAGGCAAGCTGGGCTGTTCGTGCTCTCGGGCGTTTCCAGTTTTCCGGTGCTGACGGCGGCGGTGGTGCGCCGGCTGTCGTCGGATATGACGCGGGTCGACATGATCAGAGGCGGCATCGCACCGTCGCCCTATGCCGGCGTCGGCGGAAACGTCATCCGCGCCATAGCGGGCTACGCCGGCCAGCCGGTCGAGCTGGTGCGCGACGGCATCAAGACGCAAGGCCATCCGCTTACCGAGCAGATGCGCTACACCATTGCGCCGCCGGGCCGGGTGCCGCTCAACGACACGCTGTTCTCGCTCGTCGATGTGCCGGACCTGCGCGCGCTGGCGGAACTCTGGCCGCAGGCGAAAACCATCTGGATGTGCGCTGGACCGGTTCCTGAAATCCTTCATCGCGCGCTGATCGGCCTTGCCTGGCTGGTGCGGGTCGGGCTGGTCGGCTCGCTGTCGCCGCTCGCTCCGCTGATGCACTGGGCGACCAACCAGCTGCGCTGGGGCGAGCATCGCGGCGGCATGTTCGTTGAAGTCATCGGTGCCAGCCAGGCTGGGGCGCCGGTCAAGCGCTCATGGCATCTGCTGGCGGAAGGCGATGACGGGCCATTGATCCCGTCGATGGCGGTCGAGGCGCTGGTGCGCAAGGCGCTGGACGGTCATGCGCCCGTGGCTGGCGCGCGGGCAGCGGTTGGAGATCTCGAGCTTGCCGACTACGAGGCCCTGTTTGCAGCCAAGACGATCCATACCGGCTTTCGCGACGACACGGACGCCAACCCGGACAGATCGCTCTATGCCGTCCTGCTCGGCGATGCCTGGCAGCGTCTGCCCGAGGAAATCCGAGCCATGCACGACCGCACGAAAATGGCTGAAGGTCGCGCCAATGTCGAGCGCGGATCAAACATCCTTGGCCGGCTAACGGCATCGCTGGTCGGTTTCCCCAGGGCGAACACCGACATCCCGGTTCGTGTCCGCTTCGACGTCGACAGGAATGGGGAGACATGGACGCGGACTTTCGGCAAGCACAGCTTTTCCAGCCGCCAGTTCGCAGGTCGGGGCCGCTCGCATCGCCTGCTTTGCGAACGCTTCGGACCACTGAGCTTTGCCATGGCGCTGGTGGCCGAGGAGGGAAGGCTGTCGCTTGTCCTGCGCCACTGGAGCCTGTTGGGCCTGCCGCTGCCGATGTGGCTCTGCCCGCGCTCGACATCCCACGAAACCGTCGAGGGCGGCAGCTTCCGGTTCCATGTCGAGGTCTCGCATCGGCTCACCGGGTTGATCGTGCGCTATCGCGGCTGGCTGGAACCAGCGGGTTCGCAAGGTTCCAGCACGATCGTGCCGCCGGCCTCTTCGCCAAGTTCGCGGCAGCCCTGAGCCGTGCACAGCGTCCAACCCGCGCCTGTCGCGCCGGAGGCTGCGAGCACGACACGACGCTGCGGATTGACCTTGGGCGCATAGACCCACCAGCCGTCTCGCAGCACCGCGCCTTCCGGCGGTTCCATGCCGGCGCCAGAACCCTTGATGCGGGCCTCGACCACATGCAGGCCGGAAGGCAGCACTTTCCAGTCCTCCTCCCAGCGGGTCCGTTCCACCGAATGCGTCCAGGACAGCGTGAAGGCGGCAATGGAGAGCGTTACCGTCTTGCCGGCGGCCAGGATGCACAGGCTCATGCGGAACGATTTCTTTGCTTGAGCATGATCTCTGGACAAACGAAACCGTTTGTCCGAGAAAACCGGATCCTACTTTTCGGGATCATGCCCTGGTGGACGCCTGCCGTGCGCGCCAGCAGTGCCAGCCGATCCAGACAAGCGACAGCACCCAGCCGGCCTCGTCGGTAAGCGGCACTGCGGCGACCAAAAGCACGCCGGCGGCGAAGGCGACAAGCCGTTCCCACCAGGCCATGCGGCGGGCGAGGAAGCCGACGGCGGCAGCACCCCACAGCACGATGCCCATGCACGCCTTGACGACGATATAGGCGACCTCCACGGGATAGCCGAACTGGGCGGCGATCGGCCCGGCATCCTGCAGCATCAGCGCCGGCGTGTAGACCGCCATGAACGGCACGACGAAACCGGCAATGGCGAGCTTGGTCGCCTGGATGCCGATCTTCAGGCCGCTCTCCTTGGCCATGGGTGCCGCCGCGAAGGCGGCCAGCGCCACCGGCGGCGTCAGGTCGGCCATGATGCCGAAATAGAAGACGAACATGTGGCTGACCACCAGCGGCACGCCAAGCGACAGCAGCGCCGGCCCGGCCAGCGACGAGGTGATGATGTAGTTGGGAATGGTGGGGATGCCCATGCCGAGCACCAGGCAGGTCAGCATGGTCAGCACCAGCGACAGGAACAGATTGTCCTCGCCGATCGAGATGATCCAGCCGATGAAGGTCGAGGCGATGCCGGTCAGCGTCAGCGTGCCGATGACGATGCCGACGATGGCGCAGGCGATGCCGACCGGCAGCGCGTTCTTCGCCCCTTCAGCGAGCGACTCCACGCATATTTGCAGCGTCTCGCGGCCACCCTTGAAAGTGAAGCAGGCGGCGACGAGCGCCGCGATGACAAGGCCAAGGATGTTGACGCCGAATTTCATGAACGAGGCGGCGGCCAGCCCGAGCGCCAGCCAGAAGACGACGCGGAAGGCGAGCGGGCCGATCGCTGCCGCCAGCGGCGTGCCGAGGATGAGCACGATGGTCAGCGCCAGGCCCATCGTGCCGGCGAAGATCGGTGTATAGCCGGCGAACAACAGATAGATGAGTGCGGCAAGCGGCAGCACCAGCGGCCAGTGTTGCCTCACCGCGTCCCACGGATTGGGCAGGTCCGCCTTGGCCATGCCGTGCAGGCCGGCCTTGCCGGCCTCCAGATGCACCTGCCAGAAGCAGGCGCCGAAATAGAGCAACGCCGGGATGATCGCGGCCTTGACCACTTCGGCATAGGGAATGTTCAGTGTCTCGGCCATGATGAAGGCGACCGCGCCCATCACCGGCGGCATGATCTGGCCGCCCATCGAGGAAGTCGCCTCGACGGCGCCGGCGAAAGCCGAGCGGAAGCCGAAGCGTTTCATCAGCGGGATGGTGAACTGGCCGCTGGCCACGACATTGGCGACGCCGGAGCCGGAAATGGTGCCCATCAGCGCCGACGACAGCACGCAGACCTGCGCCGGGCCGCCGCGCCAGGTGCCGACAAGGCCAAGCGCGAAATCGTTGAACAGGGCGATCATGCCGGCGCGTTCGAGAAAGGCGGCGAAGACGACGAAGATGAAGATATAGGCGGCCGATACATAGACCGGCGTGCCGTAGATGCCTTCGGTGCCGTAGGCGAAGGTGTCGACGAGCTGGGCGAAATCATAGCCGCGATGGATGAAGGGCGGCGGCAGATGGTTGCCGACGAAGCAGTAGGCGAGGAAGATGAAGGCGATGACGGCAAGCGGCAGCCCCATCAGCCGTCTGGCGGCCTCGAACACCAGCACCACCAGCACCGCGCCGACGATCAGGTCCGGCGTGGTAAGAAAGCCGGAGCGCCGGATGAGGTCGGTATAGAACACCCAGTTGTACAGGCCGGTGCCGAAGCCGAGCACGCCGAGCGCCCAGAACGCAGCCTTGGCCGGCATGCTTTTTGCGCGCAGGTTGGCGATCAGGCCGAAGCCGAGCAGCAGCAGGAAGCCGACATGCATCGCCCGCACGACCTGGCTCGGAATGCTGCCATAGGCGGCGACGTAGATCTGGAAGGCGGAAAAGGCGACGGCAATGGCAAAGGCGGCCTTGCCGGCGATACCGTCGCCGAAGCCCGGCGGCAGCCCTTCCACCTGCTCTTCGGCGACAGGGGCAAGAACAGTCGGCGTTTCCTGATGGGCGTCAGTCATTGGCGGGCTCCTGGCGGGCGGTCCTCTCTCCCTTGATGGGAGGGTGCCGAGCGAAGCGAGGCAGGTGGGGTCGGTTCAGGCCGCGCACTGCCGCAGCGGCCCCAACCGACCATCCGCCTTCGGTGGCTGTCCACCCTCCCGGCGAGGGGGAGGGATGCCCTACTTCAACAAGCCCTTCTCCTTGTAATAACGCTCCGCACCCGGATGCAGCGGCACCGGCATGCCATCGAGCGCCTTGGCCGGGTCGATCGCCTTGGCGGCCGCATGCGCGGCGGCAAGCTGGTCGAGATGCTCGAACATCAGCTTGGTCATCTGGTAGGCGGTCTCATCGGAGACATCGGCGCGGGTGACAAGGAAATTGCCGACGGCGGCGGTGGCGACATCCTCTGTCTGGCCCTCATAGGTGCCTTTGGGAATAACCACCGAGAGATAGGGCGAGCCGATCTTGGCGACGTCCTCGGCCGGCACGGCAACGACATTGATCGGCACGGAGGTGGCGAGGTCGCGGATGGAGGCGACGCCGAGGCCGGCCGATTGCAGCGTGGCGTCGAGCTGCCGGTTCTTGATCAGTTCGACCGATTCAGCGAAGGGCAGATATTCGACCCGGCCGAGATCCTCGTATCTCAGCCCGGCGGCGGCGAAGATGGCGCGCGCGTTGAGTTCGGTGCCGGAGGCCGGCGCGCCGACCGACAGGCTCTTGCCCTTGAGGTCGGCCAGCGTCTTGATGCCGGACTCCTGGCTGGCGACGATCTGGATGTAGTTGGGATAGATGGCGGCGATACCGCGCAGTTTGTCGAGCTTGCCTGGATATCCGGCTTCGGTGTTGCCCTCGGCGGCCAGCTTGACGGAATCGCCGAGTGCGAAGGCGATCTCGCCCTTGCCCTGCTGCAACAGATTGAGGTTCTCGACCGAGGCCTTGGTCGCCTGCACCTGGGTGCGGGCGCCCGCGATGCCCTTGCCGTAGATTTCCGACAGCGCCACACCAAGCGGATAGTAGACACCCGAGGTGCCGCCGGTCAGCACATTGATGAATTCCTGCGCTCTGGCCGAAACAACGCCAAGGCCAAGTGAAAGCGCCATTGCGGCGGCTGCAACAAATTTCGTTCTGAAATGGAACATCCGGTTTCCTCCCTGAAATACTGACGCACCGCCTCCCCGATGCGAACCGGGGTGAGTTTAGACAGCGAGCCGGAAATGCCAACCCGCAATTCTACCCATTAGACGAACGGTTGAGGGGTTCCAGAACGCATGGCCGCTTGCGCGAGACGTCATCGGAGCGGAAAGTTTTTCTCCAGCCTGTCGAAATCGGAGATGGCCGCGCGACATACGTTCGGCCCGCAACGATGCGGCCCTGTAACCACGGGAGATGACCATGCAGTATCTGCTTCTTATCTATTCCAACGAGGCCGCAATGGCAGCAGCACCCAAGGAGGCGGCCGTCCAGATGAGCGCCGCTTACGGCGCCTATACCGAAGCGATGAAGAAAGCTGGCGTGTTCGTTGGTGGCGAGCGGTTGAGGCCGACGTCGGTGGCAACCTCCGTGCGGGTGGCCGGCGGCAAGACCAACGTGCTTGACGGCCCCTACGCCGATACCAAGGAACAGCTTGGCGGCTACTACATGATCGAAGTGCCGGACATGGATGCGGCAATTTCATGGGCGTCGCGCTGTCCCGGTGCCAGCGCGGGCACCATGGAAGTGCGGCCGATCTGGCCGATGGCGGAATACATGACAAAGTATACTGCGTGACCGCTACCGGATCAGATACCGCGCGGGCGGTCGCGGAGGCGGCCGCCCGGCAAAGCTACGGCAAGCTGATCGCCTATCTCTCCGCGCGGTCCCGCGACGTGGCCGCCGCCGAGGACGCGCTGGCCGACGCCTTTGCCGCGGCGCTCGAACGCTGGCCGCGAACCGGCGTGCCTGAAAAGCCGGAAGCCTGGCTGCTGGCGGTGGCGCGGCGGCGCCGCGTCGATGCGGTGCGGCGGCGGCTGACCAGCGAGGCCGGCCGTGACCATCTCAAGCTGATCGCCGAGGAGGTGGAGGCGCGCATGACCGATGAAGATCTGCCCGACGAACGGCTGCGGCTGATGTTCGCTTGCGCCCATCCGGCGATCGAATCGAGCGTGCGGGCACCGCTGATCCTGCAGACCGTGCTGGGCTTCGACGCGGCGGCGATCGCTTCCGCCTTCCTGGTCTCGCCGGCAACGATGGGTCAGCGCCTGGTGCGCGCCAAGACCCGCATCCGCGAAACCGGCATTCCGTTCCGCGTGCCGGAGCGTGCCGAACTCGGCGAGCGGCTGGACGCGGTGCTGGAAGCCATCTACGCGACCTTCGCCGAAGGCTGGTCCGACCCGGCTGGCACCGAGACGCGGCGGCGCAATCTCGCCACCGAAGGCATCTGGCTCGGCCGGCTGGTGGCTTCGCTGCTGCCGGATGAGCCGGAGGCGCTCGGCCTGCTGTCGCTGATGCTGTTTGCCGAAGCGCGCCGCGCCGCGCGGCGCGATGCGGCCGGAGATTATGTGCCGCTCGCCGAGCAGGATTGCGCGCTCTGGGATCACGCCCTGGTCGACGAGGCGGAAGCCTTGCTCGGTCACGCCGCCACCAAGGGCATCATCGGCCGCTACCAACTCGAGGCAGCCGTGCAATCCGCCCATGCGACACGACGGCGGACGGGGCGCACCGACTGGGTGGCGATCCGCGAGCTCTACGACGCGCTGCTTTCGGTCGCGGGATCGCCGGTGGTGGCGATCAACCGCGCGGTGGCGATCGCCGAAGCCGAGGGCGCCGCGGCGGGACTGGCGGCCCTCTACGTGCTGGGAGACGACAAGCGGCTTGATGACTATCAGCCTTATTGGGCAGCCCGGGCGGGGCTGCTGGCCAGGCTGGGTCAGGTGCAGTTGGCGACCGACGCCTATGAGCGGGCGATCGGCCTCGAACGCGATCCGGCGGTGCGCCGCTTCCTGCAGGGGAAACGGGCCGCGCTCCGAAATTGAGCTTCGCCGCCCGTTTCAGATCGGCCACATCTCGTGCGCCGTGTTGAGCTTCTTCATCAGCGGATGGTCGCGCAGCCTGGCCCACAGCCGTTCTATGTTCGGCCAGGCCGTACGCGCTTTGTCGACGTCGGGGTGCCAGGCCACCAGCATGACCAGATAGATGTCGGCCAGCGACATCAGGTCGCCGACCAGCCAGTCATGGCCTTCGAGAGCGGTATCGAGAACGGCAAAGCCGCGGTCCATCTCGGCGACGGCCGCCTGCTTGACCGCCTTCGTGCCGTCGGCATCGGACGTATAGCGGTTCGCGTAGTAGAACCGCAGCACCGCCGGATAGAGAACCGACGACATGAACGCCATCCAGCGTAGGAAGTCGGCGCGGGCGGGCGCGTCGATCGCCGGCGCCAGTCTGGCGTCGGGATGGCGTTCGGCAAGCAGGACGCAGATCGCCGCCGATTCGGTGATCGAGCGGCCATCCGGCAAGGTCAGCACCGGCACCTGGTTCAAGGGACTGATGCCGAGGAAGGCCGGATCGGGCCGGTCCGTCTTCGGCACGTCGATCTGCTCGAAGGGCGCGTTCGCCAGCGCCAGCGCCGCCTCGACGACGAAGCCGCCGCTGCCGGGACGGGTGTAGAGCTTGTACATGAAATCCTCCCCCGGCCCGCTCAAAGCAGGCCGGTGGCGATATGAACCGGAAGCAGGGTTATGCTCAAGCCGGTGGCGGTCGCCACGGGCGGATTTTCAGCGGGCCAGCGAGCCGTGACCGCTCGTTGAAGCTGTCGTCAACCAACATCCAGGCGGCACCTGCGAGATTAGTCGTGACGCCCCTTCGCTTCGTCATCCACGGGCGGAGCAAGGAGCGAAGCGACGCAGCGCAGACCCGAGGATCCATGCCATGACGTCTCAGCGTTGCAACGGTGCAAAATAGACTTTCATCTTGTACCGCTGCATTCCTCGGCCGCGATCACGGCATGGATCCCAGGGTCTGCGCGTCGCTCCGCCCTGGGATGACGAAGGTGCTAGGCCTACGCTCCAGGGCTAAGCTCCCAGCCCCTCGAACAGGATCGTCGACAGATAGCGTTCGGCGAAGGACGGGATGATCACGACAAGGTTCTTGCCCTTGTTCTCCGGCCGTGAGCCGACCACGATTGCCGCCTGCAGGGCCGCGCCCGACGAGATGCCGACCGGCACGCCTTCGAGGCGGGCGACGAGACGCGCATTGGCGACGGAATCTTCGTTCGAGACCTTGACGATCTCGTCATAGATCGTGGTGTCGAGGATTTTTGGCGCAAAGCCGGCGCCGATGCCCTGGATCTTGTGTGGGCCCGGCTGCCCGCCCGACAGCACCGGCGAGGCTTCCGGCTCGACGGCGACGACATGCACCGAGGGCTTGCGCTTCTTCAGCACCTGGCCGACGCCGGTGATGGTGCCGCCGGTGCCGATGCCGGCGACGAAGATATCGACCTCGCCATGGGTGTCGTTCCAGATCTCCTCGGCCGTCGTCTTGCGATGGATTTCCGGGTTGGCCGGGTTCTCGAACTGCTGCGGGATGATCGCGTTGGGGATCGTCGCCGCCAGTTCATCGGCCTTGGCGATGGCGCCCTTCATGCCTTTCGGCCCTTCGGTCAGCACCAGCTCGGCGCCGAGCAGCGCCAGCATCTTGCGGCGCTCGACCGACATTGTCTCCGGCATGGTCAGGATCAGCTTGTAACCCTTGGCGGCGGCGGCGAAGGCAAGCGCGATGCCGGTGTTGCCGGACGTCGGTTCGACCAGCGTGGTCTTGCCGGGAGAAATCTTGCCGGCGGCCTCCAGCGCCTCGATCATCGCCACGCCGATGCGGTCCTTCACCGAGGCGATCGGATTGAAGAATTCGAGCTTGGCGATGAGATTGGCGACGATGCCCTTTTCCTTGGCGAACTTGTCGAGCCGCACCAGCGGCGTATCGCCGATCGTGTCGGTGATGGAGTTGTAGACGCGGCCGCGACCGGGCACGCGGGCGGATGTGACGGGCTTGTTCATTGGTTTCGCTCCCAGAACTTCAGGCAAGTGAGGATTTCAGGCAAGTGGCACTGCAGCCGGCAAGATAGAGCCTTCGGTCGCGCAAGATAGACTGTCGATTGAAAATATCCGAGTGGAACCCGTGTCTAAAACGCCCCAGCACCGGAAAAGCATTTCCCGGAAAAGCCCGTCCCAGGAATATTTTGGCCGAAAGAGCCCTACTGACGGGCGGCGATCGCCGCAGCGGCGCCGACCATGAAGCCGGCGGCGGTGCGGTTCAGCGCCTTGAGCGCGCGCGGCGATTTGAGGAACCAGCGCGCCTTGGCCGCCAGCGCCAGATACGGCACCAGCACCACCAGGAGCACGACGATCGTCAGCGCGACGAGAATGCCATAGTCGGCCAGCGTGATGGTTTTCAGGTCGACGATGGTCGGCGTGATGGCGAGATAGAAGATCATCGTCTTCGGATTGCCGAGCGTGACGGTGAGACCGGCGACAAAGCTCGACAGAAGCCCGCCCTTGCCTTTCCTCGCCTCGACCGTCTCGGGCGTGATGCCGCTGTTCCAGAAGCGCCAGCCAAGGAAGGCGAGATAAGCGACGCCCAGCCATTTGATGGCGAGAAAGACCATGCCGAAGGTCTGCGCGACAAAGGCAAGGCCAAGCACCACGGCGGTCAGGTAGGTGAGGTCGCCTAGCATCAGGCCGAAGGACATTGCCAGCGACGAGCGGAAACCCGACCCGAGCGCACGCGCGACGAGCGCGGTGATACCGGGGCCGGGAATGGCGGCGGCGATGCCGAGGGCGGCACTGTAGGCGAGGAAACCGGTAAGGGTCATGGCGAATGGTCTCGGATCAGAATGCCTTGTCGCATGAAACGGACTAGGCTTGAATTCCCTGGGGTCGGATTCCATTGCACCAGATATCGCCGCGACACTCGCGGGCCCCTCAACCGGCCGCTTCGCGGCCACCTTCTCCCTCCGGGAGCAGGATCAGGAACGAGCGCCGCCATAGGTGACGCGCCAGATGGTGCCGTTGCCATCTTCGCTGACGATCAGCGCGCCGTCGCTCGCCACCGCCACACCGACCGGTCGTCCCCACACCTCGCCGTTGGAGATGACGAAGTCGGTGATGAAATCCTCGTATTCGCCGGTCGGTTTGCCATCCCGAAACAGCAATCGGACGACCTTGTATCCGGTCCTGTTGCCGCGGTTCCACGAACCGTGCAGGGCCACAAAAGCGTCGCCCTGATACTCCTTTGGGAAATTCTTCCCGTCGTAGAAGGCGATGTTGAGTGGCGCCGAATGCGCCTGCATCAGCACATCGGGAAGGGTCGCCTTGCCGGCAAGGTCGGGGCGTTCGCCCTTGTGGCGCGGATCCTCGTTGTTACCGATATAATACCAGGGCCAGCCATAGAAGGCGCCCTGCTTGACGACAGTTGCGTATTCGGACGGCACATTGTCGCCCAGCGCATCGCGCTCGTTGACCACGCACCACAGCGCGCCGGTCGCCGGCTGAACCGTCATGCCCGAACAGTTGCGCAGGCCGGTGGCGACGATACGGCCATTCTTGCCGTCTGGATCGAAGGCCAGCACATCGGCACGGCCATCCTCGGAACCCCAGGCGGCACCCAGCGGCTTCGATTTCGCCCACGCCGCGAGCCCACCCTGCGGCGCCTTACCCATGTCCTCGGCGGCATTCGATCCCGAGCCGACCGACAGATAGAGCGTCTTGCCGTCCGGCGAGAAGACGATGTCGCGGGTCCAGTGATGATTGGCAGGGATGTTGTCGACGATGGTTTCCGGGCCGCTGGCGGCCTTCAGGTCACCATTGCGGTAGGCAAAGCGCACGATGCTGTCGCTGTTGGCGACATACACCCATTGCGGGTCGTTGCCCGGCGGGTAGAAGGCAATGCCGTAGGGCTGGTCGAGGTTGCCGGCGAAGATGCCGTCCTTGGTGGGCTTGGCGCTGCCCTCGCCGAGGCGATAGACGCGGACCTGGTTGGCTTCGCTGTCGGCGACGAACAGGTCGCCGTTCGGCGCGACGCGCACGACGCGCGGATTGTCGATGCCCGACGCGACCAGTTCGGCCGAAAAGCCCGGCGGCAGTTGCGGCTTGGCGCCTGCCGGCCTTTCGGCTAGGCCGGCGCTGTTCGAAGCGGATTTGGTGACGTAGGGCTTCGGCAGGTCTTCCGGCCTGATCAGGCGGCGCACCCCCGGCCTGTCGGCACGCCAGTCGCCGAAGGCGGCCGCCCCCTTCAGAACCGGCTGATCCGCCTGCTGGGCGAATGCCGCGGTGGTGAGGAACAGTGCGGGAAGCACCAGCCCGGCCAATCGGATCATTCTGTCCTCCACCTGGTCATGAAGGAAAGTAACGGCCGGTTTGCTCGTGGGTTCCGCCTCGCACGATGAGTTGAAGGACGTGACGATCCGATTTCGGGCTCAGCTCCCGGCGGCGTAGAAATCGTCGTCGAGACGTTTTTCCAGCGCGACGAGATCGGCCGGCAGCGGCAGGCCCATGGCGCGCATCTCCCGCAGCTTTTCGCGCAACTGTTCCTGGATTTCGTGCTGGTCTTCCGGCTGGTTGACCATCTCCTCCAGCAGCAGGCTGATCCGGGCCTTGAGTTCTTCGAGCGCCATTATTTTTCTCCTCGGCAGCCTGTTTCGATTTTAGGACCAAGGTGTAGAGATTCAGGTCAGGCCGAGCCGAAAATGGTGGTTTCCGAGAACCGGAGCGGAGCGTACCTTTGTACGTGAGCACCGGAAGCGCTGGAAACTGCCGTTTGCAGGCCGGCATCACCTGAATCTCTACACCTTAGCATAGCATGCGGGAAATCAGCTGCGCCGTATAGTCGACCATCGGCACGATGCGGGCATAATTCAGCCGGGTCGGACCGATCACGCCAAGCGCGCCAACGACGCGTGCATCCTTGTCGCGATAGGGCGCGACGACCAGCGACGAGCCCGACAGCGAAAACAGCTTGTTTTCCGAGCCGATGAAGATGCGCACGCCCGACCCCTCCTCGGCAAGGTCAAGCAGCTGGATCAGCCCATCCTGCGTTTCCATGTCCTCGAACAGGTGCCGCAGCAGTTCAATGTCGGCCTGGGCGGTGACGTTTTCGAGCAGATTGGCGCGGCCGCGCACGATGAGCCGCGCCGGCAGGCCGCTGTCGGCGCCCGCCCACACGGCCAGCCCCTTTTCGACCAGGTCCTGCGACAGCGTGTCGAGCGCCGCCCTGGTCTCTTCCTTGATGCGGGCGATCTCCACCCGGGCCTCGGCCAGCGTTCGGCCACGGATATGGGCGTTGAGGAAATTCGACGCCTCATGCAGTTGCGAGACCGTGATGCCGGCGGGCAGGTCGACAACGCGGTTTTCGACGTCGCCATTCTGCGAGACCAGCACCGCCAGCGCCTTGGTCGGCTCGAGCTGGATGAATTCGATGTGCTTCAGTGCCACTTCGTTCTTGGCGGCAAGCACCAGGCCGGCGCCGCGCGACATGCCCGACAGCATCTGGCTGGCCTCGGTCAGCATGTGTTCCAGCGTCGCGCCCGAGCCGGACGCCCGCACCTGCGCTTCGATGGTGCGGCGCTCCTCGTCGGAGAGGTCGCCAAGCTCCATGAAGGCGTCGACGAAGAAACGCAGACCCGCCTGGGTCGGCAGCCGTCCGGCGGAGATGTGCGGGGCGTAGATCAGGCCGAGATGCTCGAGGTCGCTCATCACATTGCGGATGGTGGCGGGCGACAGCGAGGACGGCAGGATGCGCGACAGGCTGCGTGATCCCACCGGTTCCCCGTCCCTGAGATAGGAATCGACGATGCGCCGGAAGATGTCGCGCGAGCGCATGTCCAGCGCCTGAAGTACCGGCGATTGAAGCGTGGGCGACTGCGAACTGGGATCGACGGCCTTGGTCATTGCGGGCAAAAAACCTCCGTATCAAGGATATAGACTTCACCACGGCCCGCGCAACCCGGTGTCTGTGCCAGATCACCCGGTGTCTGTGTGGGTCTTCAGGCCATTTTCCTTTGCGCCATGCGTCCCATGCGGCTACAAGCCGGCCAAGATTCCGAAAAATGACAAGAAAGCAGCCTGAATGCGCCCTTCCAAACGCCAATTCGACGAAATGCGCGCCATCTCCTTCGAGCGCGGCGTCTCCAAGCACGCCGAAGGTTCGTGCCTGGTGAAGTTCGGCGACACCCATGTCCTGTGCACGGCAAGCCTCGAGGAAAAGGTGCCGGGCTGGATGCGCAATTCCGGCAAGGGCTGGGTGACGGCGGAATACGGCATGCTGCCGCGCTCGACCGGCGAGCGCATGCGCCGCGAGGCTTCCGCGGGCAAGCAGGGCGGCCGCACGCTGGAAATCCAGCGGCTGATCGGGCGCTCCTTGCGCGCCGTGGTCGACCTGCAGGCGCTGGGCGAACAGCAGATCACCGTCGACTGCGACGTCATCCAGGCCGATGGCGGCACCCGCACCGCCTCGATCACCGGCGGCTGGGTAGCGCTGTACGACTGCCTGCGCTGGATGGAAGCGCGGCAGATGGCCAGCGTCGCCAAGGTGCTGAAGGACCATGTCGCGGCCATTTCCTGTGGCATCCATGACGGCCAGCCGGTCATCGACCTCGATTATCTTGAGGATTCCGCGGCCGGAACCGACGCCAACTTCGTCATGACCGGCAAGGGCGGCATCGTCGAGATCCAGGGCACCGCCGAGGGCGAGCCGTTCTCCGAGGAACAGTTCGCGGAATTGATGGGATTGGCCAAGAGAGGCATCCAACGCCTGGTCAGCCTCCAGCAGATGGCGGTGGCCTAGGACCGAAATGCCGAGCTTGAGCACCCCCCTCTGCCCTGCCGGGCATCTCCCCCTCAAGGGGGGAGATTGGATGTCATCTCGGCCTTTGCCAATCGCCAGCACCGCAGGGCACGCGGCACCGTTGAAGCTGCCAATCTCCCCCCTTGAGGGGGAGATGTCCGGAAGGACAGAGGGGGGCGTCTCGTGACACCTTCAGCAATCCTGGAATCGGCTCTCTACGTCACCGACCTTGACGCCGCTGAGAAGTTCTACACCGGCGGGCTTGGACTTCACCTCCTCGGCAAGGTCGAGGGCAGGCATATCTTCTTCCGCTGCGGCCCCGGCGTGCTGCTGGTCTTCAATGCCGAGGCGACCAGGGTGCCGCCGGCGCCCGACGCCCGGCTGCCGGTGCCGCCGCACGGCGCGGTCGGCGAGGGCCATCTCTGCTTTGCGGCGACCGCCGTGGAAATCGCCGGCTGGAGAGCCCATCTCGAGGCCAAGATGATCGCCATCGAAAGCGAATTCGAATGGCCGCAAGGTGGACGTTCGATCTATATACGCGACCCCTCGGGCAATTCGATCGAGTTCGCCGAGCCAAGAATCTGGGGCCTTTGATGCATTCTCTCGATGGAAAGAAGATCGTCGTCGCCAGCCACAATGCCGGCAAGCTGCGCGAATTCGCCGACCTGATGGCGCCGTTCGGCTTCGAAGCGAAATCGGCCAAGGAGTACGGCCTGCCGGAGCCTGACGAAACCGGCACCACCTTCGAGGAAAACGCCTACATCAAGGCGCTGGCCGCCGCGAAGGCCACCGGCCTGCCGGCGCTGTCGGATGATTCCGGCCTGTGCGTCGACGCGCTCGACGGCGCGCCCGGCGTCTACACCGCCAACTGGGCCGAAACCCCGGATGGGTCGCGCGATTTCGGCATGGCCATGCAGCGCACCGAAGTGGCACTGCAGGAAGTCGGCGCCGCCTCGGCCGAACAGCGCAAGGGGCGCTTTGTCGCCGTCATCTGCCTGGCCTTCCCCGACGGTGACGCCGAATATTATCGCGGCGAGGCCGAAGGCACGCTGGTCTGGCCGCCGCGCGGCGAACTCGGCTTCGGCTATGACCCGGTGTTCCTTCCGAATGGCTTCGACAAGACTTTCGGCGAGATGAGCGCCGAGGAAAAGCACGGCTGGAAGCCCGGCCAGGCCAAGGCGCTGTCGCACCGCGCCCGCGCCTTCCAGAAGTTTGCCGAAGCACGATTGAATCTGGCCAGATTGGGATCGACATGAGCATGCTGCTCGACCGGACGCCCGGCTTCGGCGTCTATATCCATTGGCCGTTCTGCGCGGCCAAATGCCCCTATTGCGACTTCAACAGCCATGTTCGCCACCAGCCAGTCGACCAGGAGCGCTTTGCCGCCGCCTTCGAGGCGGAGCTGGCGACAATGCGCCAGCGCACCGGGCCGCGCGAGGTGACCAGCATTTTTCTCGGCGGCGGCACGCCGTCGCTGATGAAGCCGGAAACGGTGGCCAGGGTCCTCGACGCGGTGGCGAAGAACTGGACCGTTCTGGATGGCATCGAGGTGACGCTGGAGGCCAATCCGTCCTCGGTCGAGGCCGAGCGCTTCCGTGGCTATCGGGCGGCCGGCGTCAACCGTGTCTCGCTCGGCGTGCAGGCGCTGAACGACAAGGATCTGCGCTTCCTCGGCCGGCTGCACAATGTCGAGGAAGCGCTGCATGCGATCGGGCTCGCGCGGGAAATATTCCCAAGGCTATCCTTCGACCTGATCTACGCGCGGCCGGGCCAGACGCCGGAGGCTTGGGCATCGGAGCTCGAACAGGCGATCGGCCATGCCGCCGATCATCTGTCGCTCTACCAGCTGACCATCGAGGAGGGCACGCCCTTCCACGCGCTGCATGCGGCGAAGAAATTCGTCATTCCCGACAACGACCATGCCGCCGACCTCTATGCGCTGACACAGGAAATCACCACGGCGCACGGCCTGCCCGCCTATGAGATTTCCAACCACGCCAGGCCGGGCGCCGAAAGCCGGCACAATCTGACCTACTGGCGCTATGGCGAATATGTCGGCGTCGGCCCCGGCGCGCATGGCCGCTTCGTCGAAAACGGCCGCCGCACGGTGACGATCGCCGAGCGGATGCCGGAAACCTGGGCCAACCTGGTCGAGGCCAAGGGCCATGGCGTCACCGGCGGCGAGATCCTGACCCGCTCCGAGGAGGCCGACGAGTTCCTGCTGATGGGTCTGCGGCTGGCCGAAGGCATCGACCTCTCCCGCTATGAAGCGTTTTCAGGACGTGGGCTGTCGAGCGCGCGGCTGTCGATGCTGCAGGGCGAGGGGCTGGTTGCGCCGATCGGCAATGCCCGCCTGCGCGCCACCCCTGCCGGCATGATCGTGCTCGATGCCGTGGTGGCCGATCTGGCGCGGTAAGCATGATCCCGAAAAGTGGAAGCCGGTTTTCGGATAAGATTATGCTTGAGTAAAAAGCCTTGAAGAACGTCCTCTTCGTCTGCAGCCAGAACCGCTTGCGCAGCCCGACGGCCGAGCAGGTGTTCTCCAGGCGCCGCGATATCGAGGTCGCGTCGGCGGGAACCAACCACGATGCCGACACGCCGCTGACGCATGAGCTGGTGGCCTGGGCCGACATCATCTTCGTCATGGAAAAGGCGCACCGTGCCAAATTGCAGAAGAAATTCAAGGTCAGCCTGAAGGCCAGGGTGATCTGTCTCGATATTCCGGACGACTATGAGTTCATGGATCCTGACTTGGTGCGGATTCTCGAGGCTAAGGTGCAGCGGTTTCTGGGGTGACGAATGGCTTGCCGCGCATGCCTGGCGATGAAGCATCAGCCACCGCGCAATCCGAACTGGATTCTACTTCAAAGAAGAAATCCTGATGGCGAAAATCGCCGCCGTCCTCCCAGGATTGTTGCGTGAGGCCGCAGCCTGCATAGGAAAACACGTCGATCTTTGTCGCCCTCGGCGCCTGTATCCATTGTTCGCCAACCTTATGGAACATGTAGTGCGAGGTGGCTGGATCGTTCGAGCGCATATGCAAGTGGATGCCGGGCATTGCGAATTGCCGATCAATGTCCAGTTGCAGATAGGCGGCCGAAAGGTTTTCGATGGTTATCCAGTCGTGGCTGGAAATAGGCCGGTTGAGCGCCGGGTAGCGAATTCTTGCGAATTCGCGTTCTTCAGTCTCGCCGACCAGCGTCCCTCGCAGCGAAAGCGTTTTGCCAAAGAGGCCACTGGCTGCCGTTGCCCTGAACTTGATCGTTCGTGGGATTTGGGAGGGTGATGAAGAGCCGGCCTGTGCGGATTGCGGCGCGACGTGCGATTGTGAGTCGCGGACGAGAGACGTCGCATGATTCCGGGTATCAGCTAAGGATGTGGAGGCGATAAGGCCAACGGCAAGCGCTAATATTCGTGGACCAACCAGCGTTTCAGCCCCGTTGCGCTTCAATTTTTGTGAGCTATCTCGTCAAGCGTCGTGCTTGTGGCGGTGTTTGGCGCGGTCTTTCTCGGCGTGCGGCTCTCCAGCGCGAACCGGCTTGGCGTCGACCTTGTCGCGGCGGGCGCGGTGCTGGTCGCCTATCGGGTGCGATGGAACGCCCTCGCGAGCGCTTTTTGTTTCAAGACGGGTGATGAAAATGTCGAAGCGA
Source organism: Mesorhizobium sp. Mes31 (assembly GCF_024519675.1). Lineage (NCBI taxonomy): Bacteria > Pseudomonadati > Pseudomonadota > Alphaproteobacteria > Hyphomicrobiales > Phyllobacteriaceae > Mesorhizobium > Mesorhizobium sp. Mes31. The sequence continues at coordinate 65,889 of NZ_JALJRL010000025.1, read as the reverse complement.
TTGGGCATCGTCCGGTCAGTGCTCCGTCGTGCTGTCGGTTTCGGTGTCGGAAAGCCTGATATCCGCTGGCGGGGCGATTGCGGCCAGCTCTTTGGTCACGCTGTTTTCGGTCCTGGCAGGCAGGCGCCTGTCCTTGGGCGCGGCAAAGCGTTTGCGGCCGGCATAGTAGGGCGTGAAAGCGTCCTGTATCTTCAGGCTGTTCATCCTGTCCTCCTGCGGAATCAGGGGCAAAATCTGCCAAACCCGGTTTCGTTCCCTACTGTGGCAAAGGAATGGCGGGAATTTCACTTCGCTCGACGCTTTTGCAACCGGGCGTGAGCCGTGCCAAACAGGACCGAACGGAGAAGGCATCAGTGACCGGCGAAACGGGCAAGCGCAGCTATGTGGTCGGGCAGACCGAGATCGCGGCCCGTCCGCTCGAACCGGCGCTATATCTGGTGGCGACGCCGATCGGCAACCTGGCCGACATCACGCTGCGCGCGCTGGAGACGCTGGCCGCCGCCGACATCGTCGCTTGCGAGGACACGAGGGTGTCGCGCGTGCTGCTCGACCGCTATGGCATTCGCCGCCGCACCACGGCCTATCACGAGCACAATGCCGGCGAGGCCGGGCCGAAACTGATCGCGGCACTGCAAGCCGGACAGAGCGTGGCGCTGATTTCCGACGCGGGCACGCCGCTCGTGTCCGATCCAGGCTATCGGCTGGTCGGCGAGGCGCTCGACTATGGCATTCGCGTCGTGCCGATCCCGGGTCCGTCGGCGCCCCTCGCGGCGCTGACGGCCTCCGGCCTACCCTCCGACGCCTTCCTGTTCGCGGGGTTTCTGCCGGTGAAGACAGGCCAGCGGCTGACGCGGCTGGAAGCCTTGAAGGCCGTGCCGGCGACGCTGATCTTCTTCGAATCGCCGCGTCGGCTGGCCGAGTCCCTCGCCGCCATGGTCGAAGCGCTCGGCGGCGGCCGAAAAGCCGCGATCGGCCGGGAATTGACCAAGACTTTCGAGGAGATGCGCACCGGCACGCTGCAGGCTCTTGCCGACCACTACGCGGCCGCCGACACGCCGAAGGGCGAGATCGTCGTCTGTGTCGGCCCGGCCGAGGCCAAGGCTGACGAGCCGGCCGACATCGATCGTCTGCTGTTGTCGCTCGCCGCCGAAATGCCGGCCTCCAAGGCAGCGGCCGAAGCCGCGAAGATGACCGGCGGCCAGAAGCAGGCGCTGTATCGGCGGCTGCTGGAGCTCAAGGACAGACCATGATCCCGAAAAGTGGAAACCGGTTTTCCCCGACAAACGGTTCCGTTTGTCCAGAGATCATGGTCAAACAAAATTCCGGAGAAGGCGACGGTGGCTGAGCGCCCGAGTGCCAGCCGCCAGAAGGCTTACCGGCGCGGCCATCGCGGCGAATGGCTGGCCGCGGCGGCGCTGATGCTGAAAGGCTACCGGATTCTCGCGCGCCGCCACCGCACGCGCTTCGGCGAGATCGACGTGATCGCTCGGCGCGGCGATCTGGTGCTGTTCGTCGAGGTCAAGGCGCGCCGCACGCTGATCGAAGCCATGGAGGCGATCGGCCATGAATCGGAACGCCGCATCGAGGCGGCAGCCGACATCTGGCTCTCTCGTCAGCCCGACTATGGCAAGCTGTCGATGCGTTTCGACATGGTCGCGGTGCTGCCGTGGCGCTGGCCGGTGCATGTCGAGAACGCGTTTTATGGAAGGAATTGAGGGGCAGCCCCTCCTCGTTTCGTCATCCACGGGCGGAGCAGGAGCGAAGCGACGTCGCGGAGACCCGAGGATCCATGCCGCGACCTTCAAGCGCTTCTACGGTGCAGAAAATGGATGATCAAGGACCGCGCCTAGAAATGGCTATTCTCGGCCTCTGTGTCCTTCGGCGGCCGTCGCGGCATGGATCCTCGGGTCTGCGCCGCGTCGCTACGCTCCTTGCTCCGCCCGTGGATGACGAAATCCAGGAGGCTTCGCGGGTCACTCCTCACCCCCAGACCATCAACGCCACCAGACCGACGATCCCCACCACCAGCCGCCACCAGCCGAACAGCGCGTAGCCATTGCGCGATACGTAATCGAGCAGGTAGCGGACCACGACAAGTGCCGTGACGAAGGCAGCGACGAAGCCGATGGCGATGATCGGCAGGTCGGCGCTGCTCAGCACGTTGCGGTTCTTGAACAGGTCGAAGGCGAAGGCGCCGACCATCGTCGGAATGGCGAGGAAGAAGGAAAACTCGGCCGCCGCCCGCTTGTCGACGCCCAGAAGCAGCGCGCCGACGATGGTCGATCCCGAGCGCGATGTGCCGGGGATCAGCGACAGGCATTGGAAAAGCCCGATCTGCAGGTAAAGCCGGGTCGGGAAGCGTTCGACGTCGCGGTAGACCGGTTTGAGGTTCATGCGGTCCACCGCCAGCAGGACGACGCCGCCGATGATCAGCATGATGCAGATCAGCCGCGGCGATTCGAACAGCACCGTCTTGATGAAATCATGCGCCAGCGCGCCGATGATGGCCGCCGGCAGGAAGGCGATGAGGATGCCGATGACGAAATGCCGGGTCAGCCGGTCATGCGGCAGGTCGAGCAGCATCTGCCACAGGCGGCGGAAATAGACGCTCAGGATGGCAAGGATGGCGCCGAGCTGGATCAGGATCTCGAAGGCCTTGCCGGTCGAATGGAAGCCGAGGAAATGGCCGGCGAGCAGGATATGGCCGGTCGAGGACACCGGGATGAACTCGGTCAGCCCTTCCAGCAGGCCGAGCAGCAAGGCTTCGACGATGGTCTGGCTTTCCATGGCTACCTCGGCTTTGGCGTGACGGCTGACAGAACGGTTTGCTTGTCATGGCCTGCAAGTCCCCCTATAGGTCGCAACACCATGACGGCCCGCTAACCGGGCGGCCAAGACTTACCGGTGCGCCCGGCGATTCGCCAGTGTGGCAATCCGGAATTCGCCATACCTGGGAGAAGCGCGGTGCGCGAATTCCGGATTTCTGAGCCACACTGTTCACTCCAAGTTTCTGGTGTGGTTTGGATTTGAAGTTCCTGAGCGCTGATGCCATTGAGGGGGCAGGAACTTCAATTCAACCACACCAGTGCGCTTTATCATCGCGGAACCATGCTGACGCTTTTCCATCATCCCATGTTCGCCACCTGCCGCTTCGTCCGCCTCGCTTTCGGCGAGTATGGCGAGGAGCTGGCTTTGATCGAGGAAAAGCCGTGGACACGGCGCAAGGAGTTCCTGGCGCTGAACCCGGCCGGCACGCTGCCGATCCTGCTGGCCGAGGGCGACGTGCCGATCGTCGGCGCGACCGTGATCGCCGAATATCTCGACGAAACGCGCGGCGTCTTGAAGCGCGACAAGCGGCTGTTCGCCGAGGACCCGATGCAGCGCGCCGAAATCCGCCGGCTCATCGACTGGTATCTCAACAAGGCCGAAAGCGAAGTCACCCGGCATCTGGTGCGCGAACGCGTGCTGAAGCCGATCATGCCGGAAACGGCTGGCGGCGGCTCGCCCGATTCGGGCGCGATCCGCGCGGCGCGCGCCAACATCCGCCAGCACATGAAATACACCAACTGGCTGGCCGGCACCCGCCATTGGCTGGCCGGCAGCAGGGTCACCTATGCCGACCTCGCGGCGGCGGCGACGCTGTCGGTGCTCGACTATCTCGGCGAGATCGACTGGCGCGAGCACCCTGCTGCGCGCGAATGGTACACGCGGGTGAAGTCGCGGCCCTCCTTCAGGCCGCTTTTGACCGACCGGGTGCGCGGCCTGTCGCCGGTGTCACATTATGCGGACCTCGACTTCTGACGCGTCGAAACTGCGCGCGCTGATCGACGCAGAGGCGCATCGCGCCGGCTTCGATGCCGTCGCCGTCACCACTCCCGATGCCATCCCGCTGGCGCCGGCCCGCCTGGCCGAATTCGTCGCCGACGGCTTTCACGGCTCGATGGACTGGATCGCCGAGACGATTGCGCGCCGCGGCGAGCCGACCGCACTCTGGCCGCAGGTACGCTCGATCATCGTCCTGGCGATGAATTACGGCCCCGACCACGATCCGCGCGGAGTGCTGGCCAAGCGCGACCGTGGGGCGATCTCCGTCTATGCGCAGAACCGCGACTATCACGAGGTGATGAAGGGCCGGCTGAAGGAGATCGCCGGCAAGATCGTCGCGCGCGCCGGCGGCGACGTGAAGGTGTTCGTCGACACCGCGCCAGTCATGGAAAAGCCGCTGGCCGAAGCCGCCGGGCTTGGCTGGCAGGGCAAGCACACCAACCTGGTCAGCCGAGAACACGGCTCCTGGCTGTTCCTCGGCACCATCTTCACCACAGCCGAACTCGTTCCCGACAGGGCCGAGATCGACCATTGCGGCTCTTGCCGCGCTTGCCTCGACGCCTGCCCCACCGATGCTTTCCCGGCGCCCTACCGGCTCGATGCGCGGCGCTGCATCTCCTATCTCACCATCGAGAACAAGGGGCCGATCCCGCATGAATTCCGCGAGAAGATCGGCAACCGTATCTATGGCTGCGACGACTGCCTCGCCGCCTGCCCGTGGAACAAGTTCGCCCGGGTCGCTTCCGAGGCCAAGCTTGCCGCGCGCGACGATTTGCGCGAGCCGCCGCTCGCCGAATTGCTCGAATTGGATGACGCGGCCTTCCGTGCCTTCTTCTCCGGCTCGCCGATAAAACGCATCGGCCGCGATCGCTTCGTCCGCAATGTGCTGATCGCTGCCGGCAATTCCGGCGATGCCTCGCTTGCCGACCCCGTGCGTGCCTTGCTGGACGACGCTTCGCCGCTGGTGCGGGGCGCGGCAATATGGGCGCTGGCGCGGCTGGTGCCCGACGCCGAATATTCGCAACGGGCCGCGACCGGCCTGAAAACCGAGAGCGACGAGGCCGTGCGCGATGAATGGCTTCGGACGCGGCCAGACAGGGCACATGCATGAGCGAACGCCAGATCTTCATCTTCGGCGCCGGCTATTCCGGCAAGGCCTTTGCCCGCGCCAACAAGGATGCCGCCACGATCCTCGGCACCACACGCTCGCCGGAGAAATTCGAGGCGTTGCGCCAGGCCGGCATCGCGCCGCTGCTGTTCGATGGCGCACTGACCGGTGAAATCGGCGAGGCGCTGAAAGAAACAACGCATCTGGTGATTTCAGTCGGCCCGGAAGAGGCCGGCGATCCGGTGCTGAATGCCGCCCGCGCGGCAATCAGCCAGATGCCGGCGCTGGAATGGATCGGCTATCTCTCGACCGTCGGCGTCTATGGCAATTATGACGGCGCATGGATCGATGAAACGGCGCAATGCCGGCCAGTGTCGAAGCGCTCGGTGATGCGGGTCGCCGCCGAGCAGGACTGGCTGAAACTCGGCCGGGACATCGGCCGGCCGGTGGCGATCCTGCGCCTTTCCGGCATCTACGGGCCGGGCCGCAACGCTTTGGTCAATCTGGAGAACGGCACCGCAAGACGGCTGGTCAAGCCCGACCAGGTGTTCAACCGCATCCATTGCGACGACATTGCCGGCGCCCTCTGGCAACTCATCGACGGCAACACCGGCGGCATCTTCAACGTCACCGACGACCTGCCGGCACCGCCGCAGGATGTCGTCGCCTACGCCGCTTCGCTGATGGGTGTCGCACCGCCACCCGAAATTCCCTTCGACGCCGCCCAACTTTCGCCCATGGCGCGGTCCTTCTATGGTGAGAACAAGCGTGTCGCCAACGCGGCGATCAAGGCGGCGGGCTATCGCTTTCGCTTTCTGGATTACCGCTCGGCTCTCGACCATATGTGGGCAAGCGGCGACTGGCGCGACGGCGAGCCGCGCAGCCCGATGAAGCGCTAGCGATCGAAGCCGGGGGCACGGCGTGATATGATTCGGGTTGCCGTTCAGGGGGTTGCGGAGGGAAAGGTCGCATGATGTCATCGGTTCGATCGCCGTTGGGCAACAGGACAATCCTGGCCGCTGCGTTTGGCCTGGCCGTCCTGGCCGGGCTCGCCGCGCGGCCGGCAGCGGCCGAGGAACGGGCGAAGGACCTGTTCGGCGCCGAGAAACTGCCGGCGGCGACATCGGCGCAGTCGATCGGCTTCTATTCCAAGGGCTGCTTTGCCGGCGGCGTCGCCATTCCCATGGATGGTCCGACCTGGGAGGTGATGCGGCCGTCACGCAACCGCCGCTGGGGCCATCCGGCGATGATCGCGCTGATCGAGAAACTGTCGCGTGACGCCGCCGCGGACGGTTGGCCGGGCCTGCTGATCGGCGACATTTCGCAGCCGCGCGGCGGTCCGATGATGACAGGCCATGCGTCGCACCAGATCGGGCTCGACGCCGACATCTGGCTGACGCCGATGCCCGGTCGCCCGCTGTCGATGGCGCAGCGCGAAAGCATGAGCGCCACCTTGATGGTCGACGAGAAGACGCATCTGGTGAAGGACGCGCTGTGGACGCCGCAGCATACAAACCTTCTGAAGCGGGCGGCGAGCTACCCCGAGGTCGAGCGCATCCTGGTCAATCCGGGCATCAAGAAAAAGCTCTGCGACACCGTCAAGGGCGATCGCTCCTGGCTGCGCAAGATCCGGCCGTTCTGGGGTCACGACTATCATTTCCACATGCGCATCGGCTGCCAGCCGGGCTCGCCAAACTGCAAGGCGCAGGAGACGACACCGGGCGATGATGGCTGCGGCAAGCCGCTGGCCTGGTGGTTCACCGAACAGCCTTGGCGTCCCAACAAGAACCCCGATGCGCCGAAAGCCCGCGACCTCATGACGATGGCGAACCTGCCCAGGGAATGCCGCGCCGTGCTCGACGCGCCGGGGCCGGCCTCGGTCGAGGCCGCGACCTATCATGGCGGCGCCGTCCCGGTCGCGGTCGCCGCGCCTGAACCTGAGGCGCCGTCCGTGCCGGCAACCACGGCCAGTGGCACGGCCGGCTTGCCGGCTTCGATGAACGCCTTCACCGCGACCCCGGAGATCGGCATCCCGCTACCGCGGCCGCGTCCGGAAAACTGATCGTCGCGGCTTTGTCAGGCACTGAACCGGTTTAGCCGTCGTCTTTTGCGAAACAAGTGGCCGTTTGGCCGCAGAACGGACCTGTGCGCACCATCGGTTTCGAAAACCGTTTCCCTTTTCAAACTCATGCGCTAGTCAACGGGAGAACGGCGACGCGCCGTTCGGGGGCGCCGGGGACGGAAGAGAGCATGCCAGGCACAGGCGATGACGATACTTTGCTGCGGTTCCCGATCCTCATCGGCGATATTGGCGGCACCAATGCGCGCTTCTCGATCGTGCTCGACGCCAATTCCGAGGCCGGTGAGCCGATCATCGTCCAGACCGCCAACTACAACACCATAGACGAGGCGATCCAGGCGGCGGTGCTCGACCGCTCGTCGGTTCGCCCCAATTCAGCGGTGCTGGCGGTGGCCGGCCCGGTCGATGGCGACGAGATCGAGCTCACCAACTGCCCCTGGATCGTCAAGCCCAGGCAGATGTTCGCCAGCCTGGGCCTGAGCGACATCGTCGTGCTCAACGATTTCGAGGCACAGGCGCTGGCCGTCGTCGCACTCGGCGAGGAGCACATGGAAAAGATCGGCGGCGGAGCGCCGGAACCCAATGCCGGGCGCGTGGTGCTCGGGCCCGGAACGGGGCTCGGCGTCGCAGGGCTGGTCTATGCGCTGCGTCACTGGATACCGGTGCCCGGCGAGGGCGGTCACATGGACATCGGCCCGCGCACGCCGCGCGATTTCGAGGTTTTCCCGCATATCGAGAAGCTCGAGGGCCGCATCTCGGGCGAGCAGATCCTGTGCGGACGCGGCCTGGTCAACGTCTACCGGGCGGTCGCCAAGGCGGACGGCAAGCCGTCGCCCTTCACCACCCCGGCCGAGATCACCGCGGCGGCGCTGGCCAAGACCGATCCCGTCGCGCAAGAAGCGCTGGAGACCTTCGTCACCTGCCTCGGGCGCACCGCCGGCGACCTCGCTCTGGTGTTCATGAGCCGTGGCGGCGTCTTCCTCACCGGCGGCATCGCGCAGAAGATCGTGCCGGCGCTGAAAGCCGGCAATTTCCGCGCCGCCTTCGAGGACAAGGCGCCGCACAGCGCGCTGATGCGCACCATGCCCGTCTACGTGATAACCCATCCGCTGGCGGCGCTCCTGGGCCTTGCCGCCTATGCCCGCAACCCCTCGCTGTTCGGCGTCCAGACGGCGGGCCGGCGCTGGCGCGACGAAGTTAGTCAACCCAAGGCATAGGCAAGCCGGCTCCTTGGCGTTAAGAGGGGTGCCAAATTGTCCGGCCGCGGGAAGCGGAAACCTACGAAGCGCTCCGATTTGACACTTCCACCCCCCAACCTGTCGAAACCCCGCGCGGGCGAGATCGTGGCGGTCATCCGCCGCATCCTCGAGGAGAACGGCCGCGACTATCGAGGGGCGTATATTTTCACCATCCTCTGCCTGCTGACCGTGTCCGCGACGACGGCCCTCTCCGCCTGGATCATGAGTCCGGTCGTCAATCAGATCTTCTATGAACGGCGCGGCGATCTGATCCCATGGATCTGTGCCGCCCTGCTGGGGGCTTTCATCCTGCGCGGGCTGGCCGGCTACGGCCAGGCGGTGACGATGGCCAGGATCGGCAACAATCTGGTGGCGCGCTACCAGCAGCGCATCTTCAACCATCTGATGAAGCTCGGTGTCAGCTTCTTCAACGACACCCGTTCCGGGCGGCTGGCGGCGCAGATCAACGAGAACGTCAACGGCATTCGCGACCTCTTGTCGATGACGGTGACGTCGACCGCGCGCGACGCCGTGTCGCTGGTCGGTCTGGTCGGCGTCATGATCTATCAGGATCCGGTGCTGTCGCTCAGTTCGCTGCTGATCGGGCCGCCGCTGATCTACACCGTCACCTACCTGATGCGCCGGGTGCGGCGCATCACCCGCGAATCGGTGCAGATCAACTCGCGGCTGATCGGCGCCATGCAGGAGGCCACGCAAGGCATCGCCATCGTCAAGGCCTTCACCATGGAGGACGAACTGGCGCGCCGCATCGGCAAGCTTGCCAACGATGCGGAACAGCGGTCGAACAAGATCGCCCGCGTCTCGGAGCGGCTGACGCCGATTTCCGAAATGCTGGCCGGTGTCGCTTTCGCCAGCGTCATCGCCTATTCGGGCTACCGGGCCACCGTTCTTGGTCAGCCGCCGGGCGCGGTCTTTTCCTTCATCACGGCGCTGACGCTCGCCTATGACCCGGCCCGCCGGCTGGCGCGCATGCAGGTCGGCATGGAGCGCGCGCTGGTCAATGCGCGCATGATCTACGAGCTTCTCGACCTGGAGCCGCAGCAAGGTGATGTTGCGGGAGCCGCCGAGGCGAAATTCACCTCCGGCGAAGTGCGTTTCAACAACGTGTCCTTCCGCTATGTCGAGGAGGCGCCGGTGCTGCAGGACCTGACTTTTGTCGCCGCCGCCGGCAAGGTGACCGCCATCGTCGGCGCCTCGGGTGCCGGCAAGACGACGCTGGTGGCGCTGCTGCAGCGCTTCCACGATGTCGAGGCGGGTACGATCGAGATCGACGGCCAGGACATCTCGAAAGTCACTAAGCAGTCGCTGCGCAACTCGATCGCCTATGTCTCGCAGCAGCCCTATCTGTTCGAAGGCAGCATCCGCGACAATATCCGCTACGGCCGGCTGAGCGCCACCGACGCCGAAATCGAACAGGCCGCGCGGCAGGCCGCGGCCGACGATTTCATCCGCCAGCAGCCGCAGGGCTATGACACGCCGGTCGGCGAGAACGGCGTGACGCTGTCGGGCGGCCAGCGCCAGCGCGTGTCGATTGCGCGTGCCATCGTGCGGCAGGCGCCGATCCTGCTGCTCGACGAGGCGACATCGGCGCTCGACAACGAGGCCGAGGCTCGTGTCCAGCAGGCGCTCACAACGGTCATGGAAGGGCGCACCACCATCGTCATCGCGCACCGGCTGTCGACGGTGGTCAATGCCGACCACATCGTCGTCATGGAAGAGGGCCGGCTGGTCGAGGAAGGCACCCATGCCTCGCTGATGGCCGACCCGCACAGCGTCTATGCGCGCTTCCACAGGGTGCAGGGCATCAAGGGCCTGGGGCTTGTCGACGACGCCGCGCCGATCCAGACTTCGGCGCCAATCCCATCACAAGATAATGAGACGCAGAGCATCGCCGGGAGCACGACATGAGCGACACGCCCGCAACCGACACGCCAGTAACCGACATGCCAGTAACCGACATGGGCCTCGTGGTGGTCGGCGCGGCCGGCCGCATGGGCCAGACGCTGATCCGCGCCATCCACACCATTCGCGGCGCGCGGGTCATCGGCGCGGTCGAGCGCGCGGATTCGCCCCATCTGGGCAAGGATGCCGGCGAACTGGCCGGCACCGGCCGCATCGGCGTACCGATCAGCGCCGATCCGCTGCCTGTCTTCGCCAGGGCCGACGGCGTGCTCGATTTCACCACGCCGGCCTCGACCGTCGAGTTCGCCGGCTACGCCGCACAGGCGCGCATCGTCCATGTCATCGGCACGACCGGCTGCTCGGCCGAAGACAATGCGAAGATCGAGGCGGCGGCGCGTCACGCGACGATCGTCAAGTCGGGCAATATGAGCCTCGGCGTCAATCTGTTGGCGGTGCTGGTCGAACAGGCGGCGCGCGCGCTCGACGCCGACGATTTCGACATCGAGATCCTCGAAATGCATCACAAGCACAAGGTCGACGCGCCGTCGGGCACGGCACTGCTGCTCGGCGAAGCTGCCGCCGCCGGACGCGGCATCGCGCTGGCCGGCAACGATGTCCGCGTCCGTGACGGCCACACCGGCGTGCGAAAAGTGGGCTCGATCGGCTTTGCCAGCTTGCGCGGCGGCTCGGTGGTCGGCGATCACAGCGTGATCCTGGCCGGCACCGGCGAGCGCATCACGCTGTCCCACCATGCCGAGGACCGCGCCATCTTCGCCCGTGGCGCCGTCAAGGCGGCGCTGTGGGCGCGTGGCAGGAAGCCAGGACTGTATTCGATGCGGGACGTGCTCGGCCTGAGCTGAGGCGGACCATCCACGCCTCTTTGTTTTAACGCAATTCCGGACGGAAAACCGCTTCACACTTTTCCTGGAATTGCTCTTGTAGGGAGCAAACATGTCGAGAACCCTCGTGCTCGTGCGCCACGGCCAGAGCGAATGGAACCTGAAGAACCTGTTCACCGGCTGGCGCGACGTCGACCTGACCGAGCAGGGCCACGCCGAGGCCAAGGCCGCCGGGCAGAAGCTCAAGGCGCGTGGCCTGAAATTCGACATCGCCTTCACCTCGGCGCTGACCCGGGCGCAGAAAACCTGCCAGCACATTCTCGACGCGGTCGGCCAGAGCGACCTGAAGACCATCCGCGACCAGGCGCTCAACGAGCGCGACTATGGCGACCTCTCCGGCCTCAACAAGGACGATGCCCGCAAGAAGTGGGGCGAGGAGCAGGTGCATGTCTGGCGCCGCTCCTATGACGTGTCGCCACCCGGCGGCGAAAGCCTGAAGGACACTGGCGCCCGCGTCTGGCCCTATTACCTGCACGATTTGCAGCCGCACGTGCTGCGCGGCGGCACGGTGCTGGTCGCCGCCCACGGCAACTCGCTGCGTGCGCTGATCATGGCGCTCGACGGCAAGTCGGGCGAGGAGATCGTCAAGCTGGAACTCGGCACCGGCGTGCCGATCATCTACACGCTCAACGCCGATTCGACCGTGGCTTCCAAGGAAGTGCTGGAGGGCTGAGCCGGCAAGCGGCAAACCGCTTTGAAAAAAGCGCGTTGACACACATCGCTTGCCCGCTTACATGAGCCCGCACCAGCCCAGATGGCGGAATTGGTAGACGCGCACGGTTCAGGTCCGTGTTCCGCAAGGAGTGGAGGTTCGAGTCCTCTTCTGGGCACCATCTATCCCACGCAAACGCGTGAAACCCAAGGAAATCAAGGCGTTGAGCGTCCCCAGAGGTCCACTTAAAGGTCCCTCTGGAGGCTCACCCTTGGACATAAACCTTCCCTACGTTCATCAACCCTCCGGCAAGACGCACTATCGCTATCGACGGAAGGTGCCCAACTTCCTGAGACCGGCGCTTGGAAAGGCGTGGATCATTCTCCCCCTTGGCAAGACGCCCGCTGAGGTGGTGCGACATTACGACCACGCCCACAAGCAGGCCGAGACCGAGTTGAAGGCGGCAATGAAGGGCCAGCCCAAGAAGGCCCAGCCCAAGACCGAGTTGGAGCGATACCAATGGGCGACACGAAAGGTTGCCGAATGGGGACCGATGAGCCCCGACGCGGCGGATGCTTTGGCAGACCATCTAGAGGAGACAGGGCAGGGCGATCTCTACCGCGCCTTGGTTGTGCCCGACCGGAAGCCCGCGCCGACGCTTGCCGACGCCGTGAAGCTGTACTTGCAAGACCGGGTCGAGGGGACGCCCGACGAGACAAAGAAGCGTCAACGTGTCGACCGGGTGCAAGCCCACGTGGAGAAGGCCTTGAGCCGGGGTGATCCGCAGATCAGATCGCTGACGCGGACCGACGCCAGAGAGGTCCGGGACCACATGCTGGCCGATGGCGACATGTCTCCCGCGACTGTTCACCGGTATCTGAATGACCTTCGGGCAATCGTCACCCACGCCATCAAGGAGACTGACGACCTAAGAGGCGCGACCAATCCGTTCAACGGGCTTGAGGTCAAGAAGCAGACGCTGGCCAAGGAAGACCGAAAGCCATTCTCCGAGGCGCAACTCAAGGCAGCCAGGGCGAGGGTTCTGGGTCACGCTTCGGTCGACCTTCAGCGCATCTGGAGGATGCTGGAGCAGACCGGGTGCCGACTGGCCGAGGTCACCGGGCTTATGGTCGAGGATGTTCACGTTGATGGCCTTGCCTATCTCGACCTCAAGGTTCACCCGCACAGACGCTTGAAGAACGCCGGCAGTGTTCGCCGGGTGCCGCTGGTTGGGGATGCGCTGAAGGCTGCTCAGGAGGCGCTCGGAGCCGTTACCGCGACAGATGTGGCTCAACCACTTCTCTTCAAGGACTACGCTCGGGAAGGGGGCGCTACGGCGGCCTCAGCCACGCTCATGAAGCATGTCCGGAAGATGGTCGCTGATCGCAAGGTCACGGTGCATTCGCTGCGACACACGATCAAGGACAAGCTGATCAAGGCGGACGTTTCGGAGAACGTTCAGAACATGATCCTTGGTCAATCGTCAGGTGCGGTGAGCGAGGCTTACGGGGGTCCCGAGGCGAGGCTTGAGGCGGCGACGAGGGCGCTGAGGAAGGCACTGGCGTTTAGTCATTAAGGGGGATGAAGGCGGTCACCCCGCCTTCCACATCTTGATTGCGTTCTTGAGGGCAGAGACGCCGATCCAACTGACGATGGCAATTCCCAGTGACAGGTAGAGTTGGACCTGCCGCCAATTCGCCAGCCACTTGTGGCCGCTGCTGAGCGCTTCCCAATACTCCTCCCGCCCGTCGTTCACGACCTGAGAGAAGATGTGGTCGAAGGCGCGTTTGGTGAACAAAAGCTGCAGCATAGTAACAAGCCAGCCGCCGGGAGCGCGGCGGATGATGAGGCCCGATCTCGACTTAGACACCCTCCGGCGCAAAATCCAATCCACCTGCAGTAGGAGGACACGTGGGTAGATGATACTTATCAAAAGGCCAAATCCGGCCACGAACGTGAGCGACGAGATCCAAGCGTCAAGCAAAAACCTGGGCAAGATTAAATGCGCTCCGACGCAGAAGGCGATGTTGGCGGCCACCCACACCAATTTGGCCACTGGATGGGCGGAGAAGTTGCCGATGAAGTCAACGCTATTAAAATACCTGAGGACGAGAAGGGCCAACTTCCCGTGTGCTTCTTTCTTCATGCGAACGCCCCCGACGCAAAGGCAGTCATTGCCGCCTCACGTGCATGGAGAACACGCTGACCCAGCGCGGTCACCGAATAAAGCCTCTTGGGCATGCCCGCCTCATTTGGATTTTGAACGGCCCGCGAGGTGACGAACCCTTTGTCCGTCATACGGTCCAAGGTGACGTAGATTGTGCCGCGCTTCAGGCTGGGGGACGCCTTGATCATCTCAAGGCCATACATCTCACGACTTCGCAGAAGGTTCATGATTTCATACTCCGTGTTGGAGAGGTTTGGGACGTTGGTCATTGATCGTCTTCCCTAAGGCTCGAAGAGATGAGCGACATTGCTCGAAAGCCTCTCTTCGGTGTTAGCTGACTGAATGTAAGAGTTAGTCTTACATATGTCAAGACTGACCTATTTTGCGGGATAGAAGGTCGTGATGAAGGTCGTTATAAAACGACGGAAAAATGTCCGGGCGGGATCGGATAACAGGTACGCGCGCCGACCCCCCGTACCCCATCCGGTTCCAATACAATAGGCCCGACCGGTTTCCGTGACGATGGCCGTTGCGATGCCTTGAGCGAGCGACGCCGGGCTGGGCGATGGGCGGACTAGGGATTGACCGGACCACTAGCACAGGGCAACAGCCTCGACGCCCTCGACCTCGATTAACCCTTGATTTCCGTATGGCATTGGGTACTTTATGGCATTGCTACTGCACAGCCATAGGAAATGCGATGAAAGTCGTCGGTTACGTCCGGGTCTCCACCTTCGAACAGGCCAACTCTGGCGAAAGCCTTGAGACCCAGAAGAGGGCAATCCAAGGCTATGCCATGATGAAAGGCTGGACGATAGCAGAGACGTTCACCGAGGCCGGTGTGTCTGGGTCGATCCCATTGGCCGAGCGTCCCGAGGGTCAGCGCATGGTGGCAGGAATAGAGCCCGGGGACATCATCATTACGCCCAAGCTCGACCGCATGTTTCGCAACGCGACCGACGCGCTGGTGACCCTTGAGGAACTGAAGGGGTCCAAGGTGGAGTTGCATATGCTGGACCTTGGCGGCGACGTGTGCGGCAACGGCATCTCTAAGCTGGTGTTCACCATCCTGTCAGCCGTGGCAGAGAATGAGCGCGACCGTATCAGGGAACGAATTAAGGACGTTAAGCGGAGCATGGCTTCCCGTGGTCTCTACAACGGTGGCAAGCGGCCATTCGGCTTTGATGTGGTTGGGGAAGCTGGCGACAAGCGGCTGGTGCCAAACGAGGTAGAGCAGGCTGTGCTTTCCCGGATGGTAGCAATGCGTAAGGACGGGGCGAGCTTCAACCGGATTGGCGCTGAGGTCGGCATGGACATGAAGACTGTCAGCCGCATCCTTGCAAGGCAGGCAACCGAATAGGGGCACCACTAGCTATGTAGGTCGAACATTAGAGGTCCCTGAATAAGGCCTCCACTGGCACTACGCAGGCGATTTGGGCTTTTCAAGGAGAATAGCCAACCCCCTAGCACAGGGCAGGCGAATAGCCCCTCCACAAGCACTACCCAACGCTCCTCTCTCAGATCGACCATCCTGTTGAAGACCCGACAGGCACCTCCGTTGCTCCTTCCGGGGGTGCTTGAAGGTGTCTCCGGGGTGGTCGGTCTTGGTGAGGCGCGTAGGCTTGGCAGGCATCGCGGAATGTTCAGACGCTTGTCTGCCTATCCGTGCATTTCATGGTGGACAGGTTTGTCCCGAGACCACAACAGAAGGAGCAAGAATGAACGCTGGAGATCACCTCCAGGAATTGATGGAGCAATTCACGGGTGCCGTCACAGGTCCCCCTGAGTTGCGCATTGAGGACATCGAAACGGTGCCCGATCTGTTCCAACCGAGAGGCGGGATCAGCGAGCGGCATGTGTCGGACCTGATCAAGGCGATCAAGGCAGTTGGAGCCCTCGACCCGGTGACCGTCATGGTGGTCGGGAACAGGACCGTCCTGATCGATGGACATCACCGGATTGAGGCCTACGGGGCCGCTAAGTGGGACGCTCCGGTGCCCGTCAGATACTTCGAAGGGACCCCGGAAGAGGCCGTTCTGGTGGCTGGGGAGGCCAACTCTAAAGCCAAGCTGCCGATGGACAACACCGACCGGCAGAACTTCGCGTGGCGTCTGGTGCTGCTCGACAGGCATAGCAAGGCCGAGGTTGCCAAGGCGTCGGGCATCTCGGAAGCCCAGGTTTCCATCATGCGGCGCGCTAAGAAGACTTTAGGCGAGCAGGCGGGCGATTTCTCGTCGTGGTTCCGGGCTCGCCTTGCGGCCAACGGAAAGGACCACGGGCACAACGGAGAAGATGAGCGGGAGCAGTGGATGCAACAGGTTGCTGACAGGTACGCCGACGAGTTGACCAAGAAGTTCTCGACCAAGCTGGCACTGAACCCCGAGATCGCCGCCATGGCACTGGCGAGCTACTTCGGGCGGAGACTGCCGGAGGTCTATGGGTTCCTTAGGGAGCATCTAGGCGAGGACGACAGAAGGACCATTGAGGTCGACAATGACGAGTTCTGAAGCCCGCCTGTGTAATCACTACGGGGTGCAGTTTATACAGGGCGCTCCTCATTGGGCGCTCTTTCCACATCAAGGCAGGAAAGGAGACGATGAGCCCAGATGAGGAAGCGCTGGTCACGCTGAGGGTGCCCGGATGGGACCCTAACGACCACGTTGACCACTACGTTACCCATGAGGCCGTCACGGCGTTCATGGCGCAATACCTCGACCAGCACTCGGACGGGACCTCGACCATTAAGCATGACCCCGTGCGGGGCTGGCAGGGAATGACCAGTGAAACCGGCACTTGCGTCTACCGCCCGACTGCCTTCCAGATCATGCAGGCCTACGACTGCCCAAAGGCATTAACAGACCGGGAAGTCGTGTTCTTGGTCATGACCTCGACGGAAGCCGAGAGCTTCACCCGTGCGGATTGGGACGCCATGGTCGCGGGCAAGATTGCCGAGGCCAGGGTGCGCCAGGAAGCCGACAGGCGGGGCAAGCGGCGCAAACTCGACCATGACGACAGAGCCGAGCGAGGAGGCCGGGAAAGGCTGACGCTCGACCGACTACCGGGCCAGCGCGTGATCCCCGACGAGGCCCTCCCACAGCGCGCCAAGATGCGCAGAACGAAATCACTGAAAGCAGCACAGGAGCGAAGGAAATCGAGACGAATGATAGCGCAGGGCATCGTGGTCCAGCCGAGCAAGGATGAGTGGCGGGCGATGAACCCTGAACAAGTCAAGCAATACCACCAGACCATCGACAGGCTGGTTACGATGGGCACCCTCGATCCGTTCGCGGTGGACGAGATCGAGAACCCCGAGGGCTCGCCAATAGCGTATCTCTACCGGATGGGCCGGATGACCGCCAAGGGTGACCGGGCATGACACCGGATTGGATAAGGCGGCGGGACTGGGTCGCGACCTATCCGACGCGGGAAGCGGCCCTTGCCTTGGTCGAGTGGCTTAAGGCGGACGACTGGGACACCACCACCGAGTTGGACCGGAGACTTGCGGGGATTGGCGTCTCGTGGACCGAAGATTTCTGCGTTGCCGCCGAGCGATGCTTTGAAATCTACGGCTACCCCGAGCTTGAGGGTGGGGCTTGTGCGAGGCGGCTTGCTGAGGTGTCGATGAGACCCGCAGCGTCGCGCGGAGGGGTCGCCGGAGGCAGCGATTGTCTTTCCCGTCCCTCGACCCCAGCGGCACCCAGCGCGCCGCCTGAAGGCCCGCAGACGTTCGGCTTCACGCCACGGCGCTGACCCATCACCAGTGAGAACTGTGTTCAGAATACGTGTGATCTGATCTCACCTATTCACGGGCTCATCATCATCTCCACCAAACCTATCCGCACCGGAGCAATGACGCGCCGTGCGCTCAACCACGACCAAAAGGAACAGACAATATGAACGATTTCAGCAGAGCTTCCGGGCTTCAGATCAACAGCCAGCACGCCAACATCCGCGAGCAGGAAGCGCGGGGCCGGCAGAGCCTCGAAGACCGCGTGGCACAGGTGCGGCGCGACCATGAGCAGGCCGAGCAGAGCCGCAAGGAAGAGGCCTTCAATGAGCAGATCGCAGCCCAGACGGAGGCGGGCCTTCGGGCCAACGAGCAGATGCAGGCAAAGCGGCTTGGCGTTAACACCGGGCAGGCACTTAACGATTGGCAGGCCCAGACCGCGAAGGCGGTAGCCGCGAATGCCAGCGCGTTCAATGCGGCCCCGCAAGCTCTCATCGACCAGCTTCCAGTGACCATCGGCGGCATCCAGCTCGGCCCAACCCAAGCGAAGGAAATGCTTGCACGTGGTGAGATCAGGCAGGCCGACTACGTGGCGGCTGTCAATGTTGCTCTGACGCCGTATGGCCAGTCTTTCAAATAACCTCGCCCGCCCATGAAGAGCCCCAGGAAGCCGATCCTGTGGTGGCGGATGAGGACACGGCAGCAGACGATGAGCAGACTGATGACGAGAAGGACAAGGCCCAGTTTGATGAGTTTGTGCGCATGGCAGACCAGAGCCTCGACAGGTTCCGTGACACCCACAGCGAGCCACAACAGCAGTTCATCATGGACGCGTTCGTGGAGACCGGAGAGATACCGACCGGGGAAGCCTTCGGGATCGAGGCCGTTGAGGCAGATGTGGTGGTGGCTGCGTTCAGCCAGCACTTGGAGCGCAATGTGCTTCGGCAGCATGGGCTGACGCTGGAGACGTACTTTGAGCATGTCGACGACGCGGACTACCCGGCGCTCCGCAAGGCTGCGGCTAAGGGTGAATGGCACGTCTTCCATGGTCACGCTGCGGCAATAGCTGCGGCGCGGAAGGCCCACGGGTTCTAATCCAGCTGGGGGTACTTTTTATCCCCTGATCAAACCAAACCCCTACCCTGACTAGCGAGCCTGCCCCGATGCATCGCCCCAAGAGGTGTATCGGGGTAGGCTTTCGGGGCCAGTACCCGGCGATTAGGTTGCGGGGCTTGCTTGCCTCCGGTGCCGCCGTGTACACGATGACTGGAGGGGGAGGATCAAATGGTATTGGTGCCGGCTTATAGCCAGATGTTGTGGCCCACGATCGTCGCGCTCAAAGAGCTTGGCGGGTCAGCGACAAACGATGAGCTGCTTACAAAAGTAACCGAGGTAATGCAGCTCCCTCCTGAGGTCCAAAACGTTCCCCACACAGACGGGCGACAATCTAAAGTCAGTTACAACCTTCACTGGTCGAAGACTTACCTCAAGAAGGCAGGGTACGTGGACAACAGCGTGCGTGGGGTATGGGCTCTAACCGACGCCGGAGAGAAGGTCACGCAAGCTGAAGTAGCTCAGGTTCCTTCGCTGGTCAGGAAGTTAGACGCCGACGCAAGGAAAGCTGCACCTGTGAGCAGCGAGGAACCCCCAGCTGACGCGCTCGAAATTAACTGGAAAGACCAATTGCTAGACTGTCTGAAGAGGATCCAGCCGGACGCCTTTGAACGATTGTCTCAGCGGCTTTTGCGCGAGGCTGGCTTCATAAAGGTCGAGGTAACAGGCCGCGCAGGGGACGGCGGCATCGATGGCATCGGAGTTCTGAGACTGAACCTCCTTTCGTTCCAAGTCCTGTTCCAATGCAAGCGGTACAGCGGTTCGGTCGGACCCAGCACGATCCGTGATTTCCGTGGCGCGATGGTCGGGCGTAGCGACAAGGGACTGCTGATCACGACGGGGACCTTTACTGCCGAGGCGAAGAAGGAGGCCACGCGCGACGGAGCGCCCGCGATCGAGCTGATTGATGGCGAACAGCTATGCGATCTCCTGAAACAACTAAAGCTCGGGGTCTCGACAGAGATGGTTGAGAAGGTTTTGGTAGACCCAAGTTGGTTCAGTAAGGTGTGAACCGGGTTGTAGCGGCTATCGTTCATCACGAGGCAGCTTGACCGAGGTCCACCGATAGGCCACCTTAGAGGTCCACCATAACCCGGACCTCTGGAGACGGCTAGACGCCCCGACACCTTGGAACATAAGGCTTTGCAGCGGATAGACAGGCGGTTCGATACTGCTCTGTCATGCCTCTTCTGGGCACCAAATTCCCGTTTCGGACAGTCCGAAGCAGTTCAGATGACGAACAGAAAGCCCGGGTTTCCCGGGCTTTTTTGTTGCCTGTGCTCGGTGGCGTCCGAAGCCGTGTGTTGGTAGCCGCCGCTTTTGTTGGATATCTCTGTTGGTATTGCCACCGCATTCGCGGTGGCAAGCCAGTACGAGACACCAACAAAGCCCCTTTCCGGCACACAAAAGCGCGGCGTTGAAAGGGACGACACTGCCCGGAAGGCAAGTGATGGCGGCGGCTTCATGTGCGCAGGTCGTCGACTTGTCTGCCCGGCAGCCGCCTGAGCGGCGATCCATCCGGCCCCGAAAGGACAATCAGCCTGGATCAACATACCGCCCAGGTACCTCTATTGCATAATTGCATACCTCTACGGGCTACTTTTTTATACTGGTTTGCAATGTATATTGCAAAATACATTCAATATTGCCTCCATCCAATATTGCTTCCGCAGCGGGGGTGGGAAAGATTGGTTTTCGCATCCGCATCGATTGGGTTTCATCGCTTCGGTCTCGGGCCGCGATCGGGTGATCTGTCTCTATTGGGTGACGATCCGCGCAGCGTCCTTCTGGATGAGCTGGATGAACCTGGCATTGCCCTCCTGAGTGGCGGAGATCTCCTGTCCGCGGCCGCGATCATCACCGAGCGACATCGCCAGGATCGGCTTCCGCGTGGCTATCTCGCGGCGGCGATCCGACGCCTTTCCTTTTTCGTGCCGATCGATCGCCGGGTGTTCGAAGCGGAAGTGCAGGCCCGGATAGACCGCGCCCTGATCGTCAGGACAGGGCTCGTCGAGCGGCTGGTGACATTCTGGATGAACCATTTCGTGGTCGAGACCGGCGCCAATGGCACTGTCCGGCGCACCGCTGCGGCATTCGAACGGGAAGCCATCCGCCCTTTCGTACTCGGGCGGTTCGAAGACATGCTTGTCGCCGTAACCCGGCACCCGGCAATGCTTTCCTATTTCAACAGCGCGATTTCGGTCGGACCGAATTCGGTGATCGGGCGCCAGTCCGGACGCGGGAGCAATGAAAACCACGCGCGCGAGCTTCTCGAATTGCACACGGTAGGGGTCGAGGCCGGCTATTCGCAAGCGGATGTCACCGCGCTGTCGAAAGTGTTGACCGGCTGGAGCTACAGGGGCGCAAGCGCGGACGATGAGCTTGCCGATGACTATGGATGCTTTTGGTTCGTCGCGGACGCACATGAGCCTGGCGGCCAGCGGGTCATGGATGTCGACTATCCGCAAACCGGCGTGGATCAGGGCGAAGCGGTTCTGTCCACTCTTGCGGCCCATGAAGCAACAGCAAGGCGGATCGCTTGGAAGCTCGTCCGTCACTTCGTCGACGATCAACCCGCGCCCGAGATTGCCGAAGAGATCACGGCAGTCTTCCTGGAGAGCGGCGGGGACCTCAAAGCGTGTGTTCGTACGCTGCTTCTCCACGACAAGGCGTGGGGGCCGGTGGTGAAGATCAAGAGCCCGGGTGAATTCCTGTGGTCGGCTCTCAGGGCTCTGGGTCTCGGCATCGATGTCGCACAGGTCGCGCGCGTGTTGAGCGCCCTGGGTCAGCCATTGTGGAATCCACACGCCCCCAATGGTTTTCCCGATCACGCCGATAGCTGGCTGGCTGGCAATGCGATGACCGATCGCCTCGATTTCGCCGAAGAGCTGGCGGCGCGGGCCCGTATTGACCTGGATCCGCTGGCTCTCACCGATGCGGTGTTGGGCAAGGATTGTTCCGCAAGTACGCGGGAGCACGTTGCCCGTGCCCAAACGAGATCCCAGGCGCTGGCTTTGTTGCTCATGAGTCCGGAGTTCCAGCGGAGATGACGGGGATGCCGCCAACATATGTCTCGAGCGGCAGTTTCGTTGCCTGGTCGAAAACGCCACGCACGGTCTACGCTGCGCCGCGCGATCCACGAATGGTAGTCGTGATCCTGCGCGGAGCTTTGGACGGTCTGGCCGTTGTGCCACCCATCGGGGACCCGAATTACGCGCGGTTGCGGGGCGAGCTTGCAATTGGCGTGGCCGGCATCGGGCGTATCCTGTCGCTGGATGGGTTTTTCGGCTTGCATGATGCGATGCGGACATTGCACGCACACTACGTGGCCGGCGACACCCTGATCGTCCATGCCGCGGCCACGCCCTACAGGGATCGTTCCCATTTCGACGGCCAGGATGTCCTGGAAAGCGGCATGCCTGGGCCAAGAGATACGGTATCCGGCTGGCTCAATCGTGCGGTGCTGGAACTTCCCGTTGGCGATCAGATCGAGGTCGCTCGGCCGGTCGGGCTGGCCATCAGCCCCACCGTTCCGCTGATTTTTCGTGGTGCCGCGCCCACATTGACGTGGACACCGCCAAATTTCCAGTCAGCCTCTCCGGACACGCAAAGTCGTCTTATGGAGCTTTATGGCGAAATCGATCCGGCGCTCTTGCGTGCCTTCGTCGAAGGCCGCGAAATCGACAGTCTGTCAGGTCATGGCGACGTTCCCGTGCCGCGTACAAAGACGGCAGGGCCTTCCTTCCGCGAGGCGGCGGAGGGCGCCGCGAAACTGCTCGCGGCCGAGTCTGGCCCGCGAATTGCCGCACTCAGCTTTGACGGCTGGGACACGCACGCGAACGAGGGCGCCGAACACGGAAAGCTGGCAAGGCTGTTGGCGGCCTTGGATGACGCTTTGGACGGTTTGGCCAGCGGCCTGAAGTCCGTCTGGCACGATACCGTGATCGTCGCCATCACCGAGTTCGGTCGCACGGCGCGGATAAACGGCAATGAGGGGACCGACCACGGTACCGCCACGACGGCCTTCCTGATGGGTGGCGCCGTCAAGGGCGGACGGGTGGTGGCGGACTGGCCGGGACTTGGAAACTCCCAACTACATCAAGGCCGAGACCTTATGCCGACCACCGATCTTCGGGCGGTGCTGAAGGGCCTCTTGCGCGACCATCTCGGTATCTCGGAACTCGCCCTGTCGCAGCGTGTATTCCCGTCCAGCATCGCCGTCAGGCCTTTGAACGGGCTGGTCGGGTAGCGCGCTCATCGCCCGCGCATGATCGAGGTTGTGAGGGGTCGGCGGCCGATCCTCAGGGTTGGCAACCGAACATCGAGACCAAAGCGCGCCGCGATCTTCTGGCAAAGTGTGTGAAGGACTATGAAGGGCCATTGGGCTGATGCAGGCGATTGCTCGCGTGAACCGGGTCTTCCGGATGAGCCGCCGGCCTCCCCTCCAGGCTAGGCGCTGAACAAACCACTTCAAACCGCGCGACTGGTTCGCTAGGTTCGAAACCATGTCTCAATCCGCCACCGCCATCTTCGGTGCCCGTCGCGATCAGGCCTTCCCCACGCTGGCTGAGGCCGACATTGATCGTATGCGCCGGTTCGGCGAGGCCAGCGCCTACGCCGCCGGCCAACACATCGTCACCGCCGGCGATGTGTCGCCCGGCCTGATCGTCGTCCTGTCGGGCAGGGTGGACATCACCCAGGATGGCGGGCTCGGCCGGCGTGAAACGATCGTCACCCACGGTCCGGGCAGCTTCGTCGGCGAACTGGCCCAGCTTTCGGCCCGCCCCTCGCTGGTGAATGCGCGGGCCGCCGAGCCGGTGGAGGCGTTCGTCATCCCCTCGCGCAGACTGCGCGACCTGATGGTGCAGGAGGCCAATCTCGGCGAGCGCATCATGCGGGCGCTGATCCTGCGCCGTGTCGGGTTGCTCGAAAGCGCCGCCAGCGGGCCGATCATCATCGGCCCCGTCGACAATGGCGACGTGTTGCGGCTGCAGGGGTTCCTGGCCCGCAGCGGTCAACCGCACCGCGTGCTTGATTCCGATACCGATCCCTGTGCGAAAACCCTGGTCGAGCGTTTCGACGTCGATCCTCATCACCTGCCGATCGTTCTGTGTCCGAACGGCAGGCTGTTGCTCAATCCCGGCGAGAAGGATCTCGCCCGTTGCATCGGCCTGCTGCGGCCGATCGATGCTTCAAGGCTGTACGACGTCGCCATCGTCGGCGCCGGGCCAGCGGGGCTGGCGGCCGCCGTCTACGCGGCTTCCGAAGGGCTGTCGACGATCGTGCTCGATTGCCGGGCCTTTGGCGGGCAGGCGGGCGCCTCCTCGCGCATCGAGAACTATCTCGGCTTCCCGACCGGTATTTCGGGAATGGCGCTGATGGCGCGCGCCTACAACCAGGCGCAGAAGTTCGGCGTCGAAATGGTGATACCGGACGAGGCGAAGCTGCTGAGCGCCGAGGCCGACGGCGCCCGCTATCTGCTCGATGTCGGCGACGGCGAGAGCGTGCGGACGCGTAGCGTGGTGATCGCCAGTGGTGCGCGCTATCGCCGGCTCGATGTCGCCAACCTGGCGCAGTTCGAGGGAACATCCGTTCACTATTGGGCGTCGCCGATCGAAGCACGGCTTTGCGGCGGCCAGGAAGTGGCATTGGTCGGCGCCGGCAATTCGGCCGGGCAGGCGGCTGTCTATCTGGCCAGCCACGTGCGCAAGGTGGCGCTGCTGGCGCGCGGCGGCAGCCTCGAGGCAAGCATGTCGCGCTATCTGGTGGAGCGCATCAAGGCGCAGCCGAACATCGAGATCCTGACCGGGACCGAGATCGAGGCGCTGGAAGGCAATGAGGGCAATCTTGCCACCGTACGGTGGCGCAACCGCGCGAGCGGCGTGCAAACGACGCGCCCGATCCGCCATCTCTTCCTGTTCATCGGCGCCGACCCGAATACGGACTGGCTGGCGAACTGCAATGTGGCGCTGGACGCCAGGGGTTTCGTGCGCACCGGATCGGACCTGGGATCGGCGCATGGCGTGATGGAGACGAGCCGCAGCGGGGTGTTTGCCATCGGCAACGTCCGCTCCGGTTCGGTCAAACGCGTCGCGGCGGCTGTCGGCGAGGGTGCCCAGGTGGTCGCGGCATTGCATGCATATCTTGCGCAAGACGGCAGCCACGCCACGCAGAGCAATTCCAGGAAAAGTGTGTAACGGTTTTCCCGGGAAAAGCGCACGGCGCTTTCCCCTTGGGAATTGCGCAAAAGGGATAGTTGAGCCTGAACGGATCGGGAGAGTGTGATGGCGGATCAATGCAGACATGCAGCCGGGATCAAGGACGTGACGCCGAGCGCGCTCGGCTGCGAGGAATGCCTGAAGAGCGGTTCGGAATGGGTGCATCTGCGGCTCTGTCGAACCTGCGGCCATGTCGGCTGCTGCGACGACTCGCCCAACCGTCACGCCACCAAGCATTTCCACGCCACCCGCCACCCGATCATCGAAGGTTATGATCCGCCGGAAGGCTGGGGATGGTGCTATGTCGACGAAGTCTTTCTCGACCTCGGCGACCGCACCACGCCGCAGAACGGCCCGATCCCACGCTTCTATTGAGCAGCGCCAGCCTGATCGCGCACGGAGCTCCGAAGAAAGCCCGGTTCGTCCGGGCTTTTCCTGTCTGACGCATCGGTGTCGGTGGCCGATTGTCAGCGAACTGACAGGTTTCCTGTTCCAGTGTCCGGCAAATCACGATCACCGAGCCCGATCCTGGGACGCTTTCTTCAGCGGAATCGTACCTGTGTCATTGAGTGCGGCCAAAAGGGGCCGTCGCCACGACAAAGCTTTGACATGATCGCGGCTAGTTTGGAAATGTTCAAAACTGGAAGGCTCGCATGAACCCCACCTACACAAGCGCGCAGAAGGCCATTCACTGGGCGGTGTTTCTGCTGGTCATCGGTCTTTATGGCTTGACCTATATGGAGGAGCTTTTCCCGCGCGGCGACCCCGGTCGTGCGCTCGTCTGGTGGCTTCATATTTCGTTTGGGCTGCTGCTGTTCGCGCTGGTCGTTATCCGCGTCGGCCTGCGGCTGGTGCTGGGAACGCCTGGACTGCCGACGGAAATGTCAGAGCTTGAACGATGGGCGGCAAAGATCGCGCATCTGCTGCTTTATGGGCTGCTCGTGGCCATTCCCGTTCTTGGCATCCTGCTGACGTGGTACAGGGGCGACGCCTTGAGCTTCTTTGGCCTTTTCACCATCCCGGCTCCGGTTACTCCCGACCGCGATACGGCCCGATTCATCAAGGAGCTGCACAGCCTCTGCGCCAATCTGATCCTCATCCTTGCCGGAGTGCACGCGGCGGCTGCCCTCTGGCATCATTTCATCCGCAGGGACGACGTGCTCAAGCGAATGCTGCCGGAAGCCACGGCCTCCTGAAGCAATACCAGGAAACGGTTTCCGTCCGAGATGGCGTGAAGACAGGGCTCCGGATAGCCAGCCCCTCGATCAGTCTCGCCGTACGGGCGGCGGGGCGGCTTCCTGGTTCTCCACGCTGTTGTCGTTCACCTGCAGGGCTTTGCCTCGGACCGTCTTCTTCTTGAGCGTGTCGCCGGTCTGCGTTTGCGGCGGGCGCTTGGGATTTTGCGCGGTGTTGTCATTCACGTCGAGCGCTCTCGTCATCATGTCCTCCAGTTACTGTCCTGGAACACAATGTCCAACGGTGCGTGGGGTTCCCCGGTAACGGGGCGCTCCTTGCGACCAGGCGTCTTGCAGCCCGCAGTTTAACTGTCATGCGGGCTTGTGCCGTCGCACGATCTTCCACTCCTGCCAGATCAGCACCATCACGGCCGCATCGAAGACGGTCAGGACGAGCAGGCCAAACGAATGGGTGTAGGAGTAGCGGTAGATTTGATAGACCATGAACAAGCCCAATGCCGCGAGCGATGCCGGATACGACCAGAGCTTGCCTCTCAGCAGGCCGACAACCAGGGCCAGTTTTATCAGGCCGTGGCTGAGCAGGTAGAAGGCGTAGAACTCCTTGCTGGCGATCGAAAAATGGCTTGCCATCTGCAACAGATGGCCCGCTATGAAATCGTTCGGATCTTCGATCAATTCCTCTTGGGTGAGTGCCCTTACCCAGGCGGCAATGGTGTCGGTGGAGATGACATAGAGCAGTATCCCACCGATGCATTCGATCAGGGCATGCGCGCCCTTGAGCCACACGCCGACTTCAAAAATCTGATGGATGCGGTGTTCATCGACGGGCTTCAAAGATCCAACCTCACGACCAATCGCGGAAACCGACGCCAAATGAATGCAGTCTTACGCACTGGATAAACGCCGCGGCCGGTATCAGCCCTTTTCTTGATAAGGCAATGGTCGGCATCTCACAAATCGGCGTTCGACACACTCCCTGACCGACGGTGTCGGTGGGGTCATCACTGGCGTCCGGGTGCCATCAAGGCGCGGCTGGCGTACCGGGAGAACTCCCGGCTGGACAAACTGGTGAGCAAGATTCTTTAGGCCGGCGCGGTTCGAAGCTTCCGGACAGGCGTTCGCTACCGGCTGTCGCGCCGTTTACCGCACCGACCCGGTGACGGTCGGATCGAGCGCATTGGGAACGGATTTGCGTTCGTTGCCGGCAAGTGCCGCTATGATCAGCAGGCTGGCAACGACCGGCACGAACAGGATGGCAACGCGGGCTTGCACATAGAAAATGGCGCGCCATTCGCTGCGCTTCTCGGGGCTGTTGCTCATCATACTCACTTTGTCATGCCCCCCGGCGCGTGACATAGCCGCGAACGGTTAAGCAACTCCTTCCGACTTTGTTAACCGGCGGAAAGTTGCGCCCGGCGTCAGCCCAGCCCAATGCGCCTGGCGCCTTGCCGGAAGCGTGCCGCGGCATCGGGCTCGAAGCGGAAAGTGTCGATGAAATCGTCGCTCGAGTAGTGCGGCAATGTCTTGCGGATGGCGGCGGCAAAGCCTCGGGCCTCGTCGAGCCGGCCCGCCAGCGCCAGGCAATGCGCGGCGATCGCCAGGATGATGGTGTGCGCGTTTGGCCGCGCCGCCGCCTTCAGCGCCCATTCGGCCGCCTCCTCGAACTGGCCGAGCCGGACATGCGCCATGGCCCGCGCCCCCAGCATGCCGAACAGCAGCGGGTCGAAGGGGCTGAGATGGCGCGAATGGTCGGATGAGCCGATCGCCGCTTGCGGGTCGCCCGACTGCGAGTGCACGAAGGACAGCGCATAGTGGCCAAGCGCGAAGTTGGGGCTGAGATCCACCGCCCGTTCCAGTTCGAGCAGCGAGCCGTCCTGCTCGCCACGCAGCCACAGCGCCCGGCCCATCGCCCAGTGCGCGGCCGGATTGTGGTCGTCGAGCAGCAGGCTGTGGCCGGCGCTCTCGAAGGCGAGCGCGCTTTCCCGGTCGCGGTCGCCCCAGCGCTGGAAGGCGTTCTGCCAGTGGGTGAAGGACAGGCCGGCATAGGCGCGGGCGAAGGTCGGGTCGAGCCGCAGGGCCATGTCGAAGAAATGCCGCGCCTGCTCGTTCTCGGTCTGGGTGAAGCGGTACATGTGCCAGAGGCCGCGATGATAAGCTTCCCAGGCGTTGAGCGAGTTGGGCGCCTTCAGCATCGCGCGGTTGCGTTCGACCGTTTCGATCTCGGCCGAGATCGATGAGACGATGCTGTCGCAGATATCGTCGAGTACGGCGAAGATGTCGTCGGGCCGGCGCTCGAACGTCTCGGCCCAGACGATCCTGGCCGTGCGCACCTCGATGAGTTCGACACTGACAATGAGCCGGCCGGTAGGGCCACGCACCGTGCCCCCGGTCGGGCTGCGCACCGTACCCGTGGCGACATAGTCGACATTCAGCCTGCGGCCGGCATCCTCGGGGGCGATGTTCTTCTCGGCCAGCGCAAACACCGATCCGCGCGCGATGACGAAGAAATCCCTGAGCTTGGCAAGCCGGGTGATGATGTCGTGGGTGAGGCCGTCGGCGAGCCCGCCGCCGGTGCCGTCGCTGATTTCCTCGACAAACGGCATCACCGCCAGCGAAGCATGGTTTGGCTCCACCGGGCCAGCATCCAGGGGCGTGGCCACCAGGCGTGGTCCCACGGGCACCAGGGCCCGCGGCGTCGGAGGCGAGGCAGCCGGCGGCCTGTCGCGGATCGCCCGCCAGGCCGCGTTGACTGCTCCGAAATCGAGCTCTTCCGATTGGAACAGCCGCGCCGCGGCCGCCAGATGCTGCTCGGCCGCGCCGATCTCGCCGCGCCCGGCCAGTCCGGCCAGCAGCGTCGCATGCGCACGCCCGTCGAACGGCGCCAGTTCCACCCACCTTTGCAGATGGCCGATCGCCTCGTCGCCGCCCGGAGGCAGGCTGCCGGCAAGCTGTTCCAGCACCGCCGCGTGGCACGAACCGAAGCGGTGGCGCTGCGCGATCAGCCAGCTGTTGAAATGCGGGTTGCGCTCGAGCTCCAGCCCGTCGAGGAAATCCCCGGTGAACAGTCTGGCCAGCACACGCAAGCGCTCGACCTCCAACGTGTCGGGCCCTTGCGCGGCGGCGCTGGTAACCTCGAGCGCGTCGACGAGACAATCGCTCAGATCAAGCGCCACCGTGTCGCCTTGCGTGGAGACCCGGCGCCGGCCCGGCTCATCGAGCACGCCGCGCAATTTGCTGAGGCACCAGCGCAACTCGCCACGCGGGTCGTTGGGCACGTCCCATAGAAGCTCGCACAAACGGCCGCGACCGACCGGATGCGGCGCCAGCGCCAGATAGGCAAGGAGCGCGCGCAGTTTGCGTGACGCGGGCAAGACCACCGGAACGCCGTTGCGTGAGATCGTCAGCGGACCGAGCATGCGCACCGACAGGCCGGCCGTTTCGCCGTCCAGTCTCGATCGGGTGGATTCCACGTAAATTTCCACGCCTGCTCCCACGCTGGCCTGTCGGCCTCTCCTGTATCACCGAACGCGACAAGGCGCATCCGGCGGCGAATTTCCGCGCCGGATGCCGCCATTGCCGGCAAGTCAATGCTATCGCGGCAAGGTCTCGAAACCTCGCCGCCCAACTCGCCGGTTTGTAACCGGCCTGTGATGACAACCACGAAGATCGAGGAGATCAAAGATGTTGCAGCAACGGAAAATCAGGACCACGGCCGGCCGCGGCCGCCTGTTCGACAGCATTCTCGACACTGTCGGCGACACGCCGGCGATCCGCATCAACAATCTCGGGCCGGCGCATGCGACGATCTATGTGAAGGCCGAGTTCTTCAATCCCGGGGCGTCGGTGAAGGACCGGCTGGCGCTCAACATCATCGAGGAGGGCGAGCGCAGCGGCGCGCTCAAGCCGGGCCAGACCGTGGTCGAGGCGACCAGCGGCAACACCGGCATCGGGCTGGCCATGGTCTGCGCGCAGAAAGGCTATCCGCTGGTCGTCACCATGGCCGACAGTTTTTCCGTCGAGCGCCGCAAGCTGATGCGCATGCTGGGCGCCAAGGTGGTGCTGACGCCGCGCGCCGAAAAAGGCTTCGGCATGTACAAGAAGGCGGTGGAGCTGGCTGAGGCCAATGGCTGGTTCCTCGCCCGCCAGTTCGAGACGGCGGCCAATGCCGCCATCCACGAGGCGACCACGGCGCGCGAGATCATCAATGATTTCGCCGGGTCGCGGCTCGACTGCTTCGTCACCGGCTACGGCACCGGCGGCACCGTCGTCGGCGTGGCGCGCGTGCTGCGCCGCGAGCGGCCGGAGACCCGCATCGTGCTCTCCGAGCCGGCCAACGCGCAGCTTGTCGGCAGCGGCAAGGCCCAGCAGCGCGGTGCCGACGGCGCCCCGGCCGCCAGCCATCCGGCCTTCGAACCGCATCCTGTCCAGGGCTGGACGCCGGACTTCATCCCCAACGTGCTGCAGGAAGCCATCGACACCAGCCTCTATGACGAGGTGATGCCGATTGCCGGGCCCGAAGGCATCAAATGGGCCAAGGCGCTGGCGCGCCAGGAAGGCATCTTCACCGGCATCTCCGGCGGCGCCACCTTCGCCGTGGCGCGGCAGGTCGCGGAGAAAGCGCCGGCCGGCGCGGTGATCCTGTGCATGCTGCCCGACACCGGCGAGCGCTACATGTCGACGCCGCTGTTCGACGGCATCGAGGCTGAGATGGACGCCGACGAGACGGCGCTGTCACGCTCGACGCCGGGCTGCCAGTTCCCGGCAGCTTGACGGGAGACAGGACATGGACGCCGTGCAGGAAGCCTCTGGCATGCTGGCCGAGGAAACGCTTGACCCCTCCGACTGGGCCGATGTTCAGATCCTGTCGCACCGGGTCATCGATGATGCCGTCGCTTATCTGAGCGATGTTCGCGACCGCCCGGTCTGGCGGGAGATGCCGGCGGATGTGCGAGAGTTCTTCGCGACGCCGCTGCCGCGATCGCCGGCGTCCCTTGCCACCGTCTATGGCGAGGTCTCCCGGACCGTGATGTCCTATCCGATGGGCAATATCCATCCGCGCTTCTGGGCCTGGTACATGGGGTCGAGCAACTTCACCGGCGCGCTTGGCGATTTCCTGGCGGCGGTCCAGGGCTCCAATCTCGGCGGTGGCAACCACGCCGCCGGGCTGATGGACGGCCAGGTGGTCAACTGGTGCAAGCAGATGCTGGGCTTTCCCGCTTCGGCCGGCGGCACGCTGGTCAGCGGCGGCTCGATGGCCAACATCATCGGGCTGACGGTAGCCCGCAACACCAAGGCCGGTATCGACGTGCGCGAACACGGCGTCTCCGCCATCGAAAAGCCGTTGCGCTTCTATGGCTCGGACCAGATCCATTCCTGCCATCGCAAGGCAATGGAAGCGCTCGGCCTCGGCAACAGGGCGCTGCGCCGCATTGCGACCGACGCCAGCCTGCGCATCGACATAGCCGCCTTGCGGGCAGCGATTGCCGAGGACCGCGCGGCCGGGTTCAAGCCGGCCTGTGTCATCGGCAATGCCGGCACGGTGAACACCGGGGCGATCGACGACCTGCGGACGCTTGCCAAACTGGCACACGAGGAAGACCTCTGGTTCCATGTCGACGGCTGCATCGGCGCGCTGATCGCCATCGCGCCACGGAATGCCCATCGCGTTGCCGGCATCGAATGGGCCGATTCGGTCGCGCTCGACCCGCACAAATGGCTGCATGCGCCGTTCGAGGTCGGCTGCGCCCTGGTCAGGGATGCCGTCGCGCATCGCAAGACCTTCGCGGTGACGCCGGAATATCTGGAATCGATGCCGCGTGGCCTCGCCTCCGGCGAATGGCTACACGACTACGGTTTGCAGACGACGCGCGGTTTTCGCGCGCTCAAGGTGTGGATGGCGCTGAAGGAGCATGGCGTCGACAAGTTCGGCCGCCTGATAGACCAGAACATCGCGCAAGCGGCCTATCTCGCCGGGCTGATCGAGGCCGAGCCGCTGCTGCAACTGGTCGCGCCGCCCACCATCAACATCGTCTGCTTCCGCTATCAGCCCGGCCTCGCCGGCGAGGCGATGAAGGCGCTCAACACCGAGATCATGCTGCGGCTGCAGGAACAGGGTATTGCCGCACTGTCGGACACCACCGTGCATGGCGAACACTGCCTGCGCGTCGCGATCAACAACCATCGCACCCGGCGAGAGGATCTCGACCTTCTGGTGCGTGAAACGGTGCGGCTGGGACGGGAAATCACGGCGGAGGGCTCCACGTCTTCCTAGTTCGCGGCAGGCATGCGATTCTGCCGGGATGATTCGGGAGGTCCGATCGTGACACTCTTTCGCATGGCCGTGCTCGCGGCACTGGTCTTCACCACGTCGGCCGAAGCCGCCGACATGGCCTTCTTCGTCAAGAACCTGCGCAAGGAAGCGGTCGCGGTGGAGCTGTTCAGCCATGACCGCGAAACGGTCTGGCCGGGCAACGACCAGGTGTTCCTGATCGATCCGGGCTCGCAGAAATCGGTGCCGCTGTCCTGCAATCAGGGCGAGCACATCTGCTATGGCGCCTGGGTCGACGGCGACGACAGCATCTCCGCCGGCGTCGGGCCGGACAATGACCAGCCCTGCGACACCTGCTGCTTCATCTGCGTGGAACATACCACCGAGACGATCGACCTGGTGCCGTGAGGCGTCGGACCCAAATTAAGTCGGGGGTCAGCCCGCATGGCCCACTTCCGCGATTCGATGCAGCATG
The DNA here is from genome assembly GCF_024519675.1 of Mesorhizobium sp. Mes31. NCBI lineage: Bacteria > Pseudomonadati > Pseudomonadota > Alphaproteobacteria > Hyphomicrobiales > Phyllobacteriaceae > Mesorhizobium > Mesorhizobium sp. Mes31. The sequence continues at coordinate 33,000 of NZ_JALJRL010000025.1, read as the reverse complement.
CGATGGTCGCCGCGCGGCCGGATGGGCCGCTTATTCAGGGGGCTGTCATGTTTTACGCTTATGCGCGCCGCACGGTGGTCGCGCTCTCTCTTGCCGCGCTGTTTGCGCCGGCGGCGCATGCCGCCGATATCACCTTCGCCATCAAGAACAGCCACCCCAATGCCATGCGCGTCGAGCTCTACAGCCAGGACCGTGACTATGTCTGGCCGGGTGATGGCAAGGATTTCTATCTCGACGACGGCGAGACCAAGCAGATACCGGTTTCCTGCAACGAGGGCGAGTCGATCTGCTACGGCGCCTGGGTCGATGGCGACGAAGAGACCTATTGGGGCGTGGGTCCCGGCAACAAGGAAAAATGCGACGACTGCTGCTACACTTGCAACGGCGGCGAGACTGAGGAAATTGAATTGACCCCGTGAATCGGACTAGCTTGCGGGAGCCGGTCCGGCGTGACAGGAAGCCCTGGCGGGGCCAACAGGAGCGCGGCAATGGCAGGCATGGTCGAAAGCGACAAGATCGACGTCGGATTTTCCGGCAAACGCTGCATCCATTCACGCAATTGCGTGCTTGGCGATCCGCATGTCTTCGTACCCAACGCGCCGGGGCAGTGGATCCACCCCGACGCAGCCAGTGTCGAGAAGGTGGTGGCGATCGCCGAAAGCTGTCCTTCCGGCGCCATCACCTACGTCAGAAAGGACGGCAGGCCGCAGGAACAGCCGCCGGTGGTCAACACCGTGCGGCTGCGGGAAAACGGCCCGCTGGCCGTCCATGCCGAGATCGTGCTCGACGGCGAGACCTTTTATCGCGCCACGCTCTGCCGCTGCGGTGCTTCGGAAAACAAGCCGTTCTGCGACGGCAGCCACACCAAATCGGGTTTTGCCGCCACTGGCGAGCCGCCGCTCAAGGACACGCCGGCGCTGGAGGCGAGGAATGGCCCGCTGATGGTGACGCCGACCACCAACGGCCCGCTCAAGCTCGAGGGCAATGTCGAGATCGTCACCGGCACCGGTCACACGATCGACCGCACGCAACGCACCTTCCTCTGCCGTTGCGGCCATTCGGCCAACAAGCCGTTTTGCGACGGCACGCACAAAAAGATCGGCTTCGTGGCATGAAAGGCCGTTCGCCAGCGTTAGTGTAGGATGAGGGTTCGCGCTCAGGAGGAAATCACCATGCGCACCATGCTTGTTCTTGCCCTGCTTGCCTTTGCCATGCCCGCCTACGCCGCCAATCATGCGGTCCAGATCAAGGGCATGAAATTCAACCCGTCCAAAATCTCGGTCGCCGTCGGCGACACCATCACCTTCACCAATGCCGACGCGATGACGCACACCGCCACCGCGCTCGACGGCTCCTTCGATACCGGCCATCTCGCCACCGGCAAGAGCGCCAAGGTCAAGATATCGGCCGCCGGCGCGCACCCGTTCCATTGTGCGATCCACAGCTCGATGAAGGGCACCGTCACCGCGAAATAGCGGCATCCTCGCCGGACTTGTCTTCCGCCATGCCGAGAACACCTCCAGCGTCGGCGGGATATGGTCACCCAAGAGTGCGCGGCGGTTTTGGGGCAACGGCATGCATGAAAACGGAGGACTTGAGGCCCGTCACGTGAATCCGGTTCAACGCGGCGCGCTATGTCGTTGCGGCCAAAGCTGCTGATCTTCCCCAACACGGGAGACCAGGTCCTCGTCACGGCCATCGCGTGTTGGCCCAGCGCTCGCCGCTTTATCGGCCGGCCCGTATGGGTTAAGGGCGGGGAGCAAAAAGCCTCGCCCGTCCGGATCCGCCAAAAGAATGACCGCCAAGACCAAGCCAAAGCCGCTGTTCCTCGGGATCGACACCGGCGGCACCTACACCGATGCCGTGCTGTGGTCCGAGACGGAAGGCCTGCAGCAGGGGCCGAACAAGGGCAAGGTGCTGGCCAAGGCCAAGGCGCTGACCACGCGGCATGACCTCGCCGTTGGCATTGCCGGCGCCGTCGACGCGGTGCTGCGGAAGGCCGGCACCGATCCGGCTGCCATCAAGCTGGTCTCGATGTCGACGACGCTTGCCACCAACGCGCTGGTCGAGGGCCAGGGTGGCCGCGTCGCGCTGGTGATGATCGGTTTTTCCGAGGGCGACCTCGCCCGTGACGGGCTGAAGGCCGCACTCGGCACCGACCCGGTGGTGTTCTGCCCCGGCGGCCACGATGTGCACGGCAATGCCGCCAGGCTCGATCTATCCGGACTGGAGGCCGCCTTGCCGGAACTCGGCGCCTCGGTGTCCGGCTTTGCCGTCTGCGCCTATTTCGCCACCCGCAACCCGGCGCACGAGATTGCCGCCCGCGACCTGATCCGCGAAAGGACGGGCCTGCCGGTCACCGCCAGCCACGAGCTGTCGGCCAAGCTCGGCGGTCCGCGCCGGGCGCTGACGACGTTGCTCAACGCCAGGCTGATCTCGATGATCGACCGGCTGGTGGCGGCGACCGAAGGCTTCTTGGAAGCACGCAGGATCATGGCGCCCCTGATGGTGGTGCGCGGCGATGGCGCGCTGGTTTCGGCCGCCTTCGCCCGCCAGCGGCCGATCGAGACGATCCTCTCCGGCCCGGCCGCCAGCCTGGTCGGCGCCCACCATATGACCGGGCTCGACAATGCCATTGTCTCCGACATCGGCGGCACCACCACCGACGTCGCCGTGCTCGACAACGGCCGCCCGCGGCTTGATCCGGAAGGCGCCACGGTCGGCGGCTTCCGCACCATGGTCGAGGCCGTCGCCATGCGCACCTACGGCCTCGGTGGCGATTCCGAAGTGGCGCTGGAGGACGGCGCGCTCAACCCGAAGATCCTGCTTGGGCCGCGCCGCCTGGTGCCGCTGTCGCTGGCCGGCATGGCGCATGGCGCCGCCGTCACGACGGAGCTCGAACGGCAGCTGCGCGCACCCAATCCGGGCCGCATGGACGGCCGCTTCGCGGTGCGCACGGGCGTGCCGGACCGGCTCGCCGCCGGGCTGACCGGCGCCGAGGCCAGGCTCTATGAGACGATCGGTGCCGTGCCGCTCGCCATCGACAGGCTTTTGACTTCGAACGCGCAGAACGCGACGCTCAACCGGCTGGTGTCGCGCGGGCTGGTGCATGTCGCCGGCTTCACGCCGTCGGACGCCGCTCATGTGCTGGGCAAGCAGGCGAACTGGGATCCGGTCGCCGCTCGGCTCGGCGCCGAACTGTTCGCGCGCAAGCGGGACGGCCGTGGCCAGCCTATCGCCGCCTCGCCCGAAGCAATCTCGGAGCGCGTGCTGGTGACGCTGACGCGCTGGTCGGCCGAATACATCCTCGAAACCGCCTTTGCCGAGGACGGGCTCGATGGCGCGGCGACGGTGGCGCACGCTCTGGTGCAGCGCGCCGTCGACGCGCATCCCGGCATCGCCCGCCTCAGCGTCGCGCTCGACCGCCCGGTCATCGGCCTTGGCGCCTCGGCGCCGCTGCATTATGCCGGCCTGCCACCGTTGGTCGGCAATGACTGCGTGGTGCCGGAAGATACCGATGTCGCCAATGCGCTCGGCGCCGTCGTCGGTCAGGTGCGGGTGTCGGCCGAGGCGCGGGTCAGCCAGCCCAAGGAAGGGCTGTTCCGTCTTGCCTCGGGTGAAACCGTGCGCGATTTCCTCGACGAGGCCACGGCGATCGCGGCGGCAGAGGCCGATGTCCGCGCCATCGTCGCCCAGCGGGCCAGGGATGCCGGCACCGACAGCGCCGAGATCGACGTCACCACCGAGTTCCGCGTCTCGACCGTCGAAGCCCAGCGCATGTTCATCGAGGCGCATGTCGTGGCGGTGGCCTCGGGAAGGCCGCGCATTGCGGTTTAGCTCTCTTCCTTCTCCCCGTTCACGGGGAGAAGGTGCCCGCAGGGCGGATGAGGGGCAGCGCCAGCCAACGCGATTTCACTGTACCGCGCATCCAACAAACGCCGCGCCGCCCCTCATCTGGCTGCCGCCATCTTCTCCCCGTAAACGGGGAGAAGGACGCTGTTGCTTTCGCCTTCGCCAACTGCCCAAAATGGCCACCTTCACCTTAAGCCGAATTGACCCTGCAAACCTGACATGTCAAAGGCGCGCGAAGCCTTTCGTCTGGAGAAGCCCTTATGACCGATCGCATCGAGATCGCCGGATTGCGGATTGCCCGCGAGCTGCATGATTTTGTGGCTGACGAGGCGTTGCCCGGCACCGGCATCGCGGCGGACGCGTTCTGGAACGGCTTCTCGGTCATCGTCCATGACCTCGCGCCGAAAAACCGGGCGCTGCTGGCAAAGCGCGACGCCATGCAGGAGAAGCTCGACGGCTGGTATCGCGAGCACGGCGCGCCCGTCGACATGGAGGCCTATAAGGCATTCCTGAAAGAGATCGGCTATCTTGTTCCCGAGGGACCGGCCTTCAGCGTCACCACCGACAATGTCGACCCGGAAATCGCCGTGGTCGCCGGGCCACAGCTGGTCGTGCCGGTGATGAATGCCCGCTACGCCCTCAACGCCGCCAATGCGCGCTGGGGTTCGCTCTATGACGCGCTCTATGGCACGGACGCCATTCCCGAGACGGATGGCGCCGAAAAGGGCAAGGCCTTCAATCCGGCGCGTGGCGCCAAGGTCGTGGCCTGGACGAAGACTCTTCTTGATGAGGCAGCACCCCTCACCTTGGGAAAATGGGCCGGCGTCAACGGTCTTTCGGTGGCCAATGGCGCCTTGCGGCTGAGCGCCGGTGCGGGCTCCACGACATTGGCCGACCCCAGACAATTCGTCGGCTATCGCGGCGACGCCGCTAACCCCGACGCCGTGTTGCTCATGAAAAATGGGTTGCACATCGAGATATCGATCGACCGCAACAACCAGATCGGCCGCACCGATCCGGCCGGGATCGCCGACGTCATCCTGGAATCGGCGCTGACCACCATTCAGGACTGCGAGGATTCGGTCGCGGCGGTGGATGCACAGGACAAGGTCGTCGTCTACCGCAACTGGCTCGGCCTGATGAAGGGCGACCTGGCCGAGGAGATCAGCAAAGGCGGCCGCACCTTTACCCGCAAGCTCAACCCCGACCGGTCCTACACCGCGCCCGCCGGCGGCACGCTGACGGTGCCCGGCCGCTCGCTGATGCTGGTCAGGAATGTCGGCCACCTGATGACCAACCCGGCGATAACAGACCGCGACGGCAACGAGGTCCCGGAAGGCATCATGGATGCGGCGATGACGGCGCTGATCGCGCTGCACGATGTCGGGTCCAATGGCCGCCGCGCCAATTCCCGCGCCGGCTCGATGTATGTCGTGAAACCCAAGATGCACGGGCCGGAGGAAGTCGCCTTCGCCGTCGAGATCTTCGATCGTGTCGAAGCGCTGCTCGGCATGGCCCGGAATACCATCAAGATGGGTATCATGGACGAGGAGCGGCGCACCACCATCAACCTCAAGGAGGCGATCCGCGCGGCACGCGAGCGCGTGGTGTTCATCAACACCGGCTTCCTCGACCGCACCGGCGACGAGATCCACACCTCGATGGAAGCCGGCCCGATGATCCGCAAGGGCGACATGAAGCAGGCCGCCTGGATTTCCGCCTACGAGGCCTGGAATGTCGACACCGGGCTGGAATGCGGGCTGGCCGGCCACGCCCAGATCGGCAAGGGCATGTGGGCGATGCCCGATTTGATGGCGGCGATGCTGGAGCAGAAGATCGCCCATCCCAGGGCCGGCGCCAACACCGCCTGGGTGCCGTCGCCGACGGCGGCGACACTGCACGCCACCCACTACCACAGGGTCGATGTCCACGCCGTGCAGGCAGCGCTGAAGAACCGGCCCAAGGCCAGGCTCGACGACATCCTGTCGGTGCCGGTCGCGGTGCGGCCGAACTGGAGCGAGGCCGACATCCAGAAGGAGCTCGACAACAACGCGCAAGGCATTCTCGGCTATGTCGTGCGCTGGATCGACCAGGGCGTCGGCTGCTCGAAAGTGCCAGACATCAACGATGTCGGCCTGATGGAGGACCGCGCCACGCTACGCATCTCCTCGCAGCACATCGCCAACTGGCTGCATCACGGCGTCTGCAGCGCCGACCAGGTGATGGCGACGATGAAGCGCATGGCCGCGATCGTCGACCGCCAGAACGAGGGTGATCCGCTCTATCGGCCGATGGCCACCGATTTCGACCAGTCGATCGCCTTCCTTGCCGCCTGCGACCTGGTCTTCAAGGGGCGCGTCCAGCCCAACGGCTACACCGAACCGGTGCTGCACGCGCGGAGGTTGGAGCTGAAGGCGCGGGACGGGGCCTGAACCGGAGTTCAAGCGTGAGAGCGGGGGGAGACCGCCAGTGCGCCCCACAGGCGGGAACATCAAGCCGCCTGCGCCACCCGCTCCGAGCTCATGCGATAGGAGATCGCTTCGGCGAGATGGATGCGGCCGACGGTTTCGCTGGCGTCGAGATCGGCGAGCGTCCGCGCCACTTTCAGCACGCGGTGATAGGCCCGCGCCGAGAAGGCGAGTTTCTCGCTGGCGTCCCTGAGCAGCGACAGGCCGGCGGCGTCGGGCATGGCGATGTCTTCGATGACAGCCGGCGCGCAATGCGCGTTGGTGGTGGCGCTGGTCACGCCGAACCGTTCGAAACGCTCGCGCTGGATGGTGCGGGCGCGTGCCACGCGCAGCGCCACATCGGCACTCTTCTCCGCCCGGTCGGGCCGGATCAGGTCGCTGGCCGAGACTGCCGGCACCTCGATCCTGAGATCGATGCGGTCGAGCAACGGGCCTGAGATACGCGCCTGGTAGTCGGTGCGGCAGCGCTCGCCTCGCAGGCAGCGATAGCCCGGCTCGCCGGCCATGCCGCATCGGCATGGGTTCATCGCCGCCACCAGCTGGATGCGCGCCGGATAGGTGACGCGATGGTTGGCGCGCGCGATCATGCAGTCGCCGGTCTCCAGCGGCTGGCGCAGCGCATCGAGCGTCTGCGGCGTGAATTCGGGGAACTCGTCGAGGAACAGCACGCCGTGATGGGCGAGCGAGACTTCGCCCGGCCGTGCCCGCAAGCCGCCGCCGACCATCGCCGCCATCGAGGCCGAATGGTGCGGGGCGCGGAACGGCCGCCGGTCGGTCAGCTTGCCCTCGCCGAGCTCTCCCGCCACCGATGCGATCATCGAGACTTCCAGCAATTCCTTCGGCGCCAGCGGCGGCAGGATCGACGGCAGGCGCTGCGCCAGCATCGATTTTCCAGAGCCGGGCGGCCCGACCATCAAGAGATTGTGGCCGCCGGCCGCCGCCACTTCCAGCGCCCGCTTGGCGGTCTCCTGGCCCTTGATGTCGGCAAGGTCGGGCAGGTCGCGCGCCGAGGCGTGGATGCCGGCCTCCGGCCGCGACAGCACCTGCGTGCCGCGAAAATGATTGGCGATGGCGATCAGGCTGCGCGGCGCCAGAATGTCGAAATCGGCACCCGCCCAGGCCGCTTCCGGCCCGCAGGCGAACGGGCAGATCAGGCCCTTGCCCTCGGCGTTGGCGCCGATCGCCGCCGGCAAGGCGCCGGCGACGGCGGCAATCGTACCGTCGAGCGACAATTCGCCAAGCACGACATAGCCGGCCAGCATGTCGCCCGGAATGGCGCCCAGCGCCGCCATCAGGCCAAGCGCGATCGGCAGATCGTAGTGGCTGCCCTCCTTCGGCAGGTCGGCCGGCGCCAGATTGACGGTGACCTTCTTGGACGGCATCGACAGGCCGGAGGCATGCAGTGCCGCCTGCACCCGCTCGCGGCTTTCGGCCACCGCCTTGTCGGCCAGGCCGACAATATGCATGTTGACCTTGCCGGGTGCGATCATCACCTGCACGTCGACCGGCACGGCCTCGATACCCTGGAAAGCGACCGTGCGAACCCGCGCCACCATTTTCCCACCCTGGATATGGGCTTGCCCCAGCCCGTGCGATCAGGGCCTTGATAGCCCTTGGGGAGACAATCACAGTTTCCCAATCAAAGCAAGAACATTACGGGAACGCATAATCGCGTGGGTTGCAGCCGGATTGAGACCGGTTGCAAAAGCGGAACATGGTTAAGACAAAATGAAAACGGTCTACTTCCGCTTGTCCTCGATCGCGTCCCAGAACAGGCTGGCGATGTCGGCGCCGCCGAAGCGCTTGACCTCGCGCACGCCGGTCGGCGACGTCACGTTGATCTCGGTCATGTAGTCGCCGATGACATCGATGCCGACGAGGATGAAGCCGCGCTCCTTCAGCGAGGGCCCGATGCGGGCACAGATCTCGCGCTCGCGCTCCGTCAGCTCGGTCTTTTCGGCGCGGCCGCCGACATGCATGTTGGAGCGGGAGTCATGCTCGGCCGGCACCCGGTTGATGGCACCGACCGGCTCGCCGTCGATCAGGATGATGCGCTTGTCGCCCTTGCGCACCTCCTTCAGGTAGCGCTGCACGATATAGGGTTCGCGGAACATCTGGCCGAACATCTCGAGCAGCGAGGCGAGGTTGCGGTCGGCCTCGTGCAGATGGAAGATGCCGGCGCCGCCATTGCCGTAGAGCGGCTTGACGATGATGTCGCCGAACTCCTTGCGGAAGGCGGCGACTTCCTGGCTGTCCTTGGTGATCAGCGTCTCAGGCATCAGGTCGGCAAACTCGGTGACGAAGATCTTTTCCGGGCTGTTGCGCACCCAGGCCGGGTCGTTGACCACCAACGTCCCGGGATGGATGCGCTCGAGGATGTGCGTGGTGGTGATGTAGTTCATGTCGAAGGGCGGATCCTGGCGCAGCAGGACGACGTCCATTTCCGACAGATCGGTGCGCACCTGCTCGCCCAGCGAATAGTGGCTGCCCTTCTCGTCGCGGACAGTCATTTCCTCAATGCGGGCAAACACCTTGCCGTCGCGCAGCGACAGCCGGTCGGGCGTGTAGTGGAACAACTGGTGGCCGCGCCGCTGCGCCTCCAGCGACAGCGCGAACGAGGTGTCGCCGGCGATCGACACGGTGGAGATATGGTCCATCTGGACGGCGATTTTCAGCTTCATGGCAGGTCTCCGGCGCATCGGATGGGCGACTGCCTTGCCTGTACAGCCTCGCCGCGCGTCTGCCAATCGCGACATTTTGAAGATTGGCATCAGGCAACCGCAAGCCTGGCCGCTACCGGCCAGTTGGAGACAAGGCGAGGCTGCGCGTCATCGTTTTCTTAAGCCTTGCCGTGCAAGGGTAAGCGCCGAATTGACCCGGTCCGCCGCTGCCGCACCGGTTCTCGATGGAACAACGACCATGAACGCCGTCACCGCCATCCGCGCCGCCTCGGCCAAAGAGTTCGAACTCACCATCCTCATGCCGTGCCTCAACGAGGCCGAGACGCTGGCTGTCTGCATCGGCAAGGCGAAGGCTTTTCTGGGCAAGGCCGGGATCTCCGGCGAGGTCTTGATCGCCGACAATGGCAGCACCGACGGTTCGCAGGACATCGCCGCGGCGATCGGCGCCCGCGTCGTGCCTGTGGCCGAAAAGGGGTATGGCGCCGCCTTGCTCGGCGGCATCGCCGCCGCCAAGGGCCGCTTCATCATCATGGGCGATGCCGACGACAGCTATGATTTCGGCGCGCTGGAGGCCTTCGTTGCGCGCCTGCGTGACGGCGCCGACCTAGTCATGGGCAATCGCTTCCAGGGCGGCATCGAGCCCGGTGCCATGCCGCCGCTGCACCGCTATCTCGGCAATCCGGTGCTGAGCTTCGTCGGCCGGCTGTTCTTCCGCATCAAGACCGGTGATTTCCACTGCGGTCTGCGCGGCTTCAACACCGAGAGCATCAGGAAGCTCGATTTGCAGACGACCGGCATGGAATTCGCCAGCGAAATGGTGGTGCGTGGCGCGCTGGCTGGCCTGCGCATCGAGGAAGTGCCGACCAAGCTCAAGCCCGACGGCCGCAGCCGGCCGCCGCATCTCAGGACCTGGCGCGATGGCTGGCGGCACCTGAAGTTCCTGCTGGTCTACAATCCGCGCTGGATGTTCTTCATACCCGGCACGGTGCTCGGCGGCCTTGGCATGCTGTTTGCGGCGCTGCTGGTGTTCGGGCCGCTGCGCGTGATCGACAATCTGTCGCTCGACCTCAACACCTTCGTCGCCGCCTGTTTCATGGTCGTCACCGGCGTCCAGCTCATCACTTTTGGCGCCATTTCGCGCTACTATGCCGAGATAACCGGCATTCTGCCGCCAAGCCGACGTTCCGACTGGCTGACCAGAACCATCAGCACCGATCGTCTCGCCACCAATGCCGGCATCTGCTTCGCCGGCGGCGTGCTGTTCTTCACCTATGCCGTAGCGCGCTGGGCGCATCTCGGCTTCGGTCCGCTGAACGATTCCGAAATCCCGCGTATCGTCGTGCTCGGCCTCAGCCTGATCGTCATTTCATTCCAGGCATTCTTCTCGGCCTTCCTGCTGGGGGTTCTGGAGATACCGGTAAAACGGCTGAAAGCAGGCCAGGCCAACCGATCTGGCGAATCCGTCGCGCCTGCTGAAAAATGAGCGGGCTTGCGCGAAAATTCGCCTCGGTTCGGCTTATCCGGTTCGCCGTGGTCGGCATTGGCGCGGCGCTGCTGTTCTTCGGCCTGTCCTGGGCCCTGGTTTCGGCCGGCTTGCCGCCGTTTGTCGGAAGCGTCATCGCCTATGGACTGGCGTTCGTGGTGGCGTATTCGGCACAGCGCGGCTGGACGTTCGAGGGACGGCACGACCACGCCCATGCGTTGCCACGCTACCTGGTCACCCAACTGGCCTGCGCAACGTTCGCAGGCCTGTCCGCCCATGTCGCGGTATCGATATTTTCCGCGTCGCCGCTGGTCATGTCAGCCATCACCACGGTCGCCGCAAGCGCGGCGAGCTATGTGCTTTCATTGGTCTGGGTGTTTCGCGACGATCAAAGAGCCGCGTGAAGGCGTTCGACCGCGGCCCGCAATTCCCGCAACATATCCGCGAATGACAAACAAAGCGCTTCGCGACATGGACTGCCTTTCGCAAGGCCGGCTTAAGGTTTGCGCAGTGAGTTGGCGCTAGGTTTCCTTTCGCCAAAGGGAGCAATCAAAGGCCGTCCAGTGACTCCTGTCGATGCCATAATGTCCGTGAAGGCCACGCCACGCCCGTCTTGGCGCAACGACCTCGCGCTGGCGCTCATCGCCGCGCTGGTGTTGGTTGCCGTCGGCGCCTGCAACGGATTCCGCGAATTGACCAATGCCGGCGGCGACAATGACAGTCTGCTGCGTCTGGTCGAGGTTCGCGACATGCTGGCCGGACAGGGCTGGTTCGACCTGCATCAGTACAGGATGGGGCTTGAAGGCGGCTTCGTCATGCACTGGTCGCGGCTGGTCGACGCGCCCCTCGCCGCCATCATCCTCTCGGCCTCGGCCCTGACCGGCAGCATGGCCATGGCCGAGGCCATCGCGCAGATACTGTGGCCGGCGCTGCTGTTCTGTGCCGCCGTGTTCTTCACCGCCCGCGCGGCGCGCAGTTTCGCCGGCGCGGGCGCCGTGCTGCCGGCTGTCGTCGTCGGCGCCGCGGCGCTGTATTTCATCGGCATCTTTTCGCCGGGCGCGCTCGATCATCACAATGTCCAGCTGACGCTGACCATGGCCAGCCTGAGTTTGCTGCTCGAGGCACCCGCGCGGCGGTGGGCGGCACTGTTTTCGGGCCTGTGCGCGGCGCTGACGCTGGCTGTCGGCATGGAAACCGCGCCCTATGTCGCCGCCATCGGCGCCTGCGCGGCGATATTGTTTGTCGTCGACCCGGGCGGCGAACGCCGGATCGCAATGGATTTTGGCCTCGGCTTTGCCGGCGTTTCGGCGCTGGTGTTCGTCACCACCATCCCGCCGTCGGCCTGGGGCCAGGCGCAATGTGATGCCTTCTCGACCGTGCAGTTCGTCGTCGCGGCGCTTGCTGGAACTGGCCTTGCGACCATCGTTTCGGTCGATGCGGCCAGCCGCACGCGCCGGCGGCGGCTGATCTCGCTCGGCCTGCTTGCGGTGGTGCTGGGCGCTGTCGTGGTGGCGCTGTTCCCGCAATGCCTGGCAGCCCCCTATGCGAACCTCGATCCGCGCCTCACGGGATTGTGGCTCGATTACATCGACGAGGCGCAGTCGCTGTACAAACTGGTCGTCTACGATCCGGTCCGCGTGGTGGCGCGTTTTGCCACGCCGCTGCTGGCGGTCGCCCTGATGGTGCTTCGCTTCAGCCGAGGCGGCTGGCGGCGGCAGGACAGTCTTGTCGGCGTGCTGCTGACTGTGGCGTTCCTGGTCAGCGCTTGGGAAGTGCGCGGCTCGACGTTCTCCATCGCCTTCGCGGTGATCCCGCTTTCCGCCTGGATCGACAAATGGCGGCAGCAGGCCGAAACCAGCCCGACACGCGGCGCACTGCTCAGGATGGCCGCGGCCTGGCTGATCTCGGTGAACGCAATCTGGTCGGCCACCGCCGAGGCGACATCGAGCGTGTTCGAACCCCGTGTGGCCGTCAAGGACGCCAGTGTCGATGGGTCCTGCCAAGGCAAGGCCTCGTTCGCGGCACTCGGCCAGATGCCGGACACCAGCGTGCTCGCCATTTCCAATCTTGGCTCGCCCATCCTGGCCTATTCCGGACATCGCGTGTTCGCCGGGCCGTATCATCGCAACATCGCGGGAAACCTGCTTGCGCTCGATGCCTTCCTCGGATGGGACACCGATGCCAGGTCGGTGGTCGAAAGCCACCATGTCGGCCTAGTCGCTGTCTGCCGCGGCAGTCCAGAAAGCCAGCTTCTCGCCGCCACGGCGCCGGACGGCTTTCTGGCCGGGCTGATGCGCGGCAACGTGCCGGAATGGCTGGAGCCGGTCGCGGACACCAAGGGCGCCCCGCTCGAACTCTATCGTGTCAGGCCTAACGGCTGAAGAATTGCCTGAAGACGAAGGTTTGACGCGTGCCGCGTCGACCTTCCCGAAGGTGATGCACTTTACCCGCGAATAGTCGATTTGGGGATACGTTTCCTAAAGGGTTTGGTGACAGTCTGGGCCTAAATCCGAAGTCACAAACAGGGACACCGATGCAAACTTCGTTTGGCACCGGTCAGGCAAACAGGGAGAGCACGGATCTGGCATTCACCGATCCGTTGACCGGGCTTGGCAACCATCGCCGCTTCTTCGACAAGGTCGATCGCCTGATCAGCGATCGTGCCGATGACCCGGCACCGTTCACCGTCGGTATTCTCGACCTTGACGGCTTCAAACCGATCAACGACCTGTTCGGCCACAAGGCCGGTGACGATATCCTGATCCAGGTCGCCATGCGGCTGCGCGCCTCGATGGACGGCCATTCCACGGTCTGCCGCATCGGCGCCGACGAATTCGCCTTTCTCTATCCGATGGTGTTCAGCGAGGAAGCGGCGGCGGAAAAATCCCGCATGCTGATCGAGATCCTGTCGGCGCCCTACGATGTCGGCGAACGCACGGCGAGGCTCTCGGCCTCGGTCGGCTGCTCGTTGTTCTATTCCGGCGACGAGACCACCGAAATCCTCGTCAACAAGGCCGAGACGGCGCTCTATCACGCCAAGCGTTCCGGGCGCGGCAGGGTCGTCGTCTACACCCGCGAGATGGAAGAAGCAGCCAAGCGCGTCACCCGCATCGAACAGGCGCTGCGCCGCGCCGTCTCCGCCGGTGAGGTGGAGCCTCATTTCCAGCCCATCGTCGACCTCAACACCCGCCGCACCGTCGGCTTCGAGACGCTGGCGCGCTGGACCGATCGCGACCTCGGCTCAGTGCCGCCGACGGTCTTCATTCCCATCGCCGAGGAGCGCGGCATCATCGGCCCGCTGTCGCAGCTGGTGCTGCGCAAGGCGACCGAGGCGGCCAGAAGCTGGCCGAAGGACCTGTTCCTGTCCTTCAACCTGTCGCCTTCGCAACTCGTCGACCAGAACACCGGCCTGCACATACTGGCGATCCTCGAGCGCACCGGCTTCGATCCGCGCCGGCTGGAAATCGAGATCACCGAGACCGGCCTGATGAACGACCCCGCCTCGGCCGAAAAGATCGTCGAGGATTTGCGCCGTGTCGGCATCCGCGTTTCGCTCGACGACTTCGGCACCGGCCAGTCCTCGCTCGGCCGCTTGCGCGAATTCCATTTCGACAAGCTCAAGATCGACCGCGCCTTCGTCTCCTCCATTCTCGATGACCGCCCCTCGGAACACATCATTCGCGCCATTCTCGCCATGTGCGAGGGGCTCGGCATGGATGTCGTCGCCGAAGGCATCGAGCAGGAAGCGCAGGCCGACCGCCTCGTCCAGTTCGGCTGCGCCGGCGGGCAGGGCTATCTGTTCGGCAAGCCGGTCGATGCCGACGCAACGCTCGGCTATCTCCGCGATTCCTTCCGCGGCGCCTTGCGCGCCAAGGCGGTCTGACCGCCGATATCGACGCCGCCGGCAATCCTGCTGATTGCGCTGCGCACGTCCAGTGCGGCGCATTGTCGTTTTGTCTGACATAAGCCCGCAAATCCGGCTTTTCGCCCTTGCCCGCGCGACGTGTCTGGCTAGGATGCGCGCCGGTCTGACTGCAGCACCGCGTGTCCTTCAGGACGCGCAAAGGACGCAGTAGCAGGTTATGTTTGCGCATGATCCCTTTCCGGAAATCGGTCCGATTTTCGGTCATGCGCTGGGAGAGAACAGATCATGATGCCATCGGCGCATTTTGCCGACCTCAAGGAAGCCTCGGTGCTGATCACCGGCGGCGGCTCTGGAATTGGCGCTGCACTGACCGAGGGTTTTGTGCGCCAGGGCGCCAATGTCGCCTTCATCGACATCGCCGATGGACCAAGCACGGCCCTTGCCGACCGCATCGAAAAAGAGTTCGGTCGCCGGCCGCTCTATCTCAAGACCGACCTGCGCGACGTCGCGGCCCTGCGCGCGTCGGCGGCGAGGGCGGCTGAGGCGCATGGCGATGTCACCGTGCTGATCAACAATGCCGCGTGGGACGAGCGCCACGCCGTCGAAGACGTGACGGTCGAATTCTGGGACAACAACCAGGCGATCAATCTGCGGCCGCACTTCTTCACCGCGCAAGCGGTGGCGCCGGGCATGAAGCGGGCCGGCGGCGGCTCGATCATCAACTTCACCTCGACATCCTACCTCATCAACCACCCCGACATGCCGGCCTACACCGCCGCCAAGGCCGGTATCCTCGGCCTGACCAAGGGGCTGGCCGGCAAGCTCGGCGTGGACGGCATTCGCGTCAATGCCATCGCGCCGGGCTGGGTGATCACCGAGCGGCAGAAGGAGCTCTGGGTGACCGAACAGGCGCTTGCCGCCCACGTCGCCAAGCAGTGCATCAAGCAGGTGATGCAGCCGGACGACATCGTCGGTACCGTGCTGTTCCTGGCCTCGGACGCCTCGCGCATGCTGACCGCGCAGATGCTGATCGTCGATGGAGGTTTTCTGTGAGCCCAGGGTTTGCCGGCAACCCGCCGGCGGTAGCCGCCGTCGACTGGGGCACGACCCGCATGCGGGTCTGGCTGGTCGACAAGGACGGCAAGGTCCTTGCCGAACGCCGTGGCGACGATGGCTTGATCACCGCGCAGCAGAAAGGCTTTTCGACCCTTCTCGAAGGACACCTGGTGGCGATGGGGGCACCCGATGCGCTGCCCGTCATCATCTGCGGCATGGCCGGCTCCCGCCAGGGCTGGCTGGAGGCGCCTTATGTCAGCGTGCCTTCACCGATCGGTGCCATCCTCGGCGGCGCTGCCCGTGTGCCCGGCCAGAGCCGCGACATCCGCATCGTGCCAGGCCTCGCCCAGCGTCTGGCCGATGCCCCCGACGTCATGCGCGGCGAGGAAACGCAGCTTGCCGGCGCCGGCCTGCAGGCCAAGGGACGCCAGCTGGTCTGCATGCCCGGCACCCATTCGAAATGGGTGCTGGTCGAGGACGGCGCCGTTGCCGGCTTCGGCACCTGGCCGACCGGCGAGCTGTTCTCTGTGCTTGCCGCGCATTCCATCCTCAAGCATTCGCTAGGCGAGCATCCCGCTCCCGTCGCTGCGGACAGCCCATTCTTCCGGCAATGGTGCGAACGCGCGCTCGGCGAGGGCGGCGACGTCACGTCGAAGCTGTTTGCCATCCGTGCGGCCGGGCTGCTGCAGGACCTGAAGTCGCAGGATGCGGCAGCCTGCCTGTCCGGGCTTTTGATCGGTGGCGAGATCGCCTCGGCGAAGCGCCGCTATGGCGCTGGCGATGCACCGGTCGTGCTGATCGCTTCAGGCGCGCTCGCCTCGCTCTATTCGGCTGCACTCGACCTTGCAGGGCTTGCCGTCCGCGCCGTCGACGCGGATGAAGCGGTGCGCGCCGGCCTCATCGAAGCCGCGCGCGAAAACGGCATGATCGCCAGAACCGGAGTTGCCCGATGAGCCAGACCGCAGCCTTTCCCAAGCTCGAGCGCGGACTGGTCGCCATCCTGCGCGGCCTCAAGCCGACCGAGGCGGTCGCGATTGGCCAGGCGCTGTTCGACGCCGGCATCGAGGCGATCGAAGTGCCGCTGAATTCGCCCGAGCCTTTTGTCTCGATCGCCAGCATTGTCGAGACACTTCCAGGGACAGCGTTGGTCGGCGCCGGCACGGTGCTGACCGCAGCCGATGTCGATGGCTTGCACAAGGCCGGCGGGCGGCTCCTGGTCAGCCCCAACATCGATGGCGAGGTGATGGCGCGCGCGATGCACCACGGCATGGTCACCATGCCCGGCGTGTTCACGCCGACCGAGGCCTTCCAGGCGATCCGGCTCGGCGCCTCGGCGCTAAAATTCTTCCCGGCGAGCGTGCTCGGCGCGGCAGGCATTTCCGCGATCCGGGCGGTGCTGCCGGCACAGACATTGGTCGGCGCGGTCGGCGGCGTTTCGGAAAAGGACTTTGCCGGCTACAAGGCGGTGGGCGTGACGGTCTTCGGCCTAGGCTCCAGCCTGTTCAAGCCGGGCATGAGCGTCGACGAGGTGGCCGCGCGGGCCCGAGCGGCGGTGACAGCCTGGGATGCTGTGTTCGGAGAAGCATGATGAGCGAAGCGATCGTTTCCGTTTTTTCCGACCATGTCTGCCAGCTCGGCGAAGGACCGAGCTACGATCCCGCCACCGATGCGCTGTTCTGGTTCGACATCGTCAACGGCCAGCTTCTGGAGAAGCAGCTGTCCGGCGGCGCGACCAAGGTCCATGAGCTTGGCCAGATGGCGAGCGCCATCGCCATCATCGACGAGCAGCGCCAGCTGATCGCCACCGAGACCGGGCTCCATGTCCGCGATGTCGCCACCGGCAGACTGACGCTGCACACGCCGGTCGAGGCCGACAATCCGCTCACCCGTTCCAACGATTCCCGCGTCCATCCCTGCGGTGCCCTGTGGACCGGCACGATGGGCAAGAAAGAGGAAAAGGGCGCCGGCTCCATCTACTGGTTCTTCAAGGGCGAGCTGCGCCGCCTGTTTTCGGACATCACCGTCTCGAATTCGATCTGTTTCTCGCAGGATGGCGCGCTCGCCTACTACACCGACACCTCGACCGGGCTGTTGATGCGCGTCGCCTGTGATCCGGCGACCGGCCTGCCTGCCGGCGAACCGAACGTGTTCGTCGATCACCGCTCGTCCAAGGGCTATGTCGACGGATCGGTCGTCGACCGCGACGGCGTGCTGTGGAACGCCGTCTGGGGCGGCAAGGTGGTCAAGGCCTACGCCCCTGACGGCACGTTGCTGCGCTCGGTCGCCATGCCGGTGACGCAGCCATCCTGCCCGGCCTTCGTCGGCAAGAACGCCGATCGGCTGGCGGTCACTTCCGCCTGGTCGGGCAAGGACGAGAAGCAGCGCCAGCTCGACCCGCAGGCGGGCATGACCTTCCTGCTCGACATCCCCGTCAACGGCCGCTTCGAGCCACGCGTCCTGATCGCCTGAACAGACCGGACGACTGGCCTCGATTTCCGGTGCTGTCACGCAGGCGTCCGGCCCGGGTCGGTTTCGCGAAAGCCGTTTGCGTCGGCCGTGCGATGGTGGGTGATCGTAGCGCCGGGAATAGTTCGTTTCATGTCGAGCCACAAGCCAAAACTGATCCTTGTCCATGAGCCGGAGAAGGCATGCTTCGACCGCCTCGTCGCGGAAGGCCATGTGCCGGAGCGCGCCGCCGAGATCGCCTCCTACCTGGCGCAGTCGACCGACCTTGCGCGCGAGTTCGACGCGCTTGCCGCCGCTTGCCTGGCGCGCGGCCTGTCTTTCGCACCCGTCGCGCTCGATGATGCCGCAGCGGCGCTCGCCGGCGAGAATCCCGGCACCACAATGGTCTGGACGCTGACCGACGGCGTCGCCTATTTCCGTGGTGGCGCCGCACCCGCTTTGGCGAGACTGGGCGGCTTCAGGACGATTGGCGCCGACGATGCGCTGTTCGCCCTCTGCCAGGACAAGTTCCGCTCCGGCGCCGTGCTTGGCGCGCTCGGCCTGCCGGTGCCGCAAGCCGGTTTGGCGCGAAACGGGGAATGGCTGGTCGAGCCGCCGGCGTCGCCCGCCGGCTGGTTCGTCAAGCCCAACCGGCTAGGCGCCAAGATCGGCATCTGGCCGGATTCGCGAACCAGTGATCTCGGCCACGCACTGGAGCTCAGCCGCCGGGTGTTTTCGGCCTATCGCGATGATGTCGTCGTCCAGCCTTATGTCGCCGGCCGCAATGTGCGCGCGAGTTTTCTTGGGCTGACACCGGAAGTCGGCGTCGAAGCGCTTGGCATCGCCTTTGTCGATTCCGGCGGCGATTTCCAGACCATGGCGGACAGCCTGGCGCTCTATGGTGAAACCGGCGAAGCGGCGAAGGCGGCGGGACATTATGTCGAACCGGAACTCGTGGCGGTCTCCGACGGCCAGCCAATCGCCGACACCAGGATCCGTACGATCGCCGAGCGGCTGATGAGTGGGCTCGGCTTGCGCGATGTGTTCTCCATCGATCTCAGGGTCGAGGCCGACAACGCCGTCCACCTCATCGAGTTCGAGGTGTGCCCCGGCCTGCCTTGCTTCGATTTCCGGACCTATTGCCGCCAGCAATGGGGCCTGAGCCTTGCCGACGCCATGGCGGAAACCGCCGCCAACCGGCTCTTCTCCTAGACTCCCTCGACCAGCACGATCTCGCCGTCGGCGACCTTCTGGCGGATGGCGACGGCGCGCTGATACTCCGGCGAGTGATAGCAGTCGTGTGCCGCCGCGAGCGACGGAAACTCGATGATGACGTTGCGGGCGCGGCCAGGTCCCTCGGCCTTTTCATGCGCGCCGCCGCGCGCCAGGAATTTCGCGTCGAAGCGGTCGAAGGCGAGTTTCGCGGCGGCGACATAGTCCTTGTAGCCTTCGGCGTCGCGCACATCGACGCGGGCGATCCAGTATCCCTTGGGCATGCTTCTTCTCCGAGTTTGTTCCTGGAAAATCAGGCCGAGCGCATTTCATCGAGAATGGCTTCGGCCGCTTCGCGTCTGTTGGCGGCAGCAACGATCGGCCGGCCGACGACGAGGTGGCTGGAGCCGTTCCGGATCGCTTGTGCCGGCGTCACCACGCGCTTCTGGTCGCCATGGTCGCTGCCCGCGGGCCGTATGCCCGGCGTCACCACCGCCATGTCGGGTCCGGCGATCCGGCGCACCGCTTCCGCTTCTTCGGCCGAGCAGACGATGCCGCCCATGCCGGCGTGCAGCGCCTGTTCCGAGCGCCGCAGCACCAGCGTATGCGGGTCGTATTCATAGCCCGCGTCGATCACGTCCTGCTCGTCCATCGAGG
The DNA here is from genome assembly GCF_024519675.1 of Mesorhizobium sp. Mes31. Taxonomy (NCBI): domain Bacteria; kingdom Pseudomonadati; phylum Pseudomonadota; class Alphaproteobacteria; order Hyphomicrobiales; family Phyllobacteriaceae; genus Mesorhizobium; species Mesorhizobium sp. Mes31. Next base: position 13,281 of record NZ_JALJRL010000025.1, on the reverse strand, counting down.
TCAGCACGCTGACGGCAAGCAGGCAAAGGTCGCTGCCTCGCGCTGCTTCCACCGCCGCCCGCATCGCCTTCGGGTAGGCGTGGATGGTCAGCATGGTCATGCCCATCTTGACGATGTTCTCGACGCCCTTGGCCACCGTGTGGTCGATGTCGAGCAGCTTCATGTCGAGGAAGACTTTTGTCCCGCCGCTGGCCAGTTCCCTGGCGAAGTCCAACCCGCCGGCAAAGGCCAGCTGGTAACCGATCTTGTAGAAGGAGACGACGCCGTCGAGCTCGCGCACCGCCTTCTCGGCGTCCTTCACGGTCGGCACGTCGAGGCCGACGATCAGTCTTTCATGCATGGATTGGGGCCGCATGGTTTCGGCGATCACGCCTCGATCCGGGTGGACAGCAGGCGCGAGGTTTCGATCAGCGTGCGGCATAGGTGCTCCATCGATTTGTACAGTCTTTCGTCGCGGAAATTGCCGTCCTCGTCAAAGGCGTTGCCGCCTTCGGGCACCGAGCATTCCGGCGTTACCACCTCCATCTGGCAACGCACCAGCACGGCGCGCAGATGGTTGATGCAGCGGATGCCGGCAAAGTGCCCGTTGGAAGACGAGCAGAGGCCAGCCACCTTGCCGGCAAGCGGCCTCACCGGCCGGCCGCCATCCTTGCGCACCCGGCTCACCCAGTCGATCGTGTTCTTGAGCAGTGGCGGGATGGAGCCGTTATATTCCGGCGTCGCGATCATCACGCCGTCATGGGCGGCAATCAGCCGGCCAAGTTTGATGGCGTTTTCAGGAACGCCCTTTTCCTTTTCGAGGTCCTCATCGAGGATCGGCAGGGGATAGTCGGCAAGCGAGATGCGGGTCACCTCGGCGCCCTGCACGGCAAGCTCCTTTTGCGCCACGTCGGCGGTCCTGCCGCTGTAGGCGCCGCTGCGCACCGAGCCGGCGAAGACGAGGATTTTCGGGATCACTGCCATTGGCCACCCTTGTTCCCGGACAGGTACAGCCAAGGTTCGAGCAAATCAACGCCAACTTCGTCATCCCTGGGCGAAGCAGGAGCGAAGCTCCGTCGCGGAGACCCCTGGAGCAGCTCCAGGGGTCTGCGCCGCGTCGCTACGCTCCTTGCTCCGCCCGTGGATGACGAAGTGATGGGCATTTATGCCAATCGCCAAGGTATTCGGTCAGCGCCAGCGATCCGCGAACGGCTCTGCACCCAGAAACTAATGCGCTTCGCGCCGGTAGATCCAGAGCTGGGTCGGCGGGATGTTGCGGATGACGAAATGGAAATGCTCGACCGTATAGTCGCCGCGGCCGGGCGGGATTGGCGACATCGGGCCATAGGTCAGCTGCACGATCGGCCGGCCGGCCGGGATGCGGTCGAGCAGGCTCTCGATATAGGCGATGCGCTGGGCGACCGGAAAGTTGAGCAGCGGCACGCCGGAAACGACGGAATCGAAGATCATGCCGCTCTTGTCGCCAAGCGTGGCGTCGAGGTTGAAGGCATCGCCCTCGATGACGTTGACGGCCGGATAGAGCCCCCGCAGGTGGCGCACGAAATCCGTGTTGTATTCGACAGCGTAGAGGCTTTCGGGGCGCACGCCCTGGGCCAAGATGGCGCGGGTGATGACGCCGGTGCCGGGACCGACCTCGAGCACCGGCAGGCCGGATTTCGGATCGACGATCGAGGCCATCTTGCGGGCGGTGATCGAACTGGTCGGCACGATCGAGCCGACCGTCTTCGGCTTGTCGATCCAGCCCTTGAAGAATTTGAGCTCGTCGTCGAACTTTTCGGCAAGCGCCTTCCGGAGTCCGGGACCACGTGTCATGCAAGCTCTCCTCAGCGCTCCCCGCAAGCTACTTAGCACCTGGGTGACGCAAGGCAAGGCGCGGCCGTGCCGATGTCGTGGATAAGATAAGTTTCGTCGCGTCCAAAAGGGCGACACGCCATACGGATTCGTGCGTCCTGCCTTGGCGTCCTGCCCTATGCATCAACGCTCGCCGAAGGATTCGAAGAAATCCTTCATGCGGGCGAAAAAGCCGCTCGATTGGGGCGAATTGTCCTGCGAGGAGAGCTGTTCGAACTCTTCCAGCAGTTCGCGCTGGCGGCGGGAAAGACTTTGCGGCGTCTCGACCGCGGTCTGGATGTAGAGGTCGCCGACATTGGGCTGGCGCAGCACCGGCATGCCCTTGCCCTTGAGGCGGAACTGGCGTCCGTTCTGGGTGCCTTCCGGCACCTTCACCTTGGTTTGCGTGCCGTCCAGCGTCGTCACCTCGAAGGAACCGCCGAGGGCAGCCGTCGTCATCGATATCGGCACCTTGCAGTAGAGATCGGCGCCGTCTCGCTGGAAGAACTCATGCGGCTTGACCGCCAGGAAAATATAGAGGTCGCCCGAAGGGCCGCCGCGCAGGCCGGCCTCGCCCTCATTGGCAAGGCGGATGCGGGTGCCGTCCTCGATGCCGGCCGGAATGTTGACCGACAGCGAACGCTCCTCGGTGACGCGGCCCTGGCCTGCGCATTTCGGGCATGGGTCCTTGATGGTCTGGCCGCGTCCCTGGCACTGCGGGCAGGTGCGCTCGATCGAGAAGAAGCCCTGCGTGGCGCGCACCTTGCCGTGGCCGTTGCACATCGAGCAGGTCACCGGCTGGGTTCCGGGCTTGGCGCCGCTGCCCGAGCATTCCGAACACGAGATCGAGGCCGGCACGCGAATCTGCGCGGTCTTTCCCGCGAAGGCTTCCTCCAGCGAGATTTCCATGTTGTAGCGCAGGTCGGCGCCGCGCTCGCGGCCGCCCGACGAGCGGCGCTGGCGTCCGCCCATCATGTCGCCGAAAATGTCCTCGAAGATGTCGGCGAAGCCACCGGCGCCAAAGCCCTGCGCCCCGCCATTCATGCCGCCCTGTTCGAAGGCCGCGTGACCGAAGCGGTCATATGCCGCGCGCTTCTGCGGGTCCTTCAGCGTCTCGTAGGCTTCGTTGATTTCCTTGAACTTGTGCTCGCAGGAATGATCGCCGGGATTGCGATCGGGATGGAACTGCATGGCGAGCTTGCGAAAAGCGCTCTTCAGCTCCTTCTCGTCGGCGCCCTTCTGGACGCCCAGCGTCTCGTAGAAATCAGCTTTCATTTTTTCCCGCTGTCCGGATGCTCAACGTCTTGAAGCATTGTTGCGTCTTCTGCCGGCGCCGCCGTTCCGATTTAGGTGCGATGGAAGCGGGATGCCAGTGTCGACGCGGGTTTGCCCGCATTTTTTCGGCCGGCGCCGCTCTTTTTCTGCAAGGGGTTGCAAAAAAGCCCGGCTTTGCGCCGGGCTTTTCGCTTCACCTGCCGTCAAAAACGGCTCAGGCGGACTTCTTCTTGTCGTCGTCTTCGTCGATTTCCTCGAAATCGGCGTCGACGACGTCACTGTCCTTGGCGGCGTCCGCCTTGGCGTCGGCTTCCGCCGTTTCCTTCTGCGAGGCCTCGTACATGGCCTGGCCGAGCTTCATCGAAGCTTCGGCGAGCACTTGGCTCTTGGCCTCGATCTCGGCCGCGTCATCGCCCTCGGCCGCGGTCTTCAGCGCCGCGATCGCGTCGGCAATCGCCGTGCGGTCGGCTTCCGAGACCTTGTCGCCATATTCCTTCAGCGACTTCTCCGAGGAATGCAGCATCGCTTCGGCCTGGTTGCGGGCCTCGACCAGCGCACGCCGCTTCTTGTCGCTCTCGGCATTGGCTTCGGCGTCCTTGACCATCTTCTCGATATCGGCGTCCGAAAGGCCACCCGATGCCTGGATGCGGATCTGGTGCTCCTTGCCGGTGCCCTTGTCCTTGGCCGAGACGTTGACGATGCCGTTGGCGTCGATGTCGAAGGTGACCTCGATCTGCGGTACGCCGCGCGGGGCCGGCGGGATGCCGACCAGGTCGAACTGGCCGAGCGCCTTGTTGTCGGCGGCCATCTCGCGCTCACCCTGGAAGACCCGGATGGTCACGGCCGACTGCGAATCCTCGGCCGTCGAGAACACCTGGCTCTTCTTGGTCGGGATGGTCGTGTTGCGCTCGATCAGCCGCGTGAACACGCCGCCCAGCGTCTCGATGCCGAGCGACAGCGGCGTCACGTCGAGCAGAAGCACGTCCTTGACGTCGCCCTGCAGCACGCCGGCCTGAATGGCGGCGCCGAGTGCGACGACCTCATCCGGGTTGACGCCCTTGTGGGGCTCCTTGCCGAAGAACTGCTTCACGATCTCCTGGATCTTGGGCATGCGGGTCATGCCGCCGACCAGGACGACCTCGTCGATCTCGCCGGCCTTCAGGCCGGCATCCTTGAGCGCCGCCTTGCAGGGGTCGATGGTGCGCTGGACGAGATCCTCGACCAGGCTTTCGAACTTGGCGCGGGTCAGCTTCAGCGTCAGGTGCTTGGGCCCGGTCGCGTCGGCGGTGATGAAGGGCAGGTTGATCTCAGTCTGCGTCGTCGACGACAGCTCGATCTTGGCCTTTTCAGCCGCCTCCTTGAGGCGCTGCAGGGCAAGCTTGTCGTTCTTCAGGTCGATGCCCTGTTCCTTCTTGAACTCGGCCGCCAGATATTCGACCAGGCGCATGTCGAAATCCTCGCCGCCGAGGAAGGTGTCGCCATTGGTCGACTTCACCTCGAACACGCCGTCGCCGATCTCGAGCACCGAAATGTCGAACGTGCCGCCGCCAAGGTCATAGACGGCGATGGTCTTGCCGTCCTTCTTGTCGAGGCCGTAGGCAAGCGCTGCCGCGGTCGGCTCGTTGATGATGCGCAGCACTTCGAGGCCGGCGATCTTGCCGGCGTCCTTGGTCGCCTGGCGCTGGGCGTCGTTGAAATAGGCCGGAACGGTGATGACCGCCTTCTCGACCTTCTCGCCGAGATAGGCTTCCGCCGTTTCCTTCATCTTCTGCAGGATCATGGCCGAGATCTGGCTGGGCGACTGCTTCTTGCCGCCGGCTTCGACCCAGGCATCGCCATTGTCGCCCTTGACGATCTTGTAGGGGACAAGCTTCTTGTCCTTCTCCGTCACCGGATCGTCATAGCGGCGGCCGATCAGGCGCTTGACCGCGAAGATGGTGTTTTCAGGATTGGTGACCGCCTGGCGCTTGGCCGGCTGGCCGACCAGACGTTCGCCGTCGCCACTGATGGCGACGATGGAAGGCGTCGTGCGCGCGCCTTCCGCATTCTCGATCACCTTCGGTTCCTTGCCATCCATGATGGCGATACAGGAGTTGGTGGTGCCTAGATCGATACCGATTACTTTTGCCATTTTTCTAGTCTCTCCGCTAAGCAGGCTCTCAGGACCCGTACAGGCGTTCCGATGAAAGCCCCTGTTCACAAGAAATTCCGTTCCGGCTACCGGCATTCCGGCGTCGAACGGCTTGGCGCGTATATAAGAACAGGCAGTGCTGCGCGCAAGCATTCTGCGCAAGGCTTCCACCATCCTTGCTGGCTGGCGGGAAACGGCCTAACTATGCATCATGCATAGGATTGTCGCCGGCGGAATGTGGTGATGACCAGGGATCTGGAAAAGCTGCGCCTGGAAAACATCCTTGGCGCCATGAGCCTCGCTCTCGTCGACAAGATGGAGAAGGCGTTCGGCACGGAGACCGGTCTCGGCCCGAGCGCCGTCGCCGCGGTAATCCAGATCGGCTCGAATCCCGGCCTGTCGATCGAGACTCTCCGGCGCTTCATCGCCTTGACGCATTCCGCCACCGTCAGGCTGGTCGATCATCTGGTCGAACAAGGGCTGGTGCTGCGTGGCGAAGGGGTCGAGGGCGACCGCAGGTCGAAGGCGCTGCGCCTCACCGACAAGGGCGATGATGTCTTCCGGCGCAACCTGGCGGCACGGCGCGGTGTTATCGAGCGCGCCGTTGGCGCACTCGATTCCGAAGAAACGCGCAGCCTGGGCCAGCTGGTCGAAAAACTTCTGCCGGCGCTGGTCGACATGGGCGACGACCAGAATGTCGTCTGCCGGGTCTGCGACGAAGCCGCCTGCGTGCGGGAGCGCTGCCCGATCAGCCACATGAGCTGACCCGGCGGGCAGCTTTCATCACGGCAGGCTTCACCACCGCAATCGCGCCCGCTCGGCGCGGTCCGCTCGACCGTTGCCCGGAACACCGTGCCGGAGCCTGATCGGTGAACCTTTCCACCTCCGCCAGCGACTGACATCCAGGTGCCGCATGGTGCGGCCCGGAAAGGAAGCCCCCATGACCAGCAACCCAGAGGCTCTGCGGTCTCCGGGAACAACAGGAGCTCGGCGCGACCACCGTTTCAGGGACGGGGTCGATGCGCTGGGCTTTCCGCTGATTCCGTTGACCCTGCGTAAGAGCAGGCGTATCGTGACTATGAGGAAAGCAGACAATTCGATCAGGGAAGAACGAGCCGGACCGCCGCGCCCTGCCCTGATTTGCGCGGCAAAACCGGACGTTTCTCCCGTGGCTAACGGGGGTAGCTTCATGTCTCGCGTCCGCGGCACGTTCGTGTCTTCTCTTGACCATGGGCCGAGCCGCGCCGGGCGGGCGGGTGGAGGCCTGCTGGCGCTGGCACTCACCGCCGGCCTTTGGCTGGGCGGCACCGCCCAGGCGCAGGAGACCCAGATCATCTATCCCGGCTCGATGGCGGTGACCGGGTTCTCCGGCACCATCATTCCCAATTTCGACGAGGGCCTGCCGCCCAGCGTCGATCCCGTCGACGAGACCTTCATCGACACCACGCGCGCCACCTTGCGCGTCTTCGACGTTTCGCACCTTGGCGGGCCGGCCGCCGGCCAGCTCGTCTTCACGCCGCCGCCCTTCGAGGTGACGGCCGGCCAGATCGGCCAGGTGTTCGGCGTCACCTATGATGACGGCGTGCGCGACGGCATCCCGTCCGGCATTCCCAACCTCTATGCCGGCGCCACCTCGCTGCACGGCATCCGCATCGTGACGCCCGACGCCGACAATGACGGAAGGCCGGAGCGCCAGCGCCGCGGCACATCGGGCGCCGCCTTCATGGACGGCCAGTTCGGTACCGAAAACGGTGGCGGGCCGGGCACCATCTGGAAGATCGACGGCATCACCGGCCAGGTCTCCAAATTCGCCGACATCGACACCAACAGCGGTCCCGGCATCGGCAATCTCACCTTCGACGCCACCCATCGCCAGTTCTTCGCCTCCGACCTCGACACCGGCCTGATGCACCGCATCGACGCCAACGGCGAGCTGATCGACAGCTTCGACCATGGCGTTGCCGGGCGCCCGGCGCATGGGCTGGCTCCGGTCGCCGACGACGGCGCGGTGATGGACATCCACGGCGCTGCCTTCGACAGCGAAGACCCCGACAGCTGGGGCTACACGCAGGACGAACGCCGCGTCTGGGCGGTCTCCTATCATGGCGGCCGGGTCTACTATTCGGTCGGCGAGAAGTCGGAAATCTGGTCGGTGGGCATTGCCCGCGACGGCACCTTTGCCGGCGACCCGCGCTGGGAACTGACGGTCAAGGCCGACAAGGACTACGCCGTCACCGACATCGCCTTCGACAACAGCGGCTTCATGTACCTGGCCCAGCGCGGGCCGGTCGAGAACCGCTACGACTACAGCCAGTTCGCCGATTCCGGCAAGGGCGAGGTCATCCGCTACTGGCGTGAGAACCCGGACGATCCGGCGACGGAATCGGTCTGGGTGGAAGTGCCGCAGGAATATGCCGTCGGCTTCCCGCAAGGCAACCGGCAGTCGGCCGGCGGCCTCGACCTGCAATATGGCTATGATGCGGAGGGCAATCTCGACACCTCGGTCTGCACCCAGACGCTGGTCAACACCGGCGACAAGCTGCGCGACAATCCGGCCCTTGCCGAACAGCTCGCCGCCGGCGGGCCGCTCGCCGTGCATGGCGTGCAGATCACGCCCAGGGAGCTGGTCAAGCCGGCCAACGTGCCGCCCTTCGGTTCCTGGTTCGTCGACTTCGACGGCTATTTCGAGGACCCCGAGGTCGAGGGCCATGTCGGCGACGTCGCCGTCTGGCGCCCTTGCGAGGGCCGCGCCGGCTACTATGAGGAAATCCCGGGCGGCTACCTGCCCCCCTTCTATCCGCCGGACTTCCCACCGCCCGGCAATCGGCCTCCCTGTCTCGATGTCGAGGATATCAGGTATTTCTGCACGCCTTCCGGCCTCGAGGCCGATCTCTATCTCCATGACCATGCCGGCTTCGGCGGCGATTCGATCAAGGCCCAGTCCAGGACGCCAGGCGTCGGGGTGACCACCCCGCAGTCGCATGCGCCCGGCAAGCCCTACACGATCGGCATCACCGGCCATTATCCTGGCGACACAGTCGATGTCGGGCTCTGCTTCTACAGGAAGTCCGACAAGGACAAGGGTGGCTACTACCCTTGCTGCAAGATGACTTTGCCGCTCAGAACCCCAGCCGTCAGCTGCGAACGTTGAGGAGGGAAAGATGAACATTCTTGCCCTGTCCCCACTCGCGACGAACACTCGAGAAACCGTCATGGAGACGATCATGAAACCCCTGTCATATGCCAGGCGCGGCGCGCACTGGCTGATGGCGGCCGGTATCGCGGTCGCCATGCTAACCCCGGTGCAAGTCTTCGCGGAAGACGCCGCCCCGATCACCCCGGAGCTGAAGCTCGACCTCGATAATTCGCGCGTCGTCAATCCGAGGCCCGACCGGATCGTGCCTTTCTTCACCAAGAAAGGCACTCAAAGAGACTGCGACTACGTCGTCTATTCGCTGAGCTTCGGCTTGCGCGGCGATCCGCAGGGCTTTGCCGACCCAGGCCTCGCGGCCAGGCTTAACAAGCTCAAGCTCGACTTCAAGGACCAGCTCCCGCACGGCCTTGAGATCGTCAACGTCAATGTGGCCGGCGACGGCACGGATTCGTCCGGCGGACCTCTACCGGGTGCAACGATCAGCACCTCGGCGAATCCCAACGATACGGCTGACGTTTCGGATTTCCGGATTTCCGCCTCCGATCTCGACGGCGTCGGCGCTCCGAACGAGCGCGTCATCACCTTCCAGATCACCGCCAAGATCGACCACGCGGCATTTCCCTCGCCGACCATCGTCGACAACCAGGGTATGATCAAGGTGACCGCCGGACCGGGCACCGGGACCATCATCCCGTCGCAGGATCCGGGCAAGCCCGACGACGGTGACTTCAAGACCGGTGAAAAGACCTCGATCAAGATCGACGTCACCAAGTGCAACCCGCCGCCACCACCTCCCGGCAAGGAATGCTTCAAGGTGGAACGCGGCACGGTTGATTGCGTGCCCGGTGGCGGCGCCTTCATCTACCACATGCCGGTCGGCCCGGAGATGGGCGGCAAGTGGGTGCAGGTTTCAACGACGACACCCGGCATCACCATCATCCCCGACACGCAGCTGGTGCCGGCGGGCGGCGGTGTGCTCAACTGGAAGATCGTCGGTGCGTCGCCCGGCGACGTCATCCATCTCATCGTCACCGGCATCGAAACCTATGCCGGGCCGAAGGAAGGCTGGGGCCTGTGCTGCACGCAGACCATCGACATCGTCATCCCGCGCGACCAGAGATGTCCGCCCAAGGACAAGGAACCGGACCTCAAGGTCGAGAAACGCGCCGATGTTCCGCGCTGCACGATGGCCGGCGGCTGCGACTTCACCATCAGGGTCACCAATGTCGGCACCGCGCCCTACAACGGCAAGATCGTGCTCAACGAGGTGACGCTGCCGGCCGGCTCGACGCTGAGTTCAGGGCCCAATCCGCCCTGGGTCTGCGTGCCCGGCACCACCCCGATGACGTGCACCTACCCGGTGACCACGCTCAATCCGGGCGCCTTTGTCGACCTTGAGCTCGGCTTCAAGCCGGCTGGGGGCTGGCAAGGCGGTGCTTTGCGCAACTGCGCCGCCTACAACTATGCGGCCAGTGGCAAGCCACTGTTCGGCAGCCAGTCGAACGACCGCGGCTGCGCCTCGATCCCGATCTGCCGGCGTGGCGACCGGGACCGCGACTGCCAGCCGCCGGTTGAAAAGAAGGTTGACCTGATCCTGAAAAAGCGGGCCCGCATCCCGGTCTGCACGGCCGATGGCATCTGCTACTTCGTGATCGACGTCATCAACAACGGCAGCGCCACCTACAATGGGCCTCTGACGGTCATCGACAGCTATCCCGGCGGCGCACCGGCCTCCTCGACCTTCGGGCCGAGCCCGCCCTGGACATGCGGACCGAATGGCCCCGGCCAGTTCCGCTGCGACAACGCAGGCATCTCGCTGCCCGCGGGTGCCTCGACGCCGATCTTCGTCAAGGCGGTCATGCCGGCTGGCTATCAGTCGGACTCGGTGGAGAACTGCGCGGTAGTAAAGCCGATCCCCGGTGAAACCGACCTCACCAACAACAAGGCCTGCGCCAAGGAACGCTTCCGTCATCCCAATGGCGGCAAGCCGACCCTGCGCATCACCAAGGTCTGCAACGGTTCGCTCGCCGGTGCCGCGGTCGTCTCTTGCCGCATCACCGTCAGCAGCCTTGGCACCGCTGCCCCTACCGGTCCGGTGCGGGTTAACGACGCCGCCACATTGGTGGCGGGCGGCGCGCCCGCCCAGATCCAGACCGTCACCCCCGACGGTGCGGAATGGGCTTGCGGACCGGTTCCGGCCAATGCGCTGTCGTGCCAGATTCCCGGTGCCGTCATGACACCCGGAACCAGCCGCCACTTCGACGTGACGGTTTCGGCGAATGGCGAGTTCGAGAACTGCGCGCGCGGCTCCTATGGGCCGGCGCCGGGCGACGATGTCGTCTATCCGATCGGCCAGGCCTGCGCCAAGGGCGGCGGTCCTTCGACCATCCGCGTCGAAAAGACCGGCGACCGCGAATGCCGGCTCGGCCAACCCTGCTCGTTCGACATCACCATCACCAACGATGGGACGGGCCCCTTCTCCGGTCCGGTTCGCATCGGTGATGCGATCGGCGTGGAGGGTCTCGGCAGGCTGGACGGCGTTGCGATCACCTCGATCGACCCGCCCTTCGGCTGCTCGCCGGAGCCGGCAACCTTGCCGGCGTCCTGCATAGCCAACCTGTCGCTTGGCGCGGGCGAAAGCCAGTCGCACCACGTGACGGTGGTTATCCCCGACGATGGCCGCCTGGCCAATCTGCAGGGCGGCGTCAGTGGCCAGAACTGCGTTGGCGTCCTGTCTCCCGACACACGGGTGCAAGGCGGCGGCGACGTGCTGGGCGGCGACCAGACCAACGTGCAGGGTGATCGCGGCAAGGCCTATGCCTGCCATCCCTTCACCATCACGCATGAGGCCAGGAAGGAATGTTCGGCGGGCTTCGTCATGAACGACGCCGGCCGCTGCGTCTGCCCGGAAGGCACCACCTTCCGCAATGGCCAGTGCACTGGCGGCGGCACCAACGTTCTGCCAACGCCGCCGCCGCCGAAGCGCTGCGTGCTGCTCGAAGGCCAGATCCGCACCGAGGACGGACGCTGCGTCTGCCCGCGCGGCACGGGACTGGAGAACGGGAAGTGCGTCAGGACCGACAAGCCCGAGCAGTGCACCATCCGCGGTCAGGTCCATGATGCCTATGGCGATTGTGTCTGCCCGCAAGGGACCGAGGTGCGCAATGGGGCCTGCCGCCCGGTGCGGCCGAAGCCCGAGCAGTGCACCATCCGTGGCCAGGTCCACGACGCCAACGGCGATTGCGTCTGTCCGCAAGGGACCGAGGTGCGCAACGGGGCCTGCCGTCCGGTCCGGCCGAAGCCTGACCAGTGCACCATCCGTGGCCAGGTCCATGACGCCAACGGCGATTGCGTCTGTCCGCAAGGGACCGAGGTGCGCAACGGCGCCTGCCGCCCGGTGCGGCCGAAGCCCGAGCAGTGCACCATCCGTGGTCAGGTCCACGACGCCAACGGCGATTGCGTCTGCCCGAGGGGCACCGAGGTGCAAGGCAACGCCTGCCGGCGCAAGCAGCCGACGCAGGAGCAGTGCGACATCCGCGGCCAGGTCCACAACAAGCGCGGCGAGTGTGTCTGTCCGCGTGGGACGCAGGTGATCGACGGTGCCTGCCGCAAGCCGCAGGTGGAATGCGCACCGGGCTCGCAGATGATCAATGGCCAGTGCCAGCCGATCATCAAACGGCGTTGCCCGGTGGGCACGGTCGGGCGGTATCCGAACTGCGTGCCGATCCGCAGGCAGCCGGGCGTGGAGATCAACCCGAACCTGCTGAACCCGAATATCCTGCAGCTTCTGCCGCGGCGCAGGCCGCCAGTCGAGCAGGATCCGGCGACCCTGCAGAACTTCAAGCCGTAATCGGGCCCAGTCAGACATCGCGAACCCGCCGGAGCAATCCGGCGGGTTCATTTTTTGGATCCCCGAGGACGCTGCGGCGCCACGCGGGTATGTGCGGTCACTGCAAGCTGCGCACTCGACAAGTCACCTGGAGCGCATTAGGCAGTCGATTCGGAGCGGCCACAGGGAAGACCGCTCGGAAAGGCCGCAGCATGAGCAAGAAGACCTTGATCGCACCGTCGGTGCTGGCATCGGACTTTTCCAGGCTTGGCGACGAGGTCGAGGCGGTGGTGGCGGCCGGCGCCGACTGGGTCCATCTCGATGTGATGGACGGACATTTCGTGCCCAACATCACTTTTGGTCCGCCGGTGATCAAGGCGATCCGCAACCGCACCAAGGCCTTCTTCGACTGCCATTTGATGATCGCGCCGGCCGATCCCTATCTGGCCGCCTTCGCCGAGGCCGGCTGCGACGGCATGACGGTGCATGCCGAGGCCGGGCCACATCTCGACCGCTCGCTGCAGACGATCAGGAACCTTGGCAAGAAGGCAGGTGTGTCGCTCAATCCGGCAACGCCGGAAAGCGCGGTCGAATATGTGCTCGACCGGCTCGACCTGATCCTGATCATGACCGTCAATCCGGGCTTCGGCGGCCAGGCCTTCATTCCGGGGATCGTCGACAAGGTGAAGCGGGTCAAGGCGCTGATCGGCGGCAGGCCGATCCGCATCGAGATCGACGGCGGCGTTTCGGCCGAAACCGCGCCGCTGGTCACCGCCGCCGGTGCAGACGTGCTGGTGGCCGGCGCCGCCATCTTCAAGGGCGGCAGCGTCGAAGCCTACCGGCAAAACATTCAGGCGATCCGGACGGCAGCCGACAACGCAGCCGGCTAAACGCACGGCGCCCATCCCGGTTCAATTTCGACATGACGGCCAGCAATTCTGGTGTCGGGCTCGTGAGGTCGGATGCTCCACGGCATCGGGTCTGGAGGAGGCGCGGCCTCATTCGGTTCTAGAGCCTGTTCCATCCCGATGGAATCGGGATGGGGCTCTATCTCTTTGTTTG
>NZ_JALJRL010000024.1:0-100511 GCF_024519675.1 Mesorhizobium sp. Mes31 | reverse complement strand
CAGAAACTTCTTCAAGGCTGCCGGATATGAGGCCAATTAATCGCGACACGCTTTAGGACGCAGGGCCTAAAGCCGACATCAATCATCATTGACTGAGATCGGCTTCAGCCGCACATTTAGTCTCGCCTGTCTCAGTGAGCTGTTTCACACCGGTGTCTTGCTGGTTGCAGTATTCAATGGCAACCAGGGCTGGAGAGTCATCGACTGGCAGCTGGAACAACCGCAGCTGGGATTATGAGATGGCTAGACTTGCTGTTTCCGACCTGAGGCGAGGAGTTTCAATCCTCCAGGCGAATCCGTCCGATCCCCCGGCTGACGTGCCGGCGCCCGCTGGTTTCGGCCTTCCGTATGGCTTGGCCCGCATTCCGGACGGACGGTTGTTGACAGCCGACCGCAGCCAAAGCCGGATCATCGCCTGCGCCGAAGACGGCACGAATTGGGAAAGTTTCGGGTCGCAGGGTGCCGGGGTCGGCCAGTTTCAAAACCCGATGGGAGTTGCCGTCTCCGACGAGGGACGGATTTTCGTCGCCGATACCGGCAATTTCCGAATAGTCGCCATGGATGCCTTTGACGGAACCGGTTGGCAGACTTACGGCCAGAAAATTGCCGCAGGCTCCGTCGGGCCGGGCAGGTTCGCAGGTCCGGCCTGCATCCAGCACGGACCGGGTGGGCTGGTAGTGGCGGATCCAGCGGCGGCGCGTATCGTGCAGCTTGCTCAGCTCGACGATGCTTATTGGGATGTGAGTTCGCAGGGCACGTTCCGAAATCCCGCCGCGGTCGCCGTGCTGCCCGACGGTACGATCATTGTGGGAGACCTGACCCGCGAAGGACTATCCATCATGGCCTCGCCGTCAGGCGGGATCACGGAGACGATCCTCGGGGATGTCCTGCGCTATCCGGCGGCACTTGCCGTGACAAGCGCGGATTCCTTGGCTGCATTCTTCCTTCCTACGCTTGCGCTCTGCTCTGTTGTTCGCGACGCCTCGGGCTGGAATGTGTCCCTCGATGCCAGGCTCGATCAAGTCGGCATCCGCCGGCCAACCGCCCTCTGCCAGCTGCCTTGAGGACAAGATGAGCGCGTCGATCAGAGTTCTGACCTACAATGTCCAGATGCGGTCGTGGGCCATGGAAGCCGGCGCGCAAGGATCCCTGACGCCATACGAGAACGTCGAGGACCGCGCCAAGCTAATTTCGAAGAGGGTTCTCGGCAGCGAATGGGACTACGACGTCTTGTGCTTCCAGGAAGTATTCGACGAGGACGGACGCGATGCGTTGATCTCGCATCTCAAGGGCAAATACCCGTTCCGCGTCGAGAAGGCGCAAGGTGACTCGGTTTCAACCGTGTGCGCGACGCTTTTGGGTGTTGCCGGCTATGCGGCGACCATTCCCGGCGGCGCCGCGCTGTCGATTGTCGCAGGCGTCATCGGACTGATCCTTATCCCTTTCAGCAAGTTCGAAGACTCGGGTCTGATGATTTTCAGCCGCATTCCGTTCGACGGCATACCGGTCCCAGCCGAGTTGCAGGACATCGTTGGACAGGACAAGATCCCCATCGTCGCGTTCGTGGAATACGAAGACTCGGTTTGGGACGATTCCGCCGCCTCCAAGGGAGTGCTGTACGCCAAGCTCGTGCAGGACGGGAAAGCATTCCATCTGCTGAACAGCCACACACAGGCCGACGCGACCGACAATGTCGAGGCACACAAGGACATACGCCGCAAGCAGCTCAACCAGGCCTTCGATCTCATCAAAACAATGACGGGCAACGTCGAGGATGCGGAGATCCTGATGTGCGGCGACCTCAACATCGACGGTATGAGCCATCCGACCACTGGTTTCCGGCAGGAGTGGACCGAGCGCTTCAACACGCCCGGCGCCCCTTTCACGAAGGTGCTGCACGACTCGTGGATGCACGAACAGTCGCCGGGCGACGTGCGCCTCGGCATGCTGACTTTGCCTGATTGGTTCGACCGGGGAATGACGGTGCACAACCAGCGGCTCGACTACGCGTTGCGCGGTCGTGGCCCACTGAACGGACGGCGGGCGATGCAGCATATGTGCATCGCCTATGACATTGCGACAGACGCGACGAATCCGACGTCCTATGTTAGCGACCATCTTCCGGTCCGCATCGATCTCGACCTTGACCGACCCTTCGCGTCGATCGCCACGTCCGAACAGATCAACATGCCGATCGGAAGCGGCGACAAGATATTCAACGGCTTCCTCGTTGAAGGCCAGATGCACTGGATCTGCATCAAGGATCCCGGCGGCTATGCGATCGACCTTACGCTGGGCGGCCCCGACGTGAGGATGGACATCTTTACCGCCGACAATCTTTCGGTTCCGGTGAAACCATTCAGCATCCAGGACGAAGGCGGGCCGCGCCAGGAAAAGATGACGCGCTTCGCGTTGCCACTTGCTCCGTTCCTCATCCGCGTCGCCCATCCAAGTCGGCGCGGCGAACGACGCTACAGGGTGCGGGTCCATCGCTATGCCGGCACGAGCCGCCTGGACGCCATTCCCCTGCAGCGCAACGTGCCGTTTGTTGCCCAAGCCAAGGTCGGTGCACCGCACTCGCTAAATGACCCGTCCACGCCCGATTTCGATGAGATGGACACGGTCTGGTTCTGCGCGGCGCTCGACACCGAGCCGGATGGCAGCCTGAACGCCAACTCGACCATATCTATAAGCAATTCGGACATGGATGCATTCGGCCTGCTCGTGGTTGCTTCCAAGCCCGGATCGACCGACTTGGCTCTATTGGACAAAGTGGATGCCGGCCCTGCTGTCGTCTCGCAGGTAGGCTATGACCGCCCGCTGAACGGCTATTTTCTGGCGCAACGTCAAGATCCAAGCTTTACTGCAGAGCGCTTCACCATCACGCTGAAGTCGAACGTCAGCTACCTCTACGGCAACCCGAACAACGCCGGCTCCCGCGCCCGGACGATGGCGCGCCTTTTCTGCCGCGACGAGACGGACGGCTTCCTGGGAAGCGAGGCTGGTTCCGATGACATCCAGATCAATGTCAGCGTTGGTGGTCAGCTTCGCGTTCATATCCCAAACGGCGACGAATTGGAGTTCGACGACGATTCGTTCCGCGATCTGCCTCAGATCAACATGGTTCGGTACATCGATTCGGCTGAATTCGAGTTGGTCGAACTGGACGACCTCAGCCCGGCTGACCGGACGTCCATCCAGATACCTTCCTTCGACATGCTGGCCAACACGGATAAAGTTCTGGAGGGAATAGGGGCCAGCCTCACAGTTCAGCTTTCCCTCGTCTTCAACCCGGCTGAAGACGACGATGACGACGATGACGGGGTATATGACCTTCAGATCACCGTATCGTGCGAGCCGCCCCCATAATTGGCGGCGAGTTTCCGTCTTTACCCCATAGACCGTCATCCCGCGGTAATCGCGGAGCGTTCACATCTAGGCGCGATCAAAGTTCAACCGAATGTCGGACTTGAGAAGATTTGCCGCCGGCACCATTGGGGCCGGGTGCAGACCGTCAGCTTCAAGATGCGAATGAGTCCGAGGCGGATGTTGAGGCCCCCGCTTGCATAGTCGCGAATGACCCGAAGCGGTCATCGCGGATGCCAGTTTGGGTGCAGCGTGGCGAAAGAAGAATGGTTCAGTCGAAAAAGCCCGCATCCTCTTCCCTGAGATATTTCCTGGCTGCTTCGGCGTCTATATCGAGGCCCAGCCCCGGGGCTTCCAGCAGGTCCACCATGCTGTCCTTCACGATCTGGGGGGGCAGGCCGATGACGAGGTCCTCCCACCAGGGGTCGGAGGCGCTCGGGTATTCGAAGGCGACGTAGTTGGCGGGCAAGGTGGCGCAGACATTGATCAGCGCGCCGAGGCCGAGCAGGCCGTTCGCGGTGCCATGCGGCGCCATCAGGATCGAGTGCATGTAGGCATGCTCGGCGACCCATTTGAGCTCGGCGATGCCGCCGATATCGGCAGGGTCGGGGCCGATGACGCGCACCGCCTGCGTCTCGATCAGCTCCTTGAAATTGTGCCGCAGGTAGATCTGCTCTCCGGTATGGATTGGCGTCGAGGTGGAGGTGGTCAGCTCCCGATAGGCCTGCGGATTGACCCACGGCACATAATCGCCAGTCAGCATGTCCTCCAGCCACATCAAATTGTACTTCTCGACCGCGCGAGCGAACCTGATCGCATCGGGCAGCATCCAGCCCGGACCGCAGTCGAGCGCTAGGCTGACCTTGTCGCCCAGCACTTCCTTCATCGCGATCACGCAGTCGAGCATGTGATTGAAGCCACGCTCGCTGATCACGCCCTGGTCCATGGCACCGTGATAACCGGCCTTCTTCTGCGTCACGCCGTAGTGGAAGCCGTCGATGGTGTCCTTCATGTTGGAGTGGAACGAGATTCCCTGCTTGACCATGAAGAAGTTCTGCGGCTGCTCCATCATCCATTTGACGTCGGCGGCATAGTCCTCCGGCCGGTCGCCGGCGCGCTTCTGGCGGATCGAGCCATTGTAGACGCGCACCTTGTCGCGCACCTTGCCGCCGAGCAGTTTATAGGCCGGCACGCCCGCGGCCTTGCCGGCAATGTCCCACAGCGCATGCTCGATGGCGGAGACGGCAGCGCCATAGGGCTTGAACGAACCGCGCTGGCGGATCTTGAGCATGACGCGTTCGACGTCGGTCGGGTCCTCGCCGATCAGCGCCTCGCGGAAATGCAGCACAAAGGGCTTGAGGTAGGTCTTGGTGTACTCGACCTCGCCAAGGCCATGGAGGCCCTCGTCGGTGACGATGCGGACGATGGGATGCTTGCCGATGACGGCGCAGCGCAGGTCGGTGATCTTCATGGCGCAGTCCTATTTCACAGACGAGAAAGCTGTCGGCGTGAGCAGCTGGCTGCTGATATTGGCAATGATCTGCCCGTCGCGCTCAGACTCGTCCCGGGCCCTGTGCCATGCCGGATCGGTGACGAAAGCCGCCCATTTCGCCTCACGCTCGGCCAGCGATTCCCAGGCGAGGAAATAGGTGAGGCGATTGCTGTTCTCGCCGATCGCCGTGGTGAAAAACCCGGCTTGGCGGATGCCATGCCTCTCCCAGATGGCCAGCGTTTGGTCGGAAAAGCGCTTTAGCAAAGCCGGCAGCCTGCCCGGCAGGCAGTCATAGATACGCAGTTCGTAGATCATGGTTTCGTCCGTTTCTTTCTTCGCCTCTCCCCTGGGAGAGGTCGACACGAATGGTAGGTCGTTGGCCCTGTGAACCAGGGGCAATGAGGGCGTGGGCTAGAGTGGTTCAGCGTTCGGTAGAATCGCCGAACCACTCTAATTCTTTGTTTTTACGCAATTCCGGACGGAAAACCGTTACACACTTTTCCTGGAATTGCTCTGGGCTAACTCCATGTCCGGTCCCAGCTATATTCATTGTCCCAATGCTCGGTGGATTGCCATATCCCCGTGACACCGGGCTGCAGATGCTGGCTGATCACCTCGTCGACCACATCGTCTATGCCCAGCCCCGGCTTGTCGGGCACGGTGATGAAGCCGTCCTTGACGAGCGGCTTGGGCAGGCCGGTGACGATATCGTCCCACCAGTCGACATCGGCGGAGTGGTATTCGAGCGCCATGAAGTTCTCGGTCGCTGTGGCGACATGCGCGGCGGCCATCGCGGCGATCGGGCTTTCTGCCATGTGGATGGCCATGGCGACGCCGTGGTCCTGCGCCATATCGCCGATCTTCTTGGTCTCGAGGATGCCGCCGCTGGTGAGCAGGTCCGGGTGGATGACCGAGAGGCCGCCGCTCCTGAGCAAAGGCTCGAAAGCTTCCTTGAGGTAGATGTCCTCGCCGGTGCAGATCGGCACCGTGGTGGCGCCCTGCAGCTGTCGGTACTGTTCGGTGTACTGCCACGGGATCACGTCCTCCAGCCAGGCCGGAACGTATTTCTCGATGCGGCGCGACAGGCGTATGCCGTCCTGCAGCGAGATGTGGCCGACATGGTCGATGGCGAGCGGGATCTCATATCCGATGACCTCGCGAACCTCGTGGATATACTGCTCGAGCAGGTCGATCCCCTTTTCGGTGAAATGCAGGCCCGTGAACGGGTGCTGCACGTTCTGCGCATCGTAAGCCAGATTGCGAGCCTTACGCTCCTCGAGCGCGCCGCCACGGCCGCGTGGATTGGCGTGAAACCCTTCGAGCACACCGGCGGGCGCGACCACGGCGCCCGGGACATGGGCGATCTGCATCAAGCCCAGGTCCATCTTGAGGAAGGTGAAACCGCGGCTCATGCGCTCCTTGAGGCGCTTTCCGGTTTCGGTGCCGCTCGGTTTCTCAGCGTCGGTATCGCAATAGACGCGCACCTTGTCGCGAAACTTGCCGCCGAGCATCTGGTAGACAGGGACGCCATAAGCCTTGCCGGCGAGATCCCACAAGGCGATTTCGACCGCCGAGACGCCGCCGCCTTGCCGGCCATGCCCGCCGAACTGCTTGATCCTGCGAAACAGGCGATCGATGTCGCAAGGGTTCTCGCCAAGCAGCCGGCTCTTCAGCATCAGCGCGTAGGTGGCGCTGGCGCCGTCGCGCACCTCGCCAAGCCCGACGATGCCTTGGTTGGTGTAAATCTTGAGCAGCGCCGAGGTGAACGGCGCGCCGACGATCTCGGCTACCCGCATGTCCGTGATGCGAAGCTGGGATGGCTTGGAGTTCGTGTTCACCCGATTGAGCGCTGTGTCGGCTCCACCCGTCTTGGGCATGACTTATCCTCCTTCTGGTGGCTTCCGGTGGCGAGGCTTGTCGCCCGCACTGGCCGGCACAGAGCGTTGCTAGCCCAGTTCAATCTCGTGGGCTTGCAGGTACTCGCGGTTCATCTCAACGCCGAGACCAGGCTTCGACGTCAGCTTGAGGCTGCCGTTCGAAACGTCGAGCGGTGTGTCGATCAAGTGATCGTATTTGCCCAGGTTCCACTCCGACGTTTCGAGTTTGTAGAAGTTGGGAACGGTCATCATCACCTGCGCTCCCGCAACCACGTTGATCGGCCCCGCGGCATCATGCGGCGAGACCGGGATGTAGTAGGCTTCGCACAGGGCGGAAATCTTCTTGAGTTCGGTAATGCCGCCGGTCCAGGTGACGTCAGGCATGATGTAGTCTGCGAGCTTGTTTTCGAGCACCGGCACGAAATCCCACTTCGTGTGGCCGCGTTCGCCCCACGAGATTGCGGCACTGACCTTTTCGCGGACCTGCTTGAGCGCGTTCAGGCTCTCGGGCGGGCAGGGCTCCTCGAACCAGTCGATCTGGCCGGCCTCCTCGAGGCTCCGACAAAGGCGAATGGCGGTGGGAACGTCGAAGCGGCCATGCGCATCGATGAGAATGTCGACATCAGGCCCCGCCGTTTCGCGGATCAGCGCCGTGAGTTCGGCGGCTTCGCGCTCGTCCTTGCGGGTCATGCTGCCATCGAGATAGCCGTCCCGCTGTTCGCGGGACAGGCCATCGGCGGTGCGGCCCTGGTGGGGGAAAGGATCGAACTTGAGCGCGCTGTGCCCGGACTCGACGATGTCCAGGATTTCGCGGACCACAGCCTCGTTGCTGGTAAATTTGGCCTGGTTGGGGTGGGTGTAGAGCGCGATTTTATCGCGTACCGGTCCGCCCAGCAGCTCATAAATCGGCTGGCCGAGGACTTTGCCCCGGATGTCCCAGAGGGCTATATCGATGGCGCTCACGCATTCGACGGCGGCGCCGCGGCTGCCCATATAGGTGAAGCTGCGGAAAATCTTGTGCCACAGATGCTCGATGCGCGCTGGGTCCTCGCCGGTGACGGCGGCACCGATCTGCCGCAGGATCGTGCAGAGCGCGCGGTTGGCGAGCCGGGTGGTGGTGGTGATCTCTCCCCAGCCGCTCACCCCCTCATCGGTCGTCACTTCGACGAACAGGTACTCTCCCCAGTAAGAAGCATCGGATTTGATCAGCCACGGCCGAATGCTCGTGATTTTCATCTCTCAACTACCTTTATCTGATGGTCAGGCTAACGATGTTCCAGCTGGGAAATTCTATCCGGCCCGAGCGGCGTTGCGCGCACGCATCTGCTCGAGAACATGCCGGCCGGAACCCTCGACATGACGGGAAATGAGTTCGGCGGCCTTGTCTGCCTCTCCCGCCTTTACGAGGGCGATGAGTTCGCGGTGCTCGCGCATGATCGCGGCACGCCGTGCCAGCGTGAAACTGAAACGACGGCTCACGGCTCGCAGCACTTCGCGATGCTTCCACCAAAGCTCGGCGGCATGGCGGTTATAGTGCCGCTGGTACATCACCGTGTGGAAGGCGGTATCCAGCTCGCTGTGCCTGAACGTGTCGGCGAAGTTGTTCTCTTCGATCAGCCCCTGGAGACGTTCGAGTTCGGCGATGTCCTCGCTGGTGGCCATGTTCACGAACCATCGCGTCAGGGCCGGCTCGATCAGGACGCCGATCTCGTAGATATCCCGGACAAAATCCTGATCTATGGGCCGGACGCGCGCCCCTCGGTTGGCGACAAAGGTGACAAAGCCTTCTCCCCGCAGCAACTGCAGAGCCTCGCGGACGGGGTTGGTCGAGGTGCCGTGACGCCGGGCGAGATCGGTGACCACGAGCCGTTCGTTGGCGGCGAGCCGTCCCTCGATGATGTCTTCCCTGATCCGTTCATAAAGCGAGGCGCCTTCCTTGGAGGCCCCGATAGGGTCGATCCCCGCCGGCGGCTTGGCTTTAAAATCACTTGTTTCGGCCAAGGCCTGCTCCCCAATTAATACATACTCTGCCCGATATCACACACGGTTTCAGCAAACAATGTACGATCTGACGCGTTGACAGGCAATCCATGATCTGAAAACGTACGAAGTGATCGAAGGGATACATCGAAAAGGAAGCACTGAAAGACGCGTCCCCGCGGTTGAACAAGCAAGGACCGCTCGCCTCGACGCAGAGCGGCATGGGAGAGAACCTGGAGGATACCTATGACGAGGATCACACTCGGCGGTGCCGTCCTGCGCGGCACTGTCTCCGCTGCTTTAATGGTATCGCTGATGTCCGCGTCGGCGCTGGGCGCGGCGCCGGTCGATTTGAGCAAGTGGTCGCCGGAATATGTGCGCTCCATTGCCGGCACACAGGATTTCGATACGGCGGCCGATTGCGGCAAGGTCACCCCGCTCGACTACAAGGGGCGGCTGACCTTCTGGTATCAGGGCGTGTTCGAAGGCGACCCCGACCTCCTGCGCCAGTATTACAAGGAGTTCTTCGAGACCTTCCGCAAGACCTATCCGAACATCCAGCTCGAGGAACAGGCGCTCACCTATAACGACCTTCTCGACAAGTTCCGCACGGCGCTGCTGGGCAATGCCGCGCCGATGGCGGTGCGCCTGCAAATCCTGGGTGGTACCGAGTTCGCCTCGAAGGGCTATCTGCAGCCGCTGAAGCCCGAGGATGTGGGGTATTCGACCGAGGACTTCTGGCCCGGCGCCTTGAAGGCCGTGACCTGGGACGGGGTGAGCTACGGCATTCCGACCAACAACGAGACGATGGCGTTCATCTGGAACGCCGACATCTTCAAGCGCGCGGGCCTCGACCCGGACAAGGCTCCGGCAACCTGGGACGACGTCGTCAAGTATTCCAAGCAGATCCACGACAAGCTCGGCATTGCCGGTTACGGCCTCGTGGCCCGCAAGAATGCCGGCAATACGCCGTACCGCTTCATGCCGCAGCTGTGGGCCTATGGCGGCGGCGTCTTCGACGAAGCCACCGCGAGCCCGACCTACAAGCAGGTCGAGCTCGATAGCCCGCAGAGCAAGGCGGCGCTGCAAGCCTCCTACGACATGTATGTTCGCGACAAGTCGGTTCCGGTTTCGGCACTCACCAACCAGCAGGCCGATAACCAGCCCCTGTTCCTCGCCGGCCAGCTCGGCATGATGATCTCGCACCCGTCCGACTACAACGTCATGCTCGACCTGCAGAAGAAGGCGACGGGCACCGACAAGGACAAGGCGCAGACCGTCATCGACAACATGCGCTACGGCCTCATTCCGACCGGGCCCGACGGCAAGCGCGCCGTCGTCTTCGGCGGCTCGAACATTCACATCCTGAAGCCCGAATATGTCGAGGGCGGCAAGGTGGACGAGCCGGCTGCGAAGGCCATCATCTGCATGTGGACGAGCCCTGAATGGTCGCTGAAGATGGCCTATGCCGGCTCGAACCCGGGCAACCTCAACGGCTTCAAGACCAAGTGGATGAAGGAGCGCCTGGACAACATCAAGTTCCTTGATGTCACGACCTCGATGCTGCCATACGGCATCCCGTTCCCGGCGCTGCCGCAGTCTCCCGAGATCATGAACATCATCATCCCGGACATGCTGCAGAATGCCTTGACCGGAGCGATGACCGTCGATCAGGCAGCGGACGACGCGGCCCAGAAGGTAAAGGACCTGATGGGCGGACTCTAGTCCGAGCCGGACCCACGATCTGACCGGCTGCGCCGATAGTGCGGCCGGTTCGTTCCGAAGAACAAGGGCACGCCACAGTGACGATCGTGACCGGCAAGACCGAGGCTCGCCGAAGATTGAAACCCGGTAAGTCCGGCGTGCTGCGGAAGATCTGGGAGCATCGTGCTGACTACGCGTACGTGCTTCCCGCGATCGCCGTGATGCTCATCGTGATCGCCTATCCGATCTACTACACGATCGAGCTGTCGTTCTTCAGCACGCCGCCCGGCCTGCAGCTCCGCGACAAGACCTTCATCGGCTTCGACAACTACACGGCCATCCTCACCAGCGCGGTGTTCTGGAAGGTCACCTGGAACACCCTGATCTGGACGGTGGGATCCACCTTGATCTCCTTCGTCCTGGGGTTTGCCGCCGCGCTGGCGCTCCACCGCGACTTCTTCGGCCGTGGTGTCCTGCGCGCGATCCTGATCATTCCCTGGGTCATCAGCGCGGTCGCCGCCTCCTATATCTGGAAGTGGATCTACCATTCGGACTTTGGCATCATCGGCGCGGTGCTGGTCGGCCTCGGACTGGCCGACCGGCCGCCGAACTTCATCGACAGCGTCTCAACGGTGCTGCCCTCCCTGATCGTCGTCAACATCTGGCGCGAATTTCCGTTTGCCATGATCATGATGATGGCCGGCCTGCAGACCGTCCCCGACCAGTTGCTGCGCGCCGCCAAGGTCGACGGGGCCAATGCGTGGCAGCGCTTCTGGCACGTCACCTTCCCACATCTGAGCAATGTCTCGACGGTGACGATCCTGCTGCTCGCAGTCGCCAACTTCAATTCCTTCATCATCCCCTGGATCATGACCGGCGGCGGGCCGTCGAACGCATCGCATATCTGGATCACCCACATTTATGAGCTCGCCTTCGGCCGCCAGCGCTGGGGGGTGGCATCTGCCTATTCGGTGCTGCTGTTCGTCATCCTGATGACGCTGGGCTACTTCTACGTCCGTGCGCTGAGCGGCAACGAGCGGAAAGAAGGGGGCGCATGAGCACGATTGCCGAGACAGCCCCTCGAGGCCAGACCCGCCGCCGCATGCGCGTCGACGGATGGCGGTGGGCCGGGCGCATCTTCCTCGTGTTCATGCTGCTTTACACCGCGTTGCCGATGATCTGGATGCTGATCACTTCGATCAAGTCCGGGTTCGCGGCGATGCAATTCCCGCCGCAATGGTGGCCCGACGAGCCTACCCTTGCCAGCTACCAGAAGCTGCTCGATCCGCAGAACAGCGTCGGCCAGGACTTCCTCCGCTTCTTCTGGAACAGCCTTTACGTCTCCACCGTCACGACAATCCTGTCGGTGATCGTGGCTGTCCCCGCGGCCTACGCGTTTTCGCGCTTCACTTTCCCGGGCCGGAACTTCCTGTTCTTCGCCGTGCTGCTGCGCAACATGTTCCCTGCGGTGATCTTTCTGGTGCCGCTCTTCATCCTGATGCGCGCGCTCGGGCTGGTGAACACGCATGGCTCGCTGATCTTGACCTATCTCACCTTCGGCCTGCCGCTGGCGATCTGGCTGCTCAAGGGCTTCTACGACAACATCCCGGTGCAGCTCGAGCAGGCGGCGCGCATCGATGGGGCAACGCGGTTCCAGGCCTTCATCCTGATCGTGATGCCGCTCTCGACGCCGGGAATCATCGCCACGGCGATCTATTCCTTCATCGGCGCGTGGAACGAGTACATCTACGCCTACACCTTCCTCTCCAAGAACGAACAGTTGACGCTGCCGGTCGGCATCCAGCGCTTCTTCTCGGAAAATACGACGGACTTTCCGGGCCTGATGGCGGCCAGCTTCATGATGAGCGTGCCCGTCGTTGTGCTGTTCCTCGTCCTGCAACGATACTTCGTACGCGCCCTTACAGAAGGCGCGGTCAAGCACTAGAGCCGGATGTTTCAGGTCAATTCGACCTGAAATCTGAATCCGGCTCTAAATCAAGGAGATAGAGCATGATGTCGTCCGAAAACCGCTTCACACTTTTTGGCATCATGCTCTAGGGAGTTGCCGATGGCCCACGTGGTCCTCAAAGATCTCGTCAAGACCTATGGCAGCTTCAAAGCTGTCAACAACGTCTCGCTGACGGTCAATGACGGCGAGTTCGTTGCGCTCGTCGGCCCTTCAGGCTGCGGCAAGACAACCACGCTCAATCTCGTCGCGGGGCTGATCCCGATCACATCGGGCGACATCGTCATCGGGGACCGGGTGGTCAACGACCTCGACCCCAAGGACCGGGACATCGCGATGGTGTTCCAGAACTACGCGCTCTATCCGCAGAAATCGGTTTACAAGAACCTGGCGTTCCCGCTGCAGATGCGCAAACTGCCCAGGGACGAGATCGACAGGAAGGTCAAGGAAGCGGCGCGAGTGCTCGACATGACGCAGCTGCTCGAGCGCAAGCCACGCGAACTTTCAGGCGGGCAACAGCAGCGCGTGGCCCTGGGCCGCGCCCTCGTTCGAGATCCGGCGGTATTCCTGATGGACGAACCGCTCTCCAATCTCGACGCGAAGCTGCGCGTGCAGATGCGGTCCGAAATCAAGCGGTTCCATCAGGACCTCAAGGCGACCATCATCTATGTGACGCACGACCAGCTCGAGGCCGTGACCATGGCGGACAGGATGGCCGTGATGAACGGCGGCTATCTGCAGCAATACGATTCGCCGGCGCAGGTTTTCGCCCATCCCGTCAACATGTTCGTCGCGAGCTTCATAGGCAGCCCGGCGATGAGCCTTATTCCGCTGGAGGCATCGACGGCAAACGGCGACACCGTTCTGACGAGCGCGGAAGGCTGGAGCCTCGGGCTGTCGCAACGCAACGCGCGCAAGGTCCAGAAAGCGACCACCAGGAAGGTCGTGCTCGGTGCGCGCCACTCGACGATCAAGCTGCACAAGAGCGCGGTCTCCGGTGCCATTCCGGCCAAGGCCTATACGGTGGAACCAACCGGAGACGTCACCTTCGTGCAGGCGTTCCTTTCCGGCGCCATCGTCAACATCAGCGTGTCCCCCAACATCGCCGTCAAACCCGACGAGCAGATCTGGCTCGAGTTCGACCAGGAGCGGATGCACCTGTTCGACGGCGAAACTGAAATGGCTCTAGAGGCCAACTGAGACAGGGTGGATGCGTTTGGGACGTGGGCGTGGATGACGACGAAGCTCAAGATCACCGCGATCAAGCCCTATCCAGTGTGGGTAGGAACGCGCAACCAGATGCTGGTCAAGGTCGAGACCGACCAGGGCATCTTCGGCTGGGGGGAGAGCGGCTTGAGCGGCCGCGAGAGGGCCGTGGCCGGCGCGGTCGAGCACTATCGCGAATTTCTCATCGGCCGCGACCCGATGCAGATTGGCCGGATCTGGCAGGAGCTCTATCGCAGCCAGTACTTCGAAGGCGGGCGGGTTCTGCAGGCGGCGATTTCGGCCATCGACATCGCGCTGCACGACATCAAGGCCAAGGCGCTGGGGGTGCCGGTCTACGAACTGCTGGGCGGCAAGCAGCGCGACCGCGTCCCCACCTTCGCCTCGACCGGTGACGAGGCCGAGGGCGATGTTGCCATCGAACGAGCCCGCGAGCTGCACGAACAGGGGTGGCAGGCGATCCGCTTCTTTCCCTTTGGGCAAAACAGCAGGGACATCTTCGAGCCGCGCGAGTCGATCGGCGCCACCGCGAGGATGCTGAACAAAGCACGCGAGGAGCTGGGCGACGACGTGGTCCTCGGCCTCGACTATCATCATCGGCTGTCGGTGGCGGAGGCGGCGAGCTTCTGCAACAAACTCGGCCGCGGCGTGCTTGATTTCCTCGAGGAGCCGATACGCGACGAGACACCGGAGGCCTACGAATCCCTGCGGACGATGACCGACATTCCCTTTGCCATCGGCGAGGAATTTGCCAGCAAGTGGCAGTTCCTGCCCTACATCGAGCGCGGCATCCATCAGTTCAACCGGCTCGATGTCTGCAATGTCGGCGGGCTCACCGAGGCGATGAAGGTCGCCGGCTGGAGCGAGGCGCACTATGTCGACCTGATGCCGCACAATCCGCTTGGTCCAGTGTGCACGGCCGCGACCGTGCATCTCGCCGCCGCGGTACCCAACTTCGCATGGCTGGAGACCAGGGTGCCCGAAACAAAGCTGGGCTTCGACAATTCCGACTTCTTCCCCGTGCAACCACGGCTCGACGGGACCGATTATCCGGTCGGTGATCTGCCGGGGCTCGGCGTCGAGGTCAACGAGGCTGCGATCCAGGCGCAGAGCTTGCGTTTCTGGGAAGCGCCTCACCTCAAGCGCCGCGACGGTTCTGTCACGAACTGGTAGTTCCCTTTCAACCGGAGTCCGATAATGACGCATACTCCCGACATCACCCGGCCGCCCAAGGACCTGATCGACGCGCTAAGGGAGATCGGCGCCGCGACGGTTGCCGGCACCCTTGGCCACATGGGGTTCCGCAATCCGCATATGGTCGGTCCGGTGGCGCAGAACCACGGGAAGTCTATCGTCGGGCCGGCGCTGACGCTGCAGTTCCTGCCGCAGCGGCCGGACCTCTTTAGCGAGGGAGAATATGCCGATCCGGAGACGCAGCTGCACCGACACGTGCTCTACCACGCGCGGGAGGGCGATGTGGTCGTGGTCGACGCGCGCGGCGACATGAGTTCGGGCGTCTTCGGCGATATGATGTCGACCTATTTCAAGGGCAAGGGCGGCGCGGGCATCGTGATCGACGGGTGCATGCGCGACCGGCCCAATGTCGAAAAGCTCGATCTGCCCCTGTGGCTGCGCGGCTGGACGCCCAACTACCATGTGCAAACCAGCATCTATCCGAACGCCGTCAACGTTCCGATTGCCTGCGGCGGTGTCACGGTGATCCCCGGCGACATCATCGTCGCCGACGATGACGGGGTGGTGGTGCTTCCCGTCGCGATGGCCGCCAAGGTGATCGAAGAATCCCGGAAGCACCACGATTGGGAAGAATTCTCGCGAATGAAGCTCATGCAGGGCGCGCCGTTGCAACGCTATTATCCGCTGCATGACGATGCCCGCGGAGAGTACGAGGAGTGGCGCAAGACAAACCGCTTGGACAACCCAGGCTAGCGCACCCCGCCGCAACTGCAAGCCTGTTGGACAGGATCAGATCAAGTCGTTGAGACTTGGCGCGTGTCGGCGAAGAAAGTCGATCACCGTGCTGACCCGCTCCGGCGTCAATCGCCGGTCCAGGCGCAGGAAGTTCATCGTGACGTCGGCATCGCGCCAATCGCGCAACACTTCAACGGCCCGTCCCGCCCGAAGATCGGCGGCGGCGAGCCAGAGCGGCGCGCAAGAAATTCCCGCACCGTGCACGACGGCGTTCCAAACCGAGGCTCCATCGTCGAAGACGGCCGAGACCTCTGGCGCGAACTGGATTACTTTGCCACCGGGTTGACGAAACCGCCAGGGACGCACCTGGCCATTGCGCTGGTTGCGGAACCCGATCAGCCGGTGGCCCGCGAGGTCGTCCGTTTGCGCCGGCGGCTCGCGCCCCTCAAGATATTCCGGCGAGGCGCAGACGACCCATGGAAACCTGAACCAAGCCGACTGTACATGACCGGGCACGCGGACCAAAGAGCCGCTGCGGATCGCAAGATCGACCCCGTCCCGGGCGAGGTCGGCCAATTCATTGCTCGCCCGAAGATCAAGCCGAATAGAAGGATGCCGGCGGCCGAACTCGGCGAGCAGCGGCGTCAGCACCTCGCGCATCAAGGCGACCGGTGACGTCACCCGTACCCAGCCGATCGCGCTGTCTTGGGTCTGGGCGCCTGCAGAACGGCTGAACGCGTCGGCGGCACGCACCACTTCGCGAGCCTGCGCGATCAGTTCCTGTCCGTCCTGGGTGAGCGATATGGCGTGGGTCGAACGATGCAGGAGTCTCACGCCCGACGTCTGTTCGAGGCGGACGATCGCCTTCGAGATGCTGGCGGCTGACATCCCCAATTGCCGGCCGGCTTCAGCCAGTGAACCGGCATCCACCGCGGCGACGAAGCATCGGAGCTGAGGAAGAGTAATGTCGGTTTCAGTGATTGCCATGACGCAGCATTACCACCCAGCGCGTGATCTTGGATATCCGCCGCAACCCTTGCGACAGGTCGACGATGACGCATTGTCCCACAAGGGCAACATAGTCTTGCGCGTTGGGCTTCTTCGCGGGCTCCGTAGGGCATCCTATTCTCGGGCCATGAAACTTTCGATCCAAATCGCGCGGCGGCCATGACGTCAATGATTGGAAGCGGTCAGCACAATGCCGGTGGGCTCACCCGCCGCGCTTTCGTCGCCGCCTCGAACCTGGCGGCCGGTTGGACTGCCACCGGACGAACCACGCCCTTCCTGTCATCAGCAAAGTTGAAAAATATGTCAGATCCACGCGTCAGCACCTATGATACCTACCTTTCCGCCTGGTCCGCGATTTCCGATGAAGAGCGCACGAAGCGGCTCCGCGAAAGCCTGTCGACCGACATCGTGTTCGCCAATCCGCTGCAGACGAGGCACGGCATCACCGAGGTGATTGAACATCTGGAAGTGTTTCAGAAGCGGACGCCGGGCGGATCCTTCCGCATGAACAACATGGTTGGCTGGGACGATCATGCGCTTGCCGAGTGGCAACTGGTCGACGGCGCCGGAAATCCCGGCTTTTCGGGCTACGACGTTATCGCGTTCGACGGACAAGGCCTTATCACGACGATCCTGTTGTTCGGAAATCTCGAAGCGCAGAAGCTTGCGTGGCGCCGTCGCCATCCGGCGGAGCTGGCCGTAACCGAATAGGTGCATCGCGACACAGCATCTGTCGTGGAGAAAACCATGGCTCAGCTTCCGATGAAATTTGTCGATGTCTTCGGCTCGCAGCTGGCATATGCCGATTCCGGCGAGGGCCCTGTCGAGATGATCCAGCACGGCAATCCCACCTCGTCCTAACTGTGGCGCAACGTCATTCCGCACGTCGCGCCCCACGATCGAAGCGCCCAATTGTCGATCCGGGAATGTCGGCTAAGGGGAGCCGCGAGCGTCGACCTCAATGGCAGGAATGAGGCGCGTTGCCGCCCGGCGGCCTTGGGTCGACTGCAGACCGTCAGCTCTGGACTGCGAATCTTCAGGAGCGGATAGTTGGCGTGGGCATCGTCGCGCCTGACCCCTTCGGCATGGACGGCGGCCAACGGATTACGCGGTCCGCGACATCTATCGCTCCGTGAAAGCGCGAGCGAAGGAATCGAGCATCGGCCGTGCGAGATACTCGAAGAACGTCCGGTCGTCAGTGTTGATGAACGCCTCGACCGGCATGCCAGGGTAAAGCTGCTCCGCCTTCACGCCGGGCGGCAGGTCGGGGGCAATCTTCAGCTTGGCGCGGAAATAGGGCTCATGCGTAGACCCGTCGATAAGCCGGTCCGCGGAAACCTGTGTCACCGTGGCTGAAATCTCAGGGGTGAGCCGCATGTTCAACGCAGACAATCGCAGTTTTGCCGGCTGGCCGACACGAACCTGATCGATGTCCTTCGTCCGCAGCCGTGCATCGACGATCAGGCCGGATGCCGTGGGCAGGATCTCCATGATCTTTTCGCCGGGGGCAATCACGCTTCCCCTGGAATTGTAGCTGGACGACACCACGATGCCCGCTGCCGGTGCCTTGATGGTCTTGCGCCGCAGCACCGCCTCGGATGCCCGCATCTGTTCTTCAATGTCGGCCAGCGAAGAACGCACATCGTCCAGCTTCGTCAGGGCCTCCTCCACGCGTTGCGTGGTCAGGCGCTCGATCTGTTCCTGGGCTTCGGCGATCTGGGTCATGGCCCCCGCAAGATTTGCCTCCAGCGCCCCTGCCTGCCCGACCAGATCGGCCTCGCTGCGCAAAAGCTGCGAATATTCGCTGCGATTGGTGAGGCCCTTGTCCAGCAGGCCGGTCTTGATGCCGAGCTCCTTCTTCACGATTTCGGCCTGTTGCTGGATGGCGAGTTTCTGGGCCTGCAATCCCACGACCGACTGGCGATGCATGGCAACCCGTTGCGTGAGGATGGATTGTTCCGATCGAAAGCGGGCGAGCCTGGCGTTGAATTCCTTCTGCTGTTCTCGAACCAGAATCTCGAAATCGTGCTGGAACGGTGCTGGCGCAGTCTCCGTGATTGGCGCAAGCCGGTCCAATCCGTCGCGTTCCGCCTCCAGCCGCGAGGCGCTCGCCTCGAGCGCGATCGACTGTCGCGTCAGCCGGTTGAGTTCGGCTTGCGCGGCTGTTGGATCCAGCAGGATCAGATCCTGGGCCTGCTGCACGCGATCCCCTTCATGGACCAGCAACTCCTGGATGATGCCGCCCTCGGGGTGCTGGATGAGGATATTGCCACCCGTCGCCGAGATCGTGCCTTGCGTGATCACCGCACCGGACAGGGGCGCGCTGATCGCCCAATAGCCGAAGCAGCCCGCCAATAGTGCTATTGCGGCGTATCCGGCGAATGCCACCCGTCGGATGTCGGTGCGTGGTCGGCCTTCCCAGGCCAGGCTCTGCGCCGCCATCCTCACGATCCAAAGCGGACGTTATTGGAGGTGCCGCGGATCGTCGTGGCGAACGACCCTGTCACCACCGGGTTGCGCTGTGGGGGAAGGCCCTTGCCGGCGGTCGACTGCCGCAACACGTCGGAGCTTGGACCGAAGGCTTCGACCACTCCACCGCGCAGAAGCATCACGCGGTCGCAGGCGGCGGCGATCGAAGGGCGGTGCGTTATCACGATTGTCGTGACGCCCGCCGCCTTGGCGGCGGAAAGCACCGCTTCGAGCGCCGCTTCGCCGCTGCCGTCGAGATGGGTACTGGGCTCGTCCAGAACGAGAATGCGCGGATTGCCGTAGAAGGCGCGCGCCAGCCCGATCCGCTGGCGCTCGCCACCCGACAGCGTCGTGCCGGATGGACCGATGGTGGCCTGGTAGCCGTCGCGCTGCGCCAGGATCAACTCATGCGCCTCGGCGTGCCTGGCGGCTTCGACGATCGCGGGGTCGTCGGCATCGGGGTCGAAGCGGGCGACATTCTGCGCGATCGATCCGGGAAAAAGCTCCACTTCCTGCGCGAGGTAGCCGAGGTGCTTGCCGAGCTGGTTTTCGTCCCAGGTCCTGAGGTCGGCGCCGTCGATCCTGACCGAGCCACCGGTCGGCTGGAGCGCGCCGACAAGCAATTTCGCCAGCGTGGATTTGCCGGCGCCGCTGGGGCCGATGATTGCCACCGCCTCGCCGGCGCCGATCGCAAAATTCAGCCGCTTGAGGATGGGTTCCGTGCCGAAGGAGGCATTCGGCGCGATGAAGAAAAGGTCCTGCGCGGTGATCGCGCCGGAGGGGTGCGGCAATGTCAGCTTCCGCGCTTCCGCCGGACGGGCCGCAAGCGCGGTCTCCAGCCGCTTCCACGAGCGCCTGGCGTCGACGATCTGCCGCCAGGATCCGATCAGCTGGTCGAGCGGCTGCAGCGCGCGCGACGACACCAGCGAGGACGCGAAGATCATGCCGGCCGTCATCTGCCCCTGCAGCACCAGCCATGCGCCGGCGCCCAGTATTGCCAGCTGCAGCATCATGCGCAGCGCCCGCGACACCGCGCTGAAGATGGCGTTGGCGCTCGATGAACGGTCATGCAGGATGAGCGCTTGCGCGACATGCCTGCCCCATGCCTCGGCGGCGGCTTGCACCATGCCCATGGCGCGCAGCGTGTCGGCATTGCGGGCAAAGGCCTGCTCCGCCTGGCTCGCGGCGGCCGAGCGTTCCGCCGACAGGGCATCGTTCCTGCCGATGGCAAGCTGATTGGCCACGACCAGAAGAAACAAGAGCACCGCGCCGGCGAGCGTCAGCCAGAACAGCACCGGATGGATGAGATAGAGCAGGGCGAGAAAGACAGGAGCAAAGGGCAGGTCGAACAGCACCGCCACGCCGCGCGACCTGATGAAGGCGCAGACCGCGGCAAGGTCGCGCAGCGGCGACAGGCCGCCGCCGGCATATTTGGCGCCAAGCGAGGCAGCGAATGTCGTCGCCCCCAGTTTCTGATCGACCGTGGCGGCGACGCGCTGCGTGTAAATGGCGCGGACCGCGTCCAGCAAACCGAGGAAGGCGAGCGCGACAACCGCCATGGCCGACAGATAAAGCAGCGTCTCGACGCTGGAGGATGGCAGCACGCGATCATACACCTGCAGCAGATAGAGCGGGATCACCAACAGCAGGATGTTGATCAGCAGCGAGAAGACGCCGATATCGGCAATGGCGCGCATGAACACCGACCGCAGGCCCTGCTGCCTCGTCGCATCCCTCAACGGCGCATGATCCCTCGACATCGCACTGGTCGCCTAGACCGTGTGCTCGCTTGTTATGCTCAGATGGCTCTGCTGCACATCGTCCAGCGTGTAGGCGCGGATATAGTCGATCTTCATTTGTGCCGGCGTCGCCAGATGATCGGGAGGCGCGCCGGCGAAACCGCCGACCGCGAGATCGACCAGCATGTACATCGGACTATGCATGTCCGACGGCGTCGCGGCTTCGGCGACCTTGACGCCATCATAAGTCCAGATCAGCTGGTCCGGCGTCCACAGTAGGCCGTAGGTGTGGAAGCCATCGGTGTTCGAAACATTCACCGTGGACGAAATCTTGGTGTGCTGTCCCGTCTCGTTGGTGTGCGCCGTCATGACAAGTGTGTTCGGGTCCTGGCCGCGCATTTCGAGCACGTCCAGCTCCGGCGGCCACGAGCCGTCTTCCGGCAGCAGCCAGAAGGCCGGCCATGCTCCGGCCGTTTCGGGCAGGTCGGCGCGCATTTCGAAATAGCCATAGGTCTGCGAGAAGGAGTCGTGGGTCGTCAGGATCCCGGACGTGTATTCGTAATTGTTGATGAGCGGCTTGATGTCGTCCGGGGCCTGCGCCGCAGTGATGGTGAGAACGCCGTTTGCCACGCTGAACGGATGGACCGAACTCGTCGGGCCGTAATTGGCGTCGATGTACCATTGCAGCTCGCCGTTCTGGGGCAGCGTGCTGCCGTTCGGAGCGCCCCACCAGAAGTTGGAATCCCAGGTGCCGCTGTGGCCGTTCCAGAGGCTCAGCGTGCTGAAGTAGTCGGCGAAGGACACCGTCATGCCCGTCTTGTCGATCGGCAGTTCGAACTGGGCGGGCTGAAACTTGTCGATCGTGGTGTTGTTGAACACCAGCACCTCGCTGGAGCCGAGGTTGAGCTGCACATTCGCTCCCACCTGGACCATGTTGGCCTGTACGGCCTCGAACGAGGTGAGGGCATAGCCATTGAGGCGCACCGTGTCCGTCGCGCCGAAATCGAAGATCAGGTCGCTTCCGTTGCCCTTCGAGACGATGAAGACGTCGGCGCCGTCGCCGCCGATCAGGACATCGTTGCCCTTGCCGCCATCCAGCGTCTGGCTGCCGGCGCCGCCCGTGATGATGTTGTCCAGAACATTGCCGAACGCGTAGCGGCCATCGCCGGTGACGACGAGGTTTTCGAAATTGGCGGGCAGCTTGTAGCTCATCCAGGTGTCGATCGTGTCGACACCTGCCCCAGGATCCTCGACCGCCTTGTTGATCGTGGAATAGAGATGATAGTAGTCGTCGCCCGCGCCACCATACATTGTGACATTGACACTGCTGTCTCCCCAGAAGGAGTCGTTGCCGGGCGTGCCGTGCAGTTCCGGTCCGGACCCGGTTGCCGAGAACCAATGGGTGGAAGCACCGGTGTAGGGAAGAGGGATGCCTTTGGCGTTCGTGACGGTGCTCATCA
Organism: Mesorhizobium sp. Mes31; assembly: GCF_024519675.1. Lineage (NCBI taxonomy): Bacteria > Pseudomonadati > Pseudomonadota > Alphaproteobacteria > Hyphomicrobiales > Phyllobacteriaceae > Mesorhizobium > Mesorhizobium sp. Mes31. Next base: position 78,297 of record NZ_JALJRL010000024.1, on the reverse strand, counting down.
GAAATCCTTCCTCGTGGTGCCTGGCCTGCTCAAATCATTCGATAAGAGTCGCGGCGACCGCTTCCCGAGCAACGTTGCAACGAACAATATCGTTCCAAGGGAATCGTCACCAAATCCACCATAACATCGACCATTCGGAAGACATACCCTGAATAAGTAGCAAATAGTCGATGCCAGGGCCGACAGTATGACCTGATGATCAGGAAGATATTGATTAAAATTTTGCATATGTGCCAAAAATATAGGCAGATTTGCTTTGATGAAGCTGATTAATATTAGTTCGTGCTAACATTTTGGGGCGCGAATCTGAGGACTGGGGCTGCGGGGTACAGCTAGACCAGGCCAGTCGGGAGCCGTCCTGCGGCCCGACGAGATGCAGGGCGTGTTCGGTGGAGCAGGGGAGTTTGGCGGTGTGAGGCAAGGGGCAGGGCGGGTCAGAAGCCGGGGAGCGGGGACAGCAACGAGCCAAGAGCCGGCATCCGTCTGCGTCCGCTATACGCCATGGCGGGCGCCCGGCCGCTTCGCAAAGCGCAAGGGTGATCCGTACCGGACGTCGCGACGTAGAATGCGGGTAATTCATGCGGAGAACTGGCCCATGAAAAGAAAGACCGTATTCGTGACGTCCATGCTCGTTTGCTCGATCGCGCATGCGGACGCTCTGTCCGATGCCCGTGGCGTCTGGTTGAGGGACGACGGCAATGCCCGCGTCAGAATTGCCCCATGCGGACAGAAGCTGTGCGCAACCAATTTGTGGATCGGTGACACCAGCAAAGGCGAAGACGTTGGCGACAAACTGATCATGACGCTGAAGCCGAACTCCGACAGCACGTTGAAGGGGACCGCATATGACCCCAAGCGAAAGCTGACCTTTTCGATGACGCTGCGGGTCGCCAGCAAGGGGTTGACGACGCGCGGCTGTGTGGCCAGCGGCTTGGTCTGCAAGAATACCAGCTGGACGCCGGCAAAGTGATCCAGGCCCCATGATGAACGGCAGATCAGGTTCGGCGCCGACGATCGTGCTCTTCCGGCGCGACCTGCGCATGAGCGATAACGCCGCGCTCGCGGCAGCGGTCGACCTCGGGTCGGTCTTGGCGCTCTACATTCAGGATGAGGAGAACGAGAATGTCAGGCCGATGGGTGCGGCAAGCCGCTGGTGGCTGCACCATTCACTGGATGCGCTTGGCCAGAAGCTGCAGGCTTCCGGCGCAAGACTTATTTTCACGCGGGGCCGAACACGCGATGTGGTCGCCAGGGCCATCGCGGCGAGCGGGGCCAAGCGTGTGCACTGGAACCGCCGCTACGAGCCGGCCGAGGCGGCAGTGGACGCGGCCCTGAAAACCGACCTTCGCGAAGCCGGCCTGATTGCGCAAAGCTTCGAAGGCGCGCTGCTCCACGAACCGTCCCTGCTCAAGACTGGCTCGGGCGGCTACTACAAGGTCTACACGCCGTTTTGGAAGGCGCTGAACGGCGGGGCCGATCGACGCGATCCGATCGATGCCCCAAAATCAATCAAGGGTTGGAACGGCAAGTTTGAAAGCCTGTCACTGAACGATCTCGCCCTGCTCCCTAAAAAGCCAGACTGGGCAGGCGGACTTGCCGGTCGATGGACCCCCGGCGAAGACGGCGCTTGGCAAAGACTGCAGGCGTTCGAAAAAGACGATCTGCCCGACTACGAACACCAGCGCGATATGCCTGCCCTTCAGGGTACCTCGCGCCTCTCGCCACATCTGGCGTTCGGCGAGATCACGCCCTTTCAGATATTCGCCGCGCTGCACCAGTCGCACGAGGCAGGAGCAGCGAAGTTCCGAAAGGAGATCGCCTGGCGGGAATTCTCCTACCATCTCCTGTTCCACAATCGAGATCTGCGCGAGCGCAGCTTCCGTCCGGAATTCGAGGGCTTCTCGTGGCAGCACGACGCACCGGCGCTCAAGGCCTGGCACGACGGGAGGACCGGATATCCGATCGTCGATGCCGGCATGCGCGAACTTTGGCAGACCGGATGGATGCACAACCGCGTGCGCATGATCGCCGCCTCCTTCCTCATCAAGGATCTGATGATTGACTGGCGCGACGGCGAGAAGTGGTTCTGGGACACTCTGGTAGATGCGGACCCGGCGAACAATCCCGCGAGCTGGCAGTGGGTGGCCGGCTCGGGAGCCGACGCCGCGCCCTACTTCCGTATTTTCAATCCCGTCCTTCAGGGGGAGAAATTCGACCCGCATGGCGACTATGTGCGCCGCTACGTGCCCGAAATTGCCGCGCTGCCGGACCGCTATGTCCATCGGCCATGGGATGCACCCAAGTCCTTGCTGGAAGAAAAACAAATCGAGTTGGGCAGGGACTATCCGAAACCAATCGTCGATCACGGCGCTGCCCGGGACCGGGCGCTGGCCGCCTACCATTCCGTCAGGGGCAAGGCCGACACCAAAGAAAACAGGGAGCCTTCATGACCCGCTATCTCGTCGCTTATGTTTCCAGCCTCCTCATATTCCTGGCTATCGATGCGATCTGGTTGACGACGATGTCGCAGCGCCTCTATCGCCGATATCTCGGTGACATATTGGTGGAAACATTCAGCCCTGTTCCGGCTGCTCTTTTCTACCTGATCTATGTCGCCGGCATCATCATCTTCGCAACGGCACCCGCCTTTGCAACCGGCAGGTGGACCACGGCCGCCATCTATGGCGCGCTCTACGGGTTTTTCGCTTACGCCACCTACGACCTGACAAACCAGGCAACCATACGCGGTTGGCCCGTGGCAATTACGATCGCCGACATATGCTGGGGTTCGCTGCTCAGTGCCACGACGGCGGTGCTGGGCTTTCTTGTTACCCGCTATTTCCTGCGCGGTGCCTGACGTCGCTTTTCCGAAGCAGCGACAACGCCGGAGAGCAGAAGGCCGATGAACACGATCAGCGTCGCGGCGCTCAGTGCATTGAGCCCGACCATCGCGGCGTTGTCAGCGGCACTATAGGCAGCCAGCGGCAGACCGTAGAAACGGTCGGGAATGAAGTATACGCCGGCGCTAAACGCTATGATCGCGAGGCCAGCCGCACGCTCGGACGGCCTGAACAAAGCCGCGCCTATCAATGCGCAGGGAATGAGAAATATCTCCACGCCCGAGCCTGTCCCGAAGGCTTTGGTACTGATGATTCCGTTTGCGATACCTGTCATCGGCAGCATGAGGCGCCCAATCATCGGGTGGCGCCTTGCGACAGCCGGAACCGCCAGGAAGAAAGGGGTCGACAGGAAGGTGAGAAAGGACGGCGCGATCTTGTCCGCGCCAACGACAGCCCAGAGATAGAGCGGATAGAAAGGTTGGTTCCACGCAACCACGATTGCAATCCAGTTGGCGGCAACGGTCAATGGATCGCTGTGCGCGGCATAGGCGTTCAACCAGCGCCACAGGCGTGCGAGGCTTTTCATCGGTTTAGCGTGCCGGCCGCAGCAGATAATGGCTGACGCCCCATTCCTCGCCGTCCGCATGGCCGAACAGGCCCTCTGTCGCGAGATAGAACAGCCGCCAGCGCCGCCGCCACAGCCCTGCATCACCGCGGTAAACCTTGCCCAGGATGTGGTCGATCTTATCGCGGTTCGCATCGAACCGCTCAAGCCAGTGACGCGCGGTCCGCGCGTAGTGTGTGCCGCTCCAGCGCCATTCACGCTCGATCGAGAAACAATCGGCGAAGTGGGCCATCAGGCCATGGCTCGGCATGATCCCACCGGTGAAGAAATGTTGCGCAATCCAGTCGGCGTCGCTGCGATGGTCAAAGCGATAGGGGCTATGTCGATGGCTGAAGACATGGACGAACAGCCTGCCCTCGGGTTCGAGCCAGGTCCTGACGCGGGCAAGCAGCTCACGCCAGTTGGACATATGCTCGAACATCTCGACCGACACCACGCGGTCGAAACTTGCATCCGGCACGAATTCATTGATGTCGGCGGTGATCACTTCGATGTTTCGCAGGCCGCGCGCTGTCGCCTCGGACTGGATATGCAGGCGCTGCGGCGACGAATTCGATACCGCCACGATGCGTGCGGAGGGAAAGCGCTCCGCCATGAACAGCGTCAGCGAGCCCCAGCCGCAACCCAGTTCAAGAATGGATTGTCCGTCTTGAAGTGCGGCATGCTCGACGGTCTGCGCAAGGGCAGCCGCTTCCGCTTCGGCCAGTGTTTCACCGCCGGTGTCGTAAAGGCAGCAGGAATATTTTCGACGAGGACCGAGTGTCAGAGCGAAGAAATCGGGCGGCAGCTCGTAATGCTGCTCGTTGGCTGCAGAGGTGTGCTCCGCGATGGCGTGACTTGCCATGTTCCGTGCAAAGCGCATTTCATCGACCGATGGCGCTGTTGCCAGACGCCGTCGCGTCCTGCCAACAAGAACGTCGATGGCATAACGAGTGGCGGAATCCGGCAGCGGCGCGCGCTCGACGGCGCGAATTGCGGACCCGATCAGGCTCACGTTCATCTCCCCTGGTTGAGGGCGGCGGCCCTTGGCAATCCTGGCCAGAACGCGTTGACGCGCGCCTGGTAGTGACGAAATTGCGCGCCCCGCGAGCGAAGCATATGGGCCTCCAGCGGCGGAATGCCCGATACATGGACGAGCAGCCAATACATCAGGACAGGCCCCCCTAACGCCGCCCATCCCCAGGGATAGGCGCCCGAAGTATCAATCGCGATGACCGCGTAGGCGAGCCATCCCAGCCACTCAAAGAAGTAGTTGGGATGGCGTGACAGTCCCCAAAGGCCCACATCGCAGACCTTGCCCCTGTTGGCAGGATCAGCCCGGAAGGCCGTCAGTTGCCGGTCGGCTATTGCCTCTCCACCCACCGCCACCAGCATAAGCACGATACCAGCCCAGTCATTGGAGCGTAGCGCCGGACCGGGATTGTGGGCAGCCGCCATGATCGACAGCACGAGCAGGAAGGCGGCTGCGGCTTGGATCTGCAGGAACCAGAACAGCCTGGCGCGGAAGTCGGTGCCCCACTCACGTTTGAGCTGGCCATAGCGCGGATCGTCCTGGCCTCCGCCGGCTGTCCTCATGGCGATGTGGAAGCCGAGCCTGAGCGACCAGGCAAGCGCAAGAACCGCCACCAGCCACTGTCGTGGGAGTATTTCGTTATCGGAATAAGGGAGCAAGGCTGCAATGGCGCCGACGAGGCCGACGCAAAAAGACCAGATCGTATCGATCCATCCTGACCTGCCGCTACGGACTGCCACCAGGCACGCCACCGCCATCGCCGCTGACAGGCCGACGGCAATTATCAACAGGGCGAAAACGATGCTCATCAAAGCGCTCAGCCGCCGATGAGAGGCTGGACCAGCCGGCCGAAGAAGCCGCGAAGCCGCATACGACCTTCGAGCGCGGCAAGGCATATGCATTCCCCCGTCTCGTCAACGACCGGCTGGTGCTGGATCTCGTCGTCGGCTTCATCGAGGTCTCCGGGCCCGTAACGGCCACGCGCATCGGAAAACGAGCCCTTCAAGACCTGGGTGTATTCGCAGCCGGAATGCGTATGCTCCGGCAGCCTGCGACCCGCGGCAACCTTCAACAGCATGACATTTGCACTGGCATCTTCGGGGATGGTCACGCGACTCCAGCGCACCCCGGGTCCGATCCAGCGCCACGGGCCGATACCGCACCCGTCCAACGCCTCGGGCAGACGGATGCCGACATCGGCACGCGTCGGCCTCGAGCGCTGCGCTGCCTTACCGCTGCTATCGCTATCCACCTCGATCCTCGCCACCAGGCGGTCCAGGGCGTCCTCGCCCATCTCTTCCGGCTCGATTCCATCCAGCAGGGCGCCGCCCACGGCTTCGAACTCGGAAATCCGCGCGGCGCAAGCCGTGCAGCCGCCGACATGCACGGCCACGACGATGCGCGGTCCGCTCTCCAGCGAGCCGCTTGCGAAGCGGAACAACGTCTCGTCGCTCGGATGATGCTTCATCATTTGAGGTCGTCCAGGATGAGGCGCAGACGGCCGAGGGCCAGCCGAACGCGCGATTTTACAGTGCCGAGTGGGATACCGAGCTCGCTCGCTATCTCCGATTGGGGCTTGTCGCCGAAGAAGGATAGCCGCAGGATCTGGGCTTGTTCGCTGGATAACAGGGCGATCGCCGAACGCACGCGGTCTTCGCGCTCTGCGGTCATTACCGCCGCTTCCCCCGAGACCGGACCATCCACCTCATCTGAAGGATCGAAGGCCCTGGCTACAGCCGCGGGGCGGCTTTCCCGGCGCAGCCGGTCGATCCGCACGTTGCGGGCGATCGTGAATATCCAGGTCGAGACACCCGCTCGCCGTTCATCAAAGTAGGAGGCCTTCTTCCAGACAAGCAGCATGGTTTCCTGAGCAACATCCTCGGCCGCCGAAGCCGTCATCCCGGATCGCATCATAAAGGCCTTCAATCGCGGCGCGTAGAAACCGAAAAGCGCAGCGAAGGCCGCGCGATCCCGCCCTTTGGCGACCGCACAAAGCAGGCGTATCGCCTCCTCCGGATATAGGGTCCCTGCATCTGCGCGCATGGTCATCGCCAATCCGATCTTCGTGGAATCGAAGGCCAGCGAAACCGTATCAGCAATGAACCAATTTCCCGATGCATTCATGGACCCTGTTACGCACGGCCACGACGTTCGGATCACCACCGTGCGGTAATCCGCCAGCACTGTGATCCACACTGCGCGCAGCCACGTACAAGCTGAAGTTAGGGGAGGAGCGCCGCCCCTTCCACTCGAAACTGGATGGCGCGCATCATGGCAGGCGGCACGCACTTGGTCACAGATCAGCGCAAGCATATAGCGGTCGTCGGCAGCGGCATCTCCGGACTGTCAGCCGCATGGCTGCTCTCGGAACGCCACAACGTATCCCTGTTCGAGGCAGGTTCCCGCCTCGGTGGCCACAGCAACACAGTCGAGGCCAGCGGCATCCAAGTCGACACCGGTTTCATTGTCTACAATGAAGTTACCTACCCTAATCTGACGGCCCTGTTTGCCCACATCGGCGTGCGCAGCAAGCCTTCCGAGATGTCGTTCGCGGTTTCGCTGGACGGTGGACGCCTGGAGTATTCCGGGACCGGGTTGGGCGGGCTGCTGGCCCAGCCAGGCAATGTCGGACGTCCTCGGTTCTGGCGAATGCTTCGGGAACTGCTCCGGTTCTATCGCGAGGCACCTTACGATATCTCCCGTATCGGCGAATGCAGCCTCGCCGAATATCTCGATGCCAAGGGTTATGGCGACGCGTTCCGTGAGGACCATCTCTATCCTATGGCGGCGGCGATTTGGTCGACCCCGGCGGCGGAGGTTGGCAACTACCCGGCCGCAGCCTTTATCCGGTTCTGCAAAAATCATGGCTTGCTCAAGCTCGCGGGCCGGCCGATGTGGCGGACCGTCGATGGCGGTAGCCGCAAATATGTCGAGCGTCTGGCCGAGCTCTTCACCGGGCGGATATTCCTCGGACGTGGCGTCCGGTCCATTGCCCGGCACTCGGGAGCGGCATGGCTCACGGATGTCGCGGGCGTCGAGCAACGCTTCGACCAAGTCGTTGTCGCAACGCACGCCAATCAGGCACTGCGCCTGCTGGCCGACGCGAGCCACGAGGAAGAACAACTGCTGGGCAGTTTCGGCTACAGCCGCAACGAGGCCGTGCTGCATTCCGATCCGCGTCTCATGCCGCGCAGAAAACGCGCCTGGTCGAGTTGGAACTACCTGGCCGAGACGCAAGGTGAAACCCGCAAGTTGTCCGTGACGTACTGGATGAACAGGTTACAGTCGCTGCCGGACCGGCAGCCGCTGTTTGTGACGCTCAACCCTGCCGTGGAGCCTGAGGCCCGGACTGTGAGACATCGCGAAATCTACGAGCATCCGGCATTCGACGCAGCCGCAATGCGCGCGCAGCGGGCGCTTTGGTCACTGCAAGGGGTCCGCAACACCTGGTTCTGCGGCGCCTATTTCGGCGCCGGCTTCCACGAGGATGGGCTGCAGTCCGGCCTTGCCGTAGCCGAGGCGCTGGGGGGTGTGCGCCGCCCTTGGGACGTGCCGGATGAATCAGGCCGGATCCACATTTCGGCCGCGGTCAGCCGGCCCGACCTCGTGGCTGCCTGATGCGGGAACCGCAATCAGATCTGTACGCAGGCAAGGTCATGCACCAGCGGCTGAAGCCGCGTCGGCACAGGCTATCCTATCGCATGTTCCTTTTGCTGCTCGACCTCGACGAGATCGACGCTCTTGCAGCAAGGCTGCGGCTGTTCTCGCGTAACCGGTTCAATTTGTTTGGCTTCGTTGACCGCGATCACGGCGACAACTCGGATGGATCGCTTCGTGCCTATGTCGAACGGCAGTTGAACGCCGCGGGGATCGAGGCGGATGGCGGGCCGATCCGGCTTTTGTCGATGCCGAGGATGCTCGGATATGCCTTCAATCCGCTGAGCGTTTATTTCTGCCATCGTCGGCAGGGCGATCTCAGCGCCATCCTTTACGAAGTCAGCAACACTTTCGGCCAGCGTCACAGCTACCTGATCCCCGTCACTGACAGCGGGCGGGAGGGTTTGATCGAGCAGCACTGCGACAAACACTTCTATGTGTCACCGTTCATCGCCATGGGCATGCGCTACCGCTTCCGGGTCAGTCCACCGGGCGACGAAGTGTCAATTCACATTACTGCCAGCGATGACCAAGGACCCCTCATCGTCGCCAGTTTCTCCGGCAAGCGGCGTCCGCTCACCGACGCTACGCTGGCGCGCGCCTTCCTCGCCTATCCGCTGCTGACAATAAAAGTCATCGCCGCTATCCATTGGGAGGCACTCCTTCTATGGGCAAAGGGTATGCGGCTCTATGAGCGCCCGCAGCCGCCGCGCGAGCCAGTCACTCATGTCGCTGTGGACAAGAACTCACAGGGGGAACCGGGTCAGATGTCATTGGATACTGAACCAGGGCACCAAAACCGGACCCTGGCAAACGGCATCCTCTGATCCAAATCAGCCGTCCCAGCCGCCCTACCGCTCCTCCACAATCCGCAAATACGCCGCCGTCACGAACAGCACGATCAGCCCGAACAGGATCCGCCTTGCTCCCTCCGGCATTTGCAGGATGGTCAGCAGGGTCGTCAGCACGGTGAGGATCAGGGCGCCGATGATGGTGCCGGTGTAGCCGCCGCGGCCGCCGAAGATCGAGGTGCCGCCGATCACGGCGGCGGCCACCGAGGGCAGCACCAGCGGTTCGGCGAGCGACAGGGAGGGGGCCTTGATCAGGCCGATATAGAGCAGGCCGGTGAGGCCGGCGAGCAGGCTGGAGATGATGTAGAGGGCCGATATCACCTGCCAGTAGCGCACGCCGGACAGGCGCGTGGCGCGCTCATTGTCGCCGACGGCGTAGAGCAGGCGGCCGAAGCCGGTGCGGCTCAAGGTGAAGACGATGAGGGCGGCCAGCGGCACGAACAGCAGCAGCGCGTTGGGCACGCCCCAGGTCAGGCCGGTGCCGAGCCAGGCGAGGAAGTCGGGGATCTTGGCGCCAGACGCGATCACCGTGCGCTGGTAGACCTGCAGGCAGCCGGTGCCGATCAGGCTGGTGCCCAGCGTCATGATCAGCGGGTGGACGCGGAAGACGCCGACGCCGATGCCGTTGACGAGGCCGATCAGCACCGCCGGCATCATCGCCAGCAGGAAGGCCACCGCCGGGTCCTGGTTGACGACTTGCGTGGCCATGATGAAGGCGCTCATCGTCGCCACCGTGCCGACTGACAGGTCGATGCCGCCAGTCAGCATGGTCATGGTCTGGCAGCCGGCGAGGATCGCCAGCGGAATGGCGAACTTGATGGTGTTGGCGATCCAGCGCTCGTTGACGATGCCGGGGCGCAGGATCTGCAGGATCACCACCAGGATGACGAGCAGGATGATCAGCGGGACCAGCGGCCGGTCGGCCATGAAGCGTTTTACGCGGCGGCCGAGGGGGACGGGTTGGATCGCGGTGGTGCTCATGGGACGGCTCGTGGTGGGGGTGGCGCGATGCATCTCTCCCTTCTCCCCCTGTGGGAGAAAGTGGATCGGCGCGTAGCGCCGAGACGGATGAGGGGTATTGGACGGAATGAGGCGGTAGTGCTCTCTGGAACACCCCTCATCCGACCTCGCTTCGCGAGGCCACCTTCCCCCACAAGGGGGGAAGGAAGAAGGGCGCGCCGATGCTCTCCCATCATTGCCGCCCCCGCATCGTAATAAAGGCGCCGAACATCACCACGGCGACCATTATCAGGCCTTCGATGATGGCGGTGACGTTGGGGTCGATGGCGAGCAGCGTCAGGTCCGTGCGCACCAGCCGCAGCACGAAGACGGCGACGATGGGGCCGAGCAGGCCGCCCTTGCCGCCGCCGAGCGCCACGCCGCCCAGCACCACCGCCGCGACGCTGGCGAGCAGATAGGGGCCTGGGATGGGGGCGCCGATGCCGGTGCTCATGGTCAGCGCCAGGCCGCCAAAGGCGGCGAACAGGCCCGACAGCGCATAGGCGATGATGCGGGTGCGCGCGACGGGCACGCCGCTGCGGAACGCCGCCAGCTCGCTCGAGCCGATGGCGTAGATGGAAAGGCCGAGCTTTGAGCGCCTGAGCGGGATCCAGATGATGCAGAGGCAGACGACGAGCAGCAGCAGCGCCTTGGGCAGCCAAGCATCGATGCTGTCGGGCAGGCCGGGTATCGGCACGGTGCCCGAGATCAGCGCCTTCAGCCACTCGGCGGCCGCACCGCCTGGCGCGTCGAGCACCAGCAGGGCGGCGCCCTGCAGCACGAACAGAGTGGCGAGCGTGACGACGATGTCGGGCACGCGGGTGACGACGATCAGCAGGCCGTTGACGGCGCCGAGCACCAAACCCATGGCCAGCACGAAAGGCACCACGAACAGCGCGTATTCTTCCGACGCGCCATTCATCATCGAGGCGGCGGTGACGCTGGTCAGCGCCATCATCGCGGCAACCGACAGGTCGATGCCGCCGGCGATGACGACGACGGTCTGCGCGGCTACCGCAAAGGCGTAAGGCAGCACGGCGCGCACCAGCGAGCCGAAATCGCCGCTGCCATAGGCCGGCTGGATCAGCGTGGTGATGATGAACAGGACGACGAAGAGAGCGAACAGGCCGATGACCCAACCCTGGCGGCGCAGGAAATGGCTCATGGCGTCGTCCCCGGCGAATCCGAGGTTTCCGGGGAAGAAGAGTGGGGATCGGCCAAAATGCCGATATCCGCCTTGGCGCCGCGCGGCAGGCCGTAGGCGGCGCGCATCAGCGCCGGCTCGTCGGCCTCCTCGACCGGAAAGATATCGACGACGCGGCCGCCGAAGATGACGATGACGCGGTCGCAGACGCGCTGCACTTCTTCCAGCTCGGAGGTGTAGAACAGCACCGACTTGCCGTTGCCGGCAAGCTCGCGCAGCAGCTTGTAGATCTCCTGCTTGGTGCCGACATCGATGCCGCGCGTCGGGTCGAAGCACAGGATGGTGCGGGCGTCGGCCGCGATCCAGCGGGCGATGGTCACCTTCTGCTGGTTGCCGCCGGACAGGCGCTGCACTTCCCCTTGCGCGCGGGTGTCGATCCGCAGCCGCTCGATGGCGCTGACCACTTTTGCGCGTTCCTGGCGCATGTTGATCGGCCCCCAGTTGCGCAGCGCGGCACTGAAGGGCAGGGCGATGTTCTCGCGCACCGAGCGCTGCATGGCCAGCGCCTCGGCGCGGTCGCCCGGCACATAGGCGAGGCCGGCGCGGATGGCGTCGATCGGATGCGTGAATTTCACCGGCTGGCCGTCGACCTCGATGGCGCCGCCCGATGGCCGGATCGAGCCGGCAAGGGCGGCGAACAATTCGTCCTGGCCCTGGCCTTCGAGCGCGACGACGCCGGCGACTTCACCGTCAGCCAGATCGAAGGAGACGTCGTTGAGCTTGGTGCCGACGCGCAGATTGCGCACGCCGAGGCGCGGGCGGCTGGCTGCCGTCGCGGCGGCCTGGCTGGCGCTGCGCGCGGCGACATGGGTCTTGACGATGCGGGCGCCGAGCATCAGCTCGACGATCTTTTCCTCCACACCGGGCACGATGTCGACGACGCCGACGGTCTCGCCGTCGCGCAGCACGGTGGCGCGGTCGCACAGCGCCGAGATCTCGACGAAGCGGTGGGAAATGAAGATCACGGCGCGGCCGCTGTCGCCTTGGCGGCGCACCACCTCCAGCACCTTTTCGGCGAGGTTGGCGGGCAGGGCCGCCGTCATCTCGTCAAGCAGCAGCACGTCGGGCTCGACGGCCAGCGCGCGGGCGAGGTCAAGCACGCGCAGCACGGCCAGCGGGATGTCGCGCGCGGTGTCGCGGATGTCGAGATCGGGAATGCCGAGTTCGCGCACCCAGGCGCGGAACGGCTCGACCGGCGTGCCGGTGAGGCGCAGGTTGGACAGCACGTCGAGATCGGGGATCAGCGACGGCTCCTGGTAGACGGGCAGCAGCCCGGCGCGGCGGGCGGCGGCAGGCGAGCGCACGTCGCGGGCCTCGCCACGGATCAGGATGCGCCCGGCGGAGGCCGGAACCGCGCCGGTCAGGATTTTCACCAGCGTCGACTTGCCGGCGCCATTGGCGCCCATCAGCGCGTGCACCTCGCCCGGCAGGACGGAGAGCGATGCGTTGCGCAAGGCTGCAACCGCGCCGTAATTCTTGGCGACGCCTGACGCGTCGAGGAGGGGGGTGCTGGTCAAATCGTGTGGGTCTCGTTCCAAGCTGTTCAAATGTTATGGAGCCAATCGCTTTGATGAGTTGGCGGCCTACAGCTGACGATGCCAGCCGCAGCTGCGGCCCTTCCTTCTCCCCTTGTGGGAGAAGGTGGCCTCGCGAAGCGAGGTCGGATGAGGGGTGTTCCAGAAAACACCGACGCCCCATTCCGTCCAGCACCCCTCATCCGTCTCGGCGCTGCGCGCCGATCCACCTTCTCCCACAAGGGGAGAAGGCAGAAGCGCGGCTCGTCACCCTACTTACTCGCCCGGGCCCTTGCAGGCCACGATCTGGTCCTTGGTATACGTCGTCCAGTCCGGGATGGAGATCGAGACCGGCCATTCGGGGCTCAGCGACGGGTCTGCGGCTGCCTTCAGCTTGGCCTTGCCTTCCTCGGTGGCGTTTTCCCACAGCTGCGGCTCGACCAGCACGGTCTGCTGTGCCGGCTTCTTGCCGTCGAGGATCTGCAGCGCCAGCGTCACGCCGGCACCGCCGATCGAGCCGGGGTTGGTGACCGCCGCGCCGACGAGGCCCTTGACCGAGCTGAGCTGGCCGACGAAGCCGGCATTGTCGGCGCCGACGATCGGCACCAGCGGCGCCTGCGATTCGACCAGCGCGTCGACGATGACGTTGTCGATGCCGGAGGTCCAGATGCCGTTGATCGGCGTTCCCGTCGACAGGAAGGAGAGGATCTGCTGCTTGGCCTGGTCCTGCTGCCAGCCGGTGAAGACCTCCTGCGCCACCTTCACGTCAGGGAATTCGGCCAGCGCCTTCTTGAAGCCCTTGTCGCGGTCGCTGTCGGCGGACGCGCCGGCGGCCCCACGCATGTAGAACACTTCGCCCTTGCCGCCCATCTGCTGGAACAGCCACTTGGCGCCGAGATAGGCGTATTGTTCCTGGTTGTTGGAGATGATGTAAGCCGACGGTTCGGTGACCGCCTGGTCGACGGCGACGACGACGATGCCGGCCTTGGTGGCTTCCTCGAGGCCAGCCTTGATGCCGGCCGGATCGGCCGGGTTGACGACGATGGCGTCGACCTTGGCGCTGATCAAATTGCGGATGTCTTCGAGCTGGCCGGCGGCATCCGTGTTGCGGTGGGCGATGTTGAGCTTGGCGACCTCGCCGGAGGCGAGCGCCTGCGCCTTCATGGCGCAGACCATCTCCTCGCGCCAGCCATTGCCCTGCACGGTGTTGGAGATGCCGATCGTGTATTTGCCCGCGGCCGACGAGGCGCCCACCGAGGCCAGGAAGGCCGCGCCGGCAAGTAGCGGGACCATGGTCAGGTATTTCTTCATTTCAGTCTTCCTCCACATTGTTTTTCAGTTTCAGTTCCAAGTCGTTCAAGCGCGTCGCTTAGAAAGAGAGTCAGGCGCCGTGCTTCAAGTCGTTGTCCTCCCATGTCGTCGGCGACATGCTTTTTCCTCACCCATGTCGTTGTCCCAAAACCGCAACGCACTTTTGGGCGACATGCCTATCCGCCGTCACTTGACGAAAGGCCGCAACACGTCGCGGGCGAGCAGGAATCCCCGCTTCACCTGATCGTCGCTGCCTTCGAACCGCCGGTCCTCGTGCTCGATGATGACGGGGCCGTCATAGCCGGCCCGGTAGAGGTCGGAGAAGAAGCCGTTCCAGTCGACATCGCCGAGCCCGGGCATGCGCGGCACCTGCCAGCCTATGCCGGCCGACAGGATTCCGCGCTCGTAGAGTCCATCATGATCAATCATCAGGTCCTTGGCGTGGACATGCAGCATGTAGGGGCCGAATTCCCGGATGAAGCGGGCCTGGTCGATCATCTGCCAGACCAGATGCGAGGGGTCGAAATTCATGCCGACTTCGCCGCCCCAGGCTTCGAGGATGCGGCGCCAGACCAGCGGCGAATAGGCGATGTTGTGGCCGCCCGGCCACTCGTCATGGCTGAAGATCATCGGGCAGTTCTCGAAGGCGAGCTTGACGCCATGGTCGCGCGCATGGGCGACGATTTCGGGCCAGACCTCGAGCGCCTCCTGCCAGTTGACGTCGACGGTTTTCGAGGCATCGCCGCCGCAGAAGGTGTTGACGACAGGCACGCCCATATTGGCGGCCAGCACGATCACCTTCTTCAGATGGCCGATCACCGCCTCGCGGTGGGCGGCGTCCGGGTGCAGCGGATTGGGATAGTAGCCGAGGCCCGAGACCGACAGGCCCTTCTCCGCCAGCGAGGCGACGATCTCCTTCGCCTGCGCGGCGGAAGTGGAAGTGGCGTCGATATGACTGGTGCCGGCATAGCGGCGGCTGGCGCCGGAGGATTTCGGCCAGCAGGCGATTTCCAGCGCCTCGAAGCCGGCAGCACTTGCCCAACTGGCGACCTCGCCCAGCGGCGTCTGCGCGAATGGCGCGGTGAGCACTCCAAGTTTCATCGTGCCTCCCCTTGTCGTGAATTCACGGCCGATACCGATAATGCCGATTGTGCGGGCAGCTTCAACCGTGCGGCCTCGCCGTGTTGCAGACTGTGCCTGACGGCTGCCATCGGATCGTTCGAAAGCAGCCCGTCGAGCGCCGACGTGACCGCCGTGCGGAACGCCTCGTTCGCGGCAAGGCCGGGGTCGAAAATGGTGTCGAGGGCAAGGATGCCGGCGGCCAGTGCCTTGGCGTCGTGGCCGGTCGCGTCGGCGATGCCAGCGACCTTGCCGGCGTAGGGGTCCGACACCGGCCAGCGTTTGCCGAACCGTGCCGAGGCCTGGATCAGATAGGCCATCCAGCCGGCGACCGGCACCGACAGCAGCGCGATGCTTTCGCCTTGGCTCAAGCGGTCGCGGATCGGATTGAGCAGGCGCTGCACGATCTTCTGCGAACCGTCGGTGGCAATCTGGTGGTTGCGGTGGCGGATCGCGGTGTTGCGCAAACGGTCGAGGCTCTGCTCGACATAGGCATGAGGCAGGATGCCGGGCACCGGCGTCAGCGTCGGCAACGTCTCTTCGACAAGCATGCGGCGGACGAAATCCGCCAGCAGCGGATCGGCTATGGCATCGAATGTGTGTTCCAGCCCGGCCAGCACGCCGAGCGTGGCGAGCGTCGTCTGGGCGCCATTGAGCACCCGCATCTTGAGATGTTCGTAAGGCGTGACATCATCCACGAAACTGGCGCCGACCAGGTCCCAGCGCGGCATGCGGCCGGCGAATTTCTGCTCGATGACCCATTGCCGGAACGGCTCGCCGCCGACGACGGCGGCATCGCGGTAGCCGAAACGCTGCTCGACGCTGTCGAGGTCGGCCTGCGTGACCGCCGGCGCGATGCGGTCGACCATGGCCGAAGGGAAGGCGGCGTTGGCCGATATCCAGTCGGCAAGGCCATTGCCGCGCCGTTTGGCAAAGGCCTGCACGACATTGGCGAGGATAACGCCGTTGGCCGGGATGTTGTCGCAGGACAGCAGCGTCAGCGGCCGGCCATGCGCGGCCCGGCGCAACTCCAGCGCCTTCGCGAGGATGCCGGGCACGCTGCGCGGCGTCTCGGGGCTGGCGAGATCATGAACGATGTCGGGATGGTCGAGATCGAGTTCGCCGCTCGACGGGATGTGGCAATAGCCCTTCTCGGTCACCGTCATCGTCACCAGTTCGATCTCGGGTGAGGAGAGCACGTCGAGCGCGGGGGCGGCACTGGACTGGCTGTCGACCACCTTGACGATGCTGCCGATGACGCGTGCCTCCATGCGTTGGTCTTCGCGGATCAGCCGCGTGTAGAGCCCGCCCTGCCGGCCAAGCGTGTCGGCGAGGCTGGGTGGCCGGATGTTGATGCCGACCACGCCCCAGCGGTCGAACCGGAGCGAGAGCAGATCGTCGGTGTATTCGGCCTGGTGGCAGCGGTGGAAGGCGCCGACGCCGAGATGCGCCATGCCGGGCGTGAGCGCCGTGCGATTGTAGGATGGCTTCTGGACAGCGGCAGGCAAACGGTCGAGCAATGCCGGCCCGAGGGTTTCCAGCGATGCGGAAGCACCGATCACCGGTTCGCCCCGATCACCGACTGCTCCTGGTCGATCACGGCGCCGGTCATCGGGCCGGCTGCGTCGGACAGCAGGAAGACGGCGAGGTTGGCGACGTCGCCTGGCGTCAGCAGCCGGCCGAAAGGCTGCGCGGCGTTTGCCGCATCAAGCCAGCCGGGGCCATGGCCCAGCGTCTCGGCCTGCATGACGCGTTCGGCCGGCGTGTCGGTCCAGCCGACATTGATGCCGTTGACGCGGATGCGGTCGAAGCGGTGGGCGTTGGCAGCGTTCCTGGTCAGCGTCGCCAGCGCGCCCTTGGTGGCGGAATAGACGGCAAGCTCGGGCGAGCCGCAATGGGCGTTGATCGACAGGATGTTGACGATCGCGCCGGGCTCCCCACGCTTCCTCATGTCGGCGATGGCAGCCTGCATGAGGAAGAACGGCGCGCGCGCGTTGACGGCGAACAGCGACGCCCAGTCGTCGAGGCTGGCATCGAGGAAGGAGGCGCGGTCGGTCAGGCCGGCGGCGTTGACGAGACCGTCGATGCGGCCGAAGCGCTCGATGCAGGCTTGCGCCAGCAGGGCGGGGGCTTCCGGATCGGACAGGTCGGCGGCGGCGAAGACGGCCGGCGTACCGAGCCGCGAAAGCTCGGCCGCCACCGCATCGCCGCGCGTCTTCTCGCGGCCGGTGACCAGCAGGCCTGCGGCGCCGGCGCGCGCCAGCGTCTCGGCAATGGCGCGGCCGATGCCTTGGGTCGCGCCGGTGACCAGCACGACCTTGCCTTGGAGATGAAGCTCCATTCCTCCTCCCGGAACAAAGTTTCTATTTTTCTAAATATGGAACGACAATTCCCGATAGTCAATTGTGCCAGCGGCGCCTCATGCGCCGCGGCGCGCGACGACGCCATGGACCAGCGCCATGCCGACCGCCAGCGACGCGGCCAGCGAACGGAAGCCGGCAAAGTCGGACTCCACCACCTCCAGCCAGCTGTCCGACAGCTTGATCAGCGGACTGAAGGTGCTGTCGGTGAGGGTGACGATGCGGGCATTGCGTTCATGCGCCACCGCGACGAGGTCGGGCGTGATCGAATTGTAGGGGCTGAAGGAGACCGCCAGCACGGCATCCTGCCTGCCGATGCAGCCGACCTGGTCGAGCGCGGTGGAGCCGACATTGTCGACCAGCACGTTGCGCACGCCTTGCTGCGAGAGCGTCAGCGAGAGATAGGTGGTGACCGGAAAGGCGCGCTTGGAGCCGATGACATAGATCAGGTCGGCGGCCGCCAGCAGCACCACCATCTTCTCGAAACTCTCGACGTCGAAGCCGCTCTCGATACGGCCAAGCGAGGCCTGCGAGGCGCCGACCATGCCGTGCAGGAAATGCAGGTCGGCATTGGGCTCGGCCGCCGTCCGTTCCTGGCCGCGCCCTTCCGGCCACGACCCCTTGACGTGGTCCTTGAACAGGCCCTGGAAATCGGAAAAGCCGGAATAACCGAAGATCTGGGCAAAACGCACCAGCGTCGACGGCTGCACGCCGGCCTGTTCGGCCACCTGGGCGATGGTGCCGAGCGCGACGTCGCTTGGATGCTGCCACAGGAAGATCGCCACCTGGCGCAGCCGCTTGGGAAAATGCACGGTGCCGGACGACAGCACCGCGCGCAGTTCCTCATAGGTTTGCGGCTTGATGTAGCCGAGGGCGGCAAGCGAGCGTCCTCGTTTGCGGGTCGCCGCCTCGTCGGCAGCCGACCGTCCCGATGATTTGCGCGCCCCACTCATGATTTCAGGCTAGCGCGATACGATTGTTTTACAATATGAAAATTGGAAATCTTGTTCGAAAGTGGTGGTGGCCCTAGGGTCGCGGTCACACAAATGATCTGCCGGGAGGAGTTTGACAATGGTCTATGCAACATCGGACGGATCGGCGGGCAAGCGCCTGAGGGTCGGCATGGTCGGCGGCGGGCGCAACGCTTTCATCGGCGCCGTGCACCGGCTGGCCATGCGCCTCGACGACCAGATCGCGCTGGTGGCCGGCGCGCTGTCCTCGGATCCGGAAAACGCCGCCGCCTCGGCCGCCGAGATCGGCATCGCGCCGGAGCGCAGCTATGCCGACTATCGCGCGATGGCGCGGGCGGAAGCAGCACGGCCGGACGGTATCGAAGCCGTCGTCATCGTCACGCCCAACCATCTGCACGCACCGATCGCCACCGCCTTCCTCGAGGCCGGCATCGACGTGATCTGCGACAAGCCGCTGTCGACGACACTGGCCGACGCGGAGGCACTGGTGGCACTGGCGCGGGCGAGAAAGCGCCGCTTCGTCGTCACCCTCAACAACACCGGCTACGCCATGGTCCGCCAGGCGCGCGAGATGGTGGCGGCGGGCGAGCTTGGGCGCATCGTGTCCGTGCACGGCGCCTATATCCAGGACTGGCTGACCAGGCCGATCGACGCCGAGGGCCAGAAGCAGGCGGAATGGCGCACCGATCCGGCAAGGGCAGGGCAGTCGGCGGTGCTGGCCGATATCGGCGTGCATGCCTTCAACCTGGCGAGCTTCATCTCGGGCTGCGAGGCCGAGGCGGTATCGGCCGACCTGTTCACCGCCGTGCCGGGACGCCGGCTCGACGATAACGCGCATGTGATGATGCGCTGGACGGGCGGGGCACGCGGCACGATCCTGGCCAGCCAGACTTCGCCCGGCCACTACAACGATCTCTCGGTGCGCATCTATGGCGACAAGGCAGGGCTCGAATGGTCGGGCGCGCGGCCGGAGGAACTGCGCTTCTCCCGCTATGGCGAGGAAACCGGCACGCTGGTGCGCGGCGGCCATGGCTCGACTGAGGAAAGCCGGCGCGTGTCGCGCATGCCGGCGGCGCACCCCGAGGGCTATATCGAGGCCTTCGCCAATTTCTACCGCGACGCCGCCGACATCATCCGCGCCCATCGCTCGGGCGGCGTGGTCGATCCGGCTCGCGCGGCGCAGGTGCCCGATGTCGTCGACGGCGCGCGCGGCGTGAAGTTCGTCGCGGCGGCGGTGGATTCGAATGTGGGGGGCGGGGCGTGGACGCCGGCGCGGTTTGCCGGATAACGTTACGATCCAGCCCTCACAGCGCCGACTGTCCCCTCAAATCCTTTGGCGTGGGCTTGCGCCGGGTGACTGCGATGCTATGTCAGGTGCACCTGCATTGCTCCTCAGCCGCCAGGCTGGCAATCTGATGCCATCTTCTGTTGGCGGCACCGAAAGCTAGGTGAGGCGTCTCGGATGCAACTCGGTCTTATTGGCTACTACAGCGACTTCGTGGTCTATCCGCTGGTGATCGCCGTGCTGGCGGTGGCCGGGCTGATCGAGGCCGGTGAAGAGAGTGCGCCGGGCTGGATGGGCACGGTCCTCGCCTGTCTTGGCCTGTGGACGTTGATCGAGTACGTCCTGCACAGGTTCGTCCTTCATCACATTCCCTACATCAGGGACTTGCATGACCGGCACCATGTCGAGGAACGCAGTTCGGTGGGGACGCCGACCTGGCTCAGCCTGGGGGTGCATGCGCTGGTGGCGTTTTTCCCGGTATGGATGGTGTCGGATTTCGCTACCGCGAGCGCAGTGAGTTGCGGGCTGATGCTGGGCTACCTCTGGTACATCAGCATCCACCACATGATCCATCACTGGCATCCCACCCATCCGAGCTATCTGTACACGCTCAAGCGCCGCCACGCGGTGCACCACCATGTCGACGAAACGGCCAATTTCGGCGTGACGTCAGCCCTGTGGGATCGGGTTTTCGGCACGGTGCGGCTCTGAAGCCCAGGCGCGGATCTCAGCCCCAGCCGTTCAACGCCGCTTCCCTCGCAGGACGGGAGACTTGCCGCCGCGAGGCCCGCTCTGGACCGGCGTATTGTGCTGGTTTTCGTCGGACAGTTTTCGCCAGCGGGCGAGGCGCTCGGGATCGAGCGTACCAGCCTTAAGGGCAGCCTGCACCGCGCAGCCCGGTTCATGGACGTGGGTGCAGTCGCGGAACTTGCACAGCGGGGCAAGCTCGGTGATTTCGGCGAACAGCGTGTCGATGCCATAGGCAACGTCGCTGACATGCAGCGTGCGCATTCCCGGCGTGTCGATCACCCAGCCGCCGCCGGCAATGGCGTGCAGCGATCGCGCCGTGGTGGTGTGGCGTCCCTTGGCGTCATGTTCGCGAATGCCCGCGGTCTGTTGCGGCAATTGCTGCGCCGATCCTGCCAGCGTGTTCACCAGCGTCGATTTGCCGACGCCGGAGGAACCGACCAGCGCGACCGTCTGTCCCGGGCCGCACCAGGCGGCCAGCGCGGCCGCGGCATCCGATGTGCGCGGATTCAGCGTTACGACGGGCAATCCGCGCTGCAGCGCGCTCGCCTGCTTCTGGTACGCCTCGGCGTCTTCAGCGGTATCGGCCTTGGTCAGCAGGATCACCGGTGTCGTTCCAGCCTCGTTGGCCAGCGCCAGATAGCGTTCGAGCCGGGCGATGTTGAAGTCGGCGTTGCAGGAGGTGACGATGAACAGCGTGTCGACATTGGCCGCGGCAAGCTGCGGCACCCTGCCGCCCTGGGTGCGGCGCTCCAGCACCGTCTTGCGGGTCAGGCGGCGGCGCAGCAGATGGCTATGCGGTTCGACCAGCACCCAGTCGCCGACGGCATAGTCGCCGGTGTTGGCTTGCGGTGGCAGTGTCAGGCCCGTTTGCCCTGACTGAGACAGGCCGCTCAGGCGGTCACGATGCACCATGGCAATGCGTGCCGGGACGAGGTTCGCCTCATCCGGATCGAGCTGATCGCCGAAAAAATCCGACCATCCAAGGCTTGCAAGGGAAGGTGACGGGGTGTCGGGCTTCACGGCTTTGACCCAGGGTAGGACGTCGCAGACATCGGACAGTATCCCCAGCGAAATGAAAGAGGACGCGGACCTCTCCAGACGGGCGATCCACCCGAGAGGCTGTATGGGCGGCATGGCGGGATTTGGCAAGCATTGCTGGCGTGAAGGGTCGGGCATGGATAGTGAGGCGCGTGGCCGGAGACGTGGCGCTTCACAAGATATGGCGAGGAACGTCGGTTCGCGGCAGCCATGGCTCGTCCGGGGAAAGCCGGCGGGTGTCGCGGCCTGAATTCCTGGTGCGTTCCTCCGCTCACAATTCCTTCTCCGCCAGTTCCCTGAACTCGTCGGGCACCGAGCGCGCCGCCTCCAGCGCCACCGTGCCGTAGCCGACCGCCTGTTTGCCGAAGCGCTCGCGGATCTTGTCGATGGCGCGGTCGGCGCCGAAGCGCGCCAGGCCCTTGCGCGTGCCGGGCCGGCGCTTCTCGTCGGCGAGGCCGAGCGGCAGTTCGAGCTGCAGCTCGGCGCTTTCCTCGAGATGCGACACCGAGATCGCCAGCAGCGAGATCGTTTTCTCCTGGCGGTGGTCGGCGAGCACGCCGCGCACCAGATCGCCGGCGATCTCGGCCAGCATCGCTGTCGCCGAGATCGGCTGGTCGAGCGTGATCGAGCGGGTAACGGCGCTGAGATCGGCGAAGCGCACGCGCACCGTCACCGTGCGGCCCGGCCGCGCCTTGGCGCGCAGCCGGCTGGCGACGCGGTCGGCCAGATGCAGCAGGGTGGGCACGTAGACGTCGGCGACGGCGGGTTTGCGGCCGAGCGCCGACTGGGCGCCCGCGGAGCGCGCCCGGCGCTTCGTCTCCAGCTTTCGCGGGTCGCGGTTCCACGACAGCGCGGCGAGCTTTTCGCCGGCCGCCGGACCGAGCAGCCGCGTCAGCGCGCCGCTGTGCGTCCTGGCCAGCTGGCCGATGGTCTCGACGCCGATGTCGGCCAGCCGTGCCCTCGTCGCCGGTCCGACGCCCCACATCAGCCCGACCGGCAAATCGTGGAGGAAGGCGATCTCGCTGCCGGGGTCGACGACCACCAGCCCGTCGGGCTTGGCCACCTGCGAGGCGATCTTGGCCAGATGCTTGGTACGCGCCACGCCAATCGAGATCGGCAGGCCGAGTTCGGCGCGGACGCGGCGCCGGACGGTCGCGGCAATCTCCTGCGGAGAGCCGAACAGATGCGTGCAGCCGGCGACATCGGCGAAGGCCTCGTCGATGGAAATGCGCTCGACCAGCGGCGTGAAATCGTCGAGCACCTTGATCGCCGCGTCGCCCAGCCGCTGGTAGTCGCCGAAATTGCCGCCGACGAAGATCAGTTGCGGGCAGAGTTCGCGGGCCTTACGGCCCGGCATGCCGCCGCGCACGCCGAAGGCGCGCGCCTCGTAGGAGGCCGCGAGCACGACGCCGCCGCCCACCGCGATCGGTTTGCCGCGCAGCGACGGATCGAGCAACTGCTCGACCGAGGCATAGAAGGCGTCGAGATCGGCATGCAGGATGGTGGCTGTCGTTTCCATGCCGACCATTCGCTCGCGGCGCACCGGCCGCATATCCGGAGTTGCTTATGAATAGGAACAAATAGAGAACAAAGATAGCTCGCTGTCAAGCAGGTGAGACCGGCGTTCGCGGGCTCGGCGCTTCATTTCTTCTGCGAGGGGAGACAGGGCGCGGCGCCTCAGCCTGTCGCCTGGCCGATATGCTCGGTCCGCAACGCCATTTTCATGCGATCGAGCGCTGCCTCGCCGCCCGCCGCCAGGTCGTCGGCGATCCGGGAGAGTTTGTCGTCGGCCTTGCGGTGCTTGCTGCCCCAAGCGCCGAGCGTCGCCAGCACGGGCAGGAGGTCGATGCCGGCCTCGGTCAGCCGGTAGACGGTCTTCAACCCATGCGTCGGGTCGTCGCTTCTGGTGAGGATGCCTTCGTCCTGGAGGGTCTGCAGCCGTTCGGCCAGCGTGCGCGACGAGATGCCCTCGTCGGACTGCAGGAATTCGCGAAAATGCTTTTTCCCGGCGAAGACCAGGTCGCGGATGATGAGCAGCGTCCAGCGGTCGCCGAGCAGTTCGAGCGACAGGTTGATCGGGCAGCCGGATCTTTCGCGCGTCGACATCTCTATGGTTCCATTTTTAAATCACTTTACTATTGACATCATTTTTGCCTTGCGTCAATGGTTCCAAAAGTAAACCAATTGCCCTTTGAGCCCGACAAGCAAGGAGACAACGATGAAAAAGCTGATCCTGCAGATGCAGATGTCGGTCGACGGTTTTGTCGGCGCCAATGACGACCATCCCTGGCAGCTCTGGGAATGGGGCGACGACATCAGCTGGGACGACGCGCTGAAGCGCGACTTCAACACCGTCTTCGCCGGCATCGATACGATCCTGATCAGCCGCAAGATGGCGGAGGAGGGCTATCTCGGCCATTGGGGCAATGCGGCGAAGAAATATCCGGCCGATCCATTCTACGCCTTCGCCCAGCGCATCGTGGAGGCCCAGAAGGTGGTGCTAAGCGACAGGCTGAAAACCTCGCGCTGGGAGCGCACGGTGGTGGTCAGCGGCGACCTGCCGCGCGAAGTCGAGGCGCTGAAGGCCGGCGAGGGCGGTGACATGGCCGTCTTCGGCGGCGCCGGCTTTGCGTCGGGGCTGATCGCGGCCGGGCTGGTCGACGAGTTCCAGCTGTTCATCAACCCGGCGGTGCTGGGCGCGGGACGCCGCATCTTCGAGCAGGGCGGTTTCCAGAAACTGCTCCTGCTCGGCTCGAAGGCCTATGCCTGCGGCATGGTGGTCAACCGCTACGCGCCGGCGGGGGGATTGGGGGCACGGCGGAGGTTTCAATCAAAAAAGCTGTTTGGGGAGAATCCTTTGCCCTCGTCTCTTCGTCTTCAAGGTGCGGTCGCCGCTGTGGCGGCCGTCTCAATCCCAGACGGAGAGAAGACGATGATCCTGGTGACGGGCGCCACGGGCCTGAACGGCAAAGCGATCGTGCGCGAGTTCGCGCGGCAGAAACATGAGGTGAGGGCGCTGGTGCGCGACCCGAAGCGGGCGTCCATGGTGGGGCTCGGCGGACTTGCCGGCGTCGAACTGGTCGAGGGCGACATGCGCCGGGCGCAAACGCTGGGCGCGGCGCTCGAAGGTGTCGACCGCGTGCTGATGATTTCGACCGCCGCCGAAGACATGACGGAGACGCAATGCCGTTTCGTCGATGCCTGCCGGCAGGCCGGTGTCGCGCATGTGGTGAAGTTCTCCGGTGCCGAATCCAACATCGGCTACGACGCGACGAGGTTCCGCTTCACGCGCATGCATGAGGAGGTCGAACGCTATCTGGAGGGAGCCGGCATGGCCTGGACGCATCTGCGCCCCAGCCAGTTCATGCAGGTCTACCTGCGCGACGCGCCGACCATTGCCGCCGAGGGGGCTTTCTACCTCGCGCTTGGCGACACCGAACTGTCGCCCGTCGATGTCGAGGATATCGCCAAGGTGGCCTTCCGGCTGCTGCGCGATGGCGGCCATCAAGGCGAGAGCCTCGACATGACCGGACCGGAGGCGCTGACCATGGCCGATATCGCGGCGCGCATATCGCAGGCGATCGGCAAGCCGGTCCGCTATGTCGATGTCAGCCCCGGACAGCGGCGGCGCAACCTTTTGGCCGCCGGCATTCCGGCCGGTTTCGCCGATGCGCTGGACGAGCAACTGGCCGAGCGGCTGCGGCGGCCGAAATCGCGGGTGCATCTGGCGACGCACGACCTGTTCGGCGTGCGGCCGACGCCTTTCGTCGAATTTGCCCAACGCCACGCGGCCATGTTCAGGGGCGAGGCTTAGCCGAGCTTCGGAAAAGCATCGGCGGCCGCGTATCCTTTTTGCCCGCCCGTCCGTCTCTGCTTCTCGAAGGTCGCAGTCGGCGATCCGCAACCCCGGGAGACCATCATGGCGAGCACTGAGAGCGAGGCAAACAGGAACCACTACGCGGCGATCGCAGCCAATGCGGGCAAGCTGACCAGCCCGCAGGCGATCATCGACTACAACGACACGCATTGGACGGCGCTGACCGGCGAGCCGGGCGGTGTCGACTATAGCGAGGTGGATGCCGGCGGCGTGCCGGCGCTGTGGATCGTGCCGAAGTGCGCCGACGCGCGGCGCGTGCTGTTCTACGCCCATGGCGGCGGCTTCATCGGCGGTTCGATCTACACGCACCGCAAGCTGGTCGGCCATCTGGCCAAGGCCGTCGGTTGCCGGGCACTGGCCTACGAATATCCGCTGGCGCATCAGGCCAAGCACCCGGCGCAGCTCGAGGCGGCGATGGCCGCCTGGAACTGGCTCATCGATCAGGGCGTCGACACAAGATCGATCGCGCTTGCCGGCGATTCCTGCGGAGCTGTGCTGACCTATGGCGTGCTGCAGCGGCTGCGTTCGCAAGGCCGGCCGTTGCCAGCCGCCACACTGATCATCTCCGGCTGGTTCGACATGGCGCTGACCGGCGCCAGCTACGAGACCAACCGGAAGAAGGATCCAGCCTTCGCCAGGGAGGCCGTCGACTGGCTGGTGACCAACTTCATCGGCGACCGCGACCGGCTCGATCCGGAGGTCAGCGCGCTCTACGCCGACTTGAGCGGCTTTCCGCCTGTGTTCCTGCAGGCCGGTGCCGACGAGGCGCTGGTCGACGAGAGCCGCATGTTCGCCGAGCGCGCGCGGCAGGCGGGCGTCGAGACGCGCCTCGATATCTTCGACGGGATGCTGCACTCCTTCCAGATGATGGCCGGCCGGGCGCCGGAGGCCGATGACGCGATCGGCCGCTTCGCGGCCTGGGCGCGGCCGAGGCTGGGTCTGCCGGATGCCGTCAACATGGCGGCCGGCGAAAGGGCGGCGTGACCGTGCGCTGGCTGAGCCGGGCGAGCTTCGCGCTTGTGGATGTGCCGCGCTTGCGCGATGCTGCGGTGACGTTAGAGCAGTTCACCGTTTCACAGAAACGACGAACTGCTCTAACTCTTTGTTTTGACGCAATTCCGAACGGAAAACCGCTACACACTTTTCCTGGAATTGCTCTAAGCGACGTGCCGTGATGAACCAGCATATCCGCGCATCCCGTGAAACGAGGCAAGGCATCGAGCCGCGCCTCGATTCCGAAGGCCTGTTCGACCTGCGCTACAGGGCATTCCTGGAGACGGTCTCGCATTTGCGCGTCCGTCTCCACCGCTACTGCGCGCGCATGACCGGCTCGGCTCTCGACGGCGAGGACATCATGCAGGAGGCGCTGTTCGAGGCTTACCGCAAGATCGGGCTGCTCGACGATGCACAGGCATTGCGGCCATGGCTGTTCCGCATCGCCCATAACAGGTGCATCGACTTCATCCGCAATCGCCGCACGCGGCTCAAGGCCGAAGCCTCCTATGCCAGCGATGAGATCGTGCTGCCCATCGAGCCCGCCGGTGCGGGCGCCGGCCGCGCCATCGAGCGGCTGGTGGTGCACCTGCCGCCGAAGGAGCGCGCCTGCGTGCTGCTCAAGGATGTCCTCGACCATTCGCTGGAGGAGATCGCCGACCTGGTCGGCTCGACATCGGGCGGCGTCAAGTCGGCGCTCAATCGCGGCCGCGCCAAGCTCGCCGCTCTTCCGGCGCAACCGGTCGCGGCACCCGCGCACGATCCTGAACTGGAGCGGCTGCTCGGCCGCTATGTCGAACTGTTCAATGCCAGGGACTGGGACGGGGTGCGGGCGCTGACCAGCGCCGATGCCCGGCTGCGGGTTTCGGACTGCTACAATGGCCTGCTCTCCCGCTCGCCCTATTTCATCGAATATGAGCGCAGCGAGCCCTGGCGCATGCGGCAAGATGCGATCGAAGGGGAGGCCGTGCTGGTCGTCGACAGGCTGCGGGGCCAGGCATGGCGGCCGGCCTATCTGGTGCGCATCCATGCCGATGGCGGCGTCATCGATCGCATCGCAGACTATTATGCCTGTCCCTGGATCCTGGAGATGATCTTCGCGGACGCAGGATGAAGCCCGGCCTTCCTTCTCCCTCTGAGGGAGAAGGAAGAAACGCTCACTTCGCGTCGTGAAAGATGATGCCGGCGGTGTGGCGCATGCCTGAGCGCAGCCGGCTGACGCCGTGGCGCAAATTGACGCGGTAATTGCCTTTCGTTCCCTGCACCGGCCGGTTGTGGACGGCGAAGGCAACGGCGTCGCCCTGGCGCAGCGGCACCACTTCGACCCGGCTCTGCATGCGCGGCCGCTGCTCGGTCAGCGCGAACTCGCCGCCGGTGAAATCCTTGCCCGGCTCGGAGAGCAGGATCGCCACCTGCAGCGGGAAGGCGAGGTCGCCATAAAGATCCTGGTGCAGGCAGTTGAAGTCACCGGGGACATATTGCAGCAGCAGCGGCGTCGGCCGCGTCTGGCCGGCGGCGTGGCATTGTTCGAGAAACTCGGCATGCGTGGCGGGGTAGCGCGTGGCGAGGCCCATGCGTTCGTTCCACCGGTTGGCGACCTCGGCCAGCCTGGGATAGAGCGCGCTGCGCAGGCCGCCGAGCAGGTCGGGCAAGGGATAGCGGAAATAGCGGTATTCGCCCTTGCCGAAGCCGTGCCTGGCCATATGGATGTGGCTGCGGAAATGCTGCTCTTGGGGATAGAGGCCGGCGATCTGCCGGCATTCCTGCGGCGAGAGCAGCTTTTCCATCACCGCGCAGCCGAAGCCGTCGAGTTCGGTGGTCAATGCCGGCCAGTCGTAGCCGGCGACGCGTGTTTCTGCTGCCTCGACCACGGATGCGGCAACCTTGGCGTGTGCGTTCATATCGCGGCCTCCTTGTCGAGCAAGGCGCGCTTGCGTTCGACACCCCAGCGATAGCCGGCCAGCGTGCCGTCGGTGCGCAGGACACGGTGGCACGGAATGCCAAGCGCGATCGCGTTGGCGGCGCAAGCCGTCGCCACGGCGCGGGCGCCGTTCGGCTGGCCAAGACGCCGGGCAAGTGCCGTGTAGGTGATGGTGGTGCCGCAGGGGATGGCGCGCAGCACGTCCCACACACGCTGCTGGAATGGCGTGCCGTGGCGCATGTCGAGCGGCAGGTCGAGACCGATGCCGGGCGTTTCGATGAAGCGGGCTATTGCCGCCAGATCGTCGCTCAAGGTTGCCTCGTCCTCGACCAGCATCCTGTCGGGAAAGTGGTTGGCGAACTCCTGCTCCAGCCTGTCGGCGCTGGAGCCGATCAGGATGGCGCAGACGCCGATATGGCTGCGTGCCGCCAGGACTTTTCCGATCTCGGAATCGCCGATGGCATAGGTGATGGTGTCGATGGCGACAGCGTTGGAGGCCGCCGCCTTCCCGTTGATTTGCATGAGGTTCATTGCCTTCACTCCTTTGTGTGTGCCTGAACCCTACAGAGGCGACATCTCGCGCTCACTCCGATGCTTGCTTTCAAATTCAAAATTTCAGGATCTGAGGGTGAACGGCAAGGTAGATGTTCTGCGGCGCCCCCCTCTGTCCTGCCGGACATCTCCCCCACTTGTGGGGAGATCGGCAGTTCGGGCGCCGGCTCTCTTCTTGCAACGGTGAAAATTGGCGAACGCCGTGGTGACGGCCAATCTCCCTCCTTGTGGGGGAGATGTCCGGCAGGACAGAGGGGGGCGCCGTAGAGCAGAACCTCTCATGCCACACGCGTAACGAACACATCGCCGAGCAGGAACACTTCGCCGGTCAACAGCCGCAGTTCGATCTCGCCGGTCGCGGTGCGGTTCCACTCGGCTTTGCCGTCATCGACAAGCTCGCCGATGGTAGCCAGCACCAGTGACTTCGCGTCGGGCTTGCGCCGGCTGCCGGCGGCTTGGGTCTGGCTGGTCGCATCGGTGCTGCCCTCGGAAGACCTTGCCATCGTGCGCATCGCCGGTCCCCGTCAGCCCCGCGAAGACTGGTAGGCCCTGTCGGCTGGCTTGGCCGACCCGCCGGGCGCGGCCTCGCGGTCGAGCAGCGCGCGCTTGCGCTCCGCTCCCCAGGCGTAGCCCGACAGCGCTCCGTCCTTGCGGATCACCCGGTGGCAGGGGATGGCAACGGCAAGATTGTTGGCGGCGCAGGCGGCGGCGATGGCGCGGGTCGCCTTGGGCGATCCGATGCGCAGTGCGATCTCGGCATAGGAGACTGTCCGGCCGGCCGGGATATCCTGCAAGGCCTGCCAGACACGCTGCTGGAACGCGGTGCCGCGCACATCGAACGGCAGGTCGAGGCCGAGCGCCGGCGCCTCGACGAAGCCGACGACGCGGGCGACCAGCGCCTCATAGTCGCGGTCGCCGCCGATCAGCCGCGCCTTGGGGAAACGGTCCTGCAGATCGCGCACCAGCGCGTCGGGATCGTCGCCGAGCAGGATCGAGGCGACGCCCTTCTGGCTTGACGCGACCAGGATGGCGCCGAGCGAGGATTGCCCGACGGCGAAGCGGATCTCCTCGTGGGCGCCGCCGGCGCGATAGCGCGTCGGCGTCATGCCGAGCATGCCGGTCGATTTCTCGTAAAAACGCCCGCTCGAATTGAAGCCCGCTTCGTAGATCGCCGTCGTCACGCTGGCGCCGTCTTCCAGGCCCTGGCGGACCCGGGCGGCGCGGTGTGCGGCGGCATAATCCTTCGGCGTCAGCCCGGTGACGGCCTTGAAGATGCGATGGAAATAGCCGGCGCTGCGGCCGGCGGCATCAGCCAGTTCGCCAAGCGACGGTTCCTCCTCGCTCTGCTCGATCCTGCGGCAGGCATCGGCGACCATCGCGGCGTTGCTGGCTTCGAGCGACGGGCCATCGGGATTGCAGCGCCGGCACGGGCGAAAGCCGGTCGCCTTCGCCTGATGCAGCGTGTCGTGCAGTTGGACATTCTTCGGATTGGCGCGCCGCGACGGGCAGGAGGGCCGGCAATAAACGCCGGTCGTGGCCACCGAGTACCAGAATTCTCCGTCGGCCGATTTGTCGCGCGCGACGATGCGTGCCCAGCGCGGATCGTCGGCAACCGGCAGCGGCGTGGATTTCAGGTCTCTGGCCAGGGTGATGAACATGGCCGTATTGAAGCCGCTGGAAGCCGGCCTCGCCACCCGTTTCCTGACAAGTGTCGGGATTGGGAAAGCTCCCGCCCCCCTGTCCTCAAGCCCTCGGCTCTCCTACGCCGCGCGCTTGGGCTCGATCGCGAACGGGCTGAGGCCGAGCCAGGTCTGCATCTTCTTGCCGATAGCCTGGTCGCCGGTCAGGGAAATCTTCGCCCCGGCCTTCTCGACCGTAAGCAGCCCCATCCAGATCGCCGTCATCGTGTGCAGGTCGGTGGAGACGTAGAGATCGACATCGAAGCCCGGATCGTACCAGCACAGATCGACCTCGCCGTGCTTTTCGACGATCAGCCACCACGACCGTTTGGACGCCGGTAGATCCTGATACAGAAATTGTATCACCGTGCGCCCCTCGGGCAGCGGCGAGGGGTTCAGGTTGCGCCGCATGTCCCACATCAGCAGCGACGGATCGAGGTTCTTCAGCGACAGCCGGGACTCGACCCATTTCTGCCCCCAGAAGCCCATCGCCTCGACGACCGGGCGCAAATCCCGGCCGGCCTCGGTCAGCCGATACTCGGAGATGCCTTTCTCGCCCGGCACTTCCTTGCGCTCGACGATCCCCGCCAGTTCGAGCTCCTTCAGCCGTTGCGACAAAAGGGTCGGCGACATTTTGGGCACGCCGCGGCGCAGGTCGTTGAAGCGGGTCGAACCCGCCACCAGTTCGCGCAGCAGCACCATCGTCCAGCGCGTGCACAGCACCTCGGCGGCCATCGATAGCGGGCAGAACTGTTTATATCCGTGCTGGGCCATGATTTGCGTTCCTCCCTCGAAGCTGGGCCGAACATTAGCCCTTCATGATTGAGGCGGCGAGTACAGAAACTGTACCGGCCCAGTACAGTTCGCGGACTGGTTGGCGCGGGCGCTGCCATGCGAGCCCTTTGGCCGGTTGCACGGGATAGCCCTGTGCGCCGCAACCAGGAGACTACCATGACCACTTACGTCATCGCAGACATCAAGGTGAAGGATCCCAAGTGGGTGCCGTCCTATGCCGCCTCGGTGCACGACCTCGTCCACAAGCATGGCGGCAGATATCTGTCGCGCAGCGGCAATGTGAAGACGCTTGAAGGCAAGCCGCTCGACACCACGCTGATCGCCCTGATGGCATTCCCGTCGGAAGCGGCGGCGCGAGCCTTCACCAACGATCCTGCCTATGCGCCTTTCGTTTCGGCCCGTCAGGATGGCAGCGACAGCCGTTTCCAGATGATCGACAACACCGATCTGGCCGGAACGATCCCGTATCTGCCGAAGGGATGATCGGCAGTCGTCGCATCGGGATATCCAAGCAACAACAGCCACGGCGCTTGCCTGCCGGGCCGCCGTATTTTCGGCGGCCGGCCCGCTGTGCTTTTTCAGGAAGAATGGAATGAACATGATAACAAACTTTCGCAGCAGGCTTCTCATGGCGGGGGCCATGCTGGCCGTCTGCGCCACCTTCGCGCAGGCGCATCAGGAAGCGGCCGCGCCCGCGGCCGGCGCCAGTCCGCTGGCCGACAAGGTGCGTGCCGCCAACAGCCGGTTTCTCGACGTCAAGGCCGCGACGGCCGAGGGCTATGCGCCCATTCCTTGCGCCAGCGGCATCACCGGCGGCGCCATGGGCATCCACTACGTCAACGGCCAGTATCTGAAGGACGACAAGATCGACATCGCCCGCCCCGAAGCGGTGATGTACGAGCCGATGGCCGACGGCCGGCTTAAGCTGGTGGCGGTCGAATACATCACCTCCAAGGGGCCGGCGTCGCTGGAGGGACAGCTGTTTAACTTCAACAGCGCGCCCAACCGTTACGGCCTGGGTGAATTCTACGAACTGCATGTCTGGGCCTGGAAGGGGAACCCGACCGGTACCTTCGCCGACATGAATCCGAAAGTGTCGTGCGAACACACGATGGCGCCGAGCCAGTAGCCGGCAAGGCCAGGCGGCACCAACGCCGCCTGGTCACACTTCCGCGGCCAACGGCGTCAGCTGAGCTCGCTCACCGCGGCGCCGGGGTCGGGAAGCGCCAATCCTGCGTCGGCGGCGCCCCGGCTCGCTTGCGGCAGAACGAAACGCCCTGTCAGGTACCAGAGCAACGACACGACAAGGATCGAGAGGTAGCCATCCACGGCATAGTGCCAGCCGGCGTAAACCGAGCCGAACAGGATGAGCGCCGCGAAGGACCAGCCGGCCATGGCCCACCGGCGCCCGAAACCGGTCAGGAACAATGCGTTGAGCGTGACGAAGGCGACATGCATGCTCGGCATCGCCGAGATGCCGGTGCCCAGTTCCGGGCGGCCACTTTCGTAGGTTGCAAGCAGATAGTTGGCATAGGCATGGACCGGCATGGCGTGGCCGTTCTGCGCCAGGGCGATTTGCAGCCCGGCAAACCGGTCACCGCCGTAGAGCTGGTCGTAGAATATCGGGCCAACGGACGACAGCAGGGTGGCCAGAACGGTACCGCACAGGATCGTGGTCAGCGCGAACGCCCATAGATAGCGCAGGCGTCTGGCCGGGCTGTTCCAGAAGGCGACGAAGAGCAGGGTGCCGAACCATTGGGCGAACCAGGCAAACCCATAGCTGGCAAAAATTATGGCCGAGACCGGTTCGGAAACGACGCTGTGCGCCCACGCCCAGGGATCTGTGCCATGCAGCCGAAGATCAAGCCCCGCCAGGACGCGGTCGGCATAGAATGGCACGATGTCTGGGATGGCAACCTTCAAGGTGGTGAAGGCGGTGATGCCGAGAAAGAACAAGACGATGACCGGCGCGGCACCCAGCCAACGCTGCGTGAGCGTGTCGAGCATGAACCTTGTTGGAGCATGCCGGGCAAATATCAGCGCCGCCACGCCAAGGCCGGCTGCCAGCAGCGAGGGCAGGAAGAAGACGAACGGCTCGGCATAGGACTCCGCCAGACGCAGGTAGCGATGCGGCTGCAGCCAAAGAGCGGCCACGGCATAGGTCAGACACAGAGCAACCAGTAGCCAACCGCCCCTGGTTGCCGCGACGTCAAGATCAAGAACGGAGGCTGAGCGGCCATTGCCACCCCGTTGCTCGCCATGCGTACTCATCGAAGGACACCCCGCCAGCTGTCCAGAAGACCCTTATGGGTATTTCACAGGCAATGTATTACCATCTGGTTACACTTAGATTTATGTTAAAGTTATAATATTTTTAGTCGATAATATTTGACTTGATACCAACGAACCGTTGACGAAGAGGTTGCGCGGCAACGCAACAGCAACATTCGCGGCCGCCGCGAGTTTCAACTGTGGAATTGCCGCATCGGGCTTCGACCGCGATCGAGAGTGGGCCATCGCCTGGATGGCGATGGCCCTGCAATCAGGCGGCCTTGATCAGGCCGAGCTGGGTGAGGGCGGCAACGCCGTCGTCGAGGCCGATCTCCTCGACGATCCGGCCGTCGACAAGCTTCAGCACGGTGGTGCCGGTGAAGCGCATGGTGCGGCCGGTGGCGGCGGGCAGCGAGCCGACGAGGAAATCGCTGAACGCCGGGCCGGTATGCGTGCCACCACCTTCCCACTGGCCGACGACATGGTCGCCCTCGGCGATGAGGTCGGCGGTGGCCCAGAAGTTGAGGTCCGGGAAGGCGGCGCGAAAGTCGGTCATGAAGGCCTTGATGTCGTCGCGGCCACGGCGCGGTTCATGCAGCGAGTATTTCAGCAGCATGTCGGGCGCGGCGATGTCGTCGACCACCGACAGGTCGCAGGTTTCACCCCAGAAGTCGGTGAACCATCTGACGACGACGGCCTTGTTGTCTTCTTGTTTGGTCATTGGGAGGTCCTCTTGTTGCTGATGGGGATCGCCGGCCAGCCGGCGACCTCGGGATCACCGGATTTTCCGATGACCCGGGGCATCACTAGGACGATCCGGCGGGCGCAAAACTCCGGTTCTTGCCGGCCAATCGAAAGGCGAACGATGAGGAAGGTGGGGCAGAAGCAGGGTCTGCCGCCTCTGACGACCAAGTAACGCTTTCTTCTCTGGTTTTGCTGCAGATTGCCGCGTGGCGGAGGTAAGCGAAACAGAAGATGACGCGTCAGGACAAGAAAAGTCGCAATGGAGCCTTCTGGGCAAAGGCGCTGGAACGCGCCCATCTCGGCGTCTGGGACTGGGATCTTCGGACCGGCGAATGCTTCTATTCCGCGACCTGGGCGCGGATGCTGGGCTATGATGAAAGCGAACTTGCCAACACCAGCGACCTGTGGCTGCAGCTGACCCATCCCGATGATCGCGAGCGGGCGCTGGCCAGCGGCGACCGCCACATTGCCGGTCAGACCGACGCCATCGAGACCGAACTGCGGCTCCGGCACAAAGCCGGCCACTGGGTGTGGGTGCTCGATCGCGGCGGCATCGTCGAGCGCGACGCGTCCGGAAAACCTGTCAGGCTGATGGGCGTGCAGACCGACATCTCCAAGCAGAAGGCCGCCGAAGCCGAGCTGGAGCAGGTCAATGTGCGCTTCCGCCTGGCGCTCGCCGCCAGCGGCACCGGCATCTGGCATCACGACGTCGACACCAATAAAAGCTACTGGGACCAGCGCACGCGCGAAATCTTCGGGCTGGTCTCCGATACCGACGAAGTGACCGACGACCTCTGGCACACTTTCCTGTATCCCGAGGACAAGGCGGTGACCGAGCAGGCGCATCTGGCACCGATGGGCACGCAGGACGTCGTCGCCGTGCAGTACCGCATCATCAAGCGCGACGGCGAGATCCGCCATGTCGAATCGCTGGTGCGGTTCATCGCCGACACGCAGTCGGCGGGTCAGATCCTCGGCACCGTGCGCGACATCACCGAGGAAAAACTGCGCGAGATGGAGCTTGCCTATGCAGCCCGTCATGATGCGCTGACCGGCCTGTGGAACCGCTCCGCCTTCGATCGGCTGCTCGCCGACCATATCGCGGCGGGTGCGCCGCTGGCGGTGTTCTATGTCGATCTCGACTACTTCAAGGCGCTCAACGACTTTGCCGGCCACGCCGCCGGGGACCAGGCTCTGAAGAGCGTAGCCGCCGGCATCCGCGCCTGCCTGCCGCAGGCGGCGCACGCGGCACGGCTGGGCGGCGACGAATTCGCGCTGCTGGTGCCGCATTGCGATGCCTCGCAGGCCGAGCGGATCGCAACCGCCGTGCTCGGCGCGGTGCGTGAGGCCGACCTCGGCACGGCCGCGTCCGCACGCAAGCTGGCGGCCTCGATCGGCATCGCCTTCATCGATGACGCCACCACCACGGTGGCCGACGCACTGGCTTGCGCCGACGACGCCTGCTATGCGGCGAAGGCTGCCGGGCGCAATCGTTTCGCGGTGTTCTCCGCGGCGGTGGAATCGGGGTCCGGCGGGCTCAACGCGGCGCGCGTCGCCGCCGACACGGTCGACGCCATGGACGACGGCCGGCTGAAACTGTTCGGCCAGGAAATCCATCTGCTCGGCAAGCCCTGGCAAGAGAGCCGCCATGTCGAAGTGCTGGCCAGGCTCGTCGGGCGCAACGGGCGTCTGGTGCCGCCAGGCGAGTTCATTCCAGTTGCCGAGCGGTTCGGCATCGCCTCGAGGCTCGACCGCTGGATCATCCGCACCGTGCTGTCGCGGCATGGCGCGGCGTTGCGCGCGGGTGCGCTGACGCTCGGCTTCAACCTGTCGGCGCAGACGCTGAGCGATCCGCAGCTCTGGGAGTTCGTCGACAGCGTCATCGACGAGACCGGCGCGCCGCATTCGGGCATCGGCTTCGAGATCACCGAGACCGCCGCCGTCACCAATTTCGACGCCGCCGAGCAGTTCGTGCGCCGGGCGCGCGAGCGCCGCTGCCAGGTCAGCCTCGACGATTTCGGCGCCGGCATGAGTTCGTTCGAATATCTCCGGCGCTTCCCTGTCGACACGATCAAGATCGATGGCTCCTTCATCGAGCACATCACGGAAAGTCGCTTCGACCGTGAGATCGTGCTGGCCATCACCAGCATCGCCCGCAGCCTCGGCTGCAATGTGGTGGGCGAGAAGATCGAACGGCACGACACACTGGCGATGCTCAGCGACATGGGCGTCGCCTTCGGCCAGGGGTTCCTGCTGCACCGGCCGGAGCCGCTGGAGCAGATTGTCGCGCGCGCGACCGGGGTAGCGACGGCCCGGAAGGCCTCGTGATCCGCGGTGTGTCGAGGTTCAGGTGAGGCCGGCCCCACCCGAACACGTCTCAGCCGGCTTGCCGAGCTGGCGATTGGGGAAATTCCAATACCCCAGCCTGGGGGCGCTTGTGCTGGGCTTCCGTCACCGTTTCGATCAACAGATCGAGGGTGTCACATGCCGAGCGGCTCGTTTCGTCATCGCCACGCAGATAGTAATAGGCTCGTTCGAGGTGGACACGGGCTGCTGAAAAATCGCTGGTCAAGGCTCCCTCCATGATCCCGCCCTAATGTAGGTTGCCGGACCGGGCGGAACGCGAGGTAAATATCCACAGGCGGCTTTTATTCAAATGCCGCGAAATCCCGCGAGGCCTGTCAGGAGTGACGCCAGCCAACTCTTTGCCGTGCCTTGCCGCGCGGCTAGAGTGCGGTTTCTCTTGTCCGAGGCGAGATCGATGATTGTCCAGGCCTGCATCAACGGCGCGCGCCCGCGTGATTTCCACCCAAGGCTGCCGCTCGACGCCCAGACGATGGCCAGCGACGCGGCGGCCTGCGTCGCCGCCGGAGCGGCAGAACTGCACATCCATCCGCGCGGCGCCGATGGGCGCGAAAGCCTGGCGGCTGTCGATGCGACGGTCCTCGCCGTGCGCCAGGCCTGCCCCGGCACGCTCATCGGCGTGTCGACCGGCGCCTGGATCGAGAACGATGTCGAGCGGACCCGCGCGGCGATCACCGGCTGGCGGGAACTGCCCGACTACGCCTCGGTCAATCTGTCGGAGGCCGACGCGCCCGGAGTGATGGAACTGCTGCGGCAGCGCGGCGTCGGGATCGAGGCGGGGCTCGCTACCGTTGCCGACACCGAGCGTTTCGTCGGCCTTGCCGGCCACGACCGGGTGCTGCGCATCCTGATCGAGATCGACATCCAGGACCTGCCGGCTGCATTGGACGAGGCGCAGGGCATCGCCGCCGTGCTCGAACGCGCCGGGGTGCGACGGCCGATCCTGCTGCATGGCGTCGACGTCACGGTCTGGCGGTTCGTCGAACTTGCGCACCGGAAGCGCTGGTCGACACGCGTCGGGCTGGAGGACGGCAAGACACTCGCCGACGGCAGGATGGCGAGAGACAATGCGGCGATCGTAGAGGCGGCCGTGGCGATTTTTCGCGGCGCGCCTGTGGGCTGAATGGTGGTCTGCTTCAGTTGTGCCCGCTGGCCGGTGCTGTCCAGGTGTGCAAAATGTGTTTCTGGATCTTGCCGGATGCGGTGCGCGGCAGGACATCCGTGATCAGGAATTCCTTCGGCACTTTGTAGCGGGCGATGCGGGCGCCGCAATGGCTGGCCAGCGCCGCCGGATCGACAACACGACCTGGCTTCAGCACGACGAAGGCGCGCCCGACTTCGCCCCAGCGCCGATCGGCGACACCGATCACGGCTGCCTCGGCGATGTCGGGATGGTCGAGCAGCACCATCTCGATTTCGACCGGATAGACGTTCTCGCCACCGGAAATGAACATGTCCTTGCGGCGGTCGACAAGGGTGACGAAGCCTTCGTCGTCACGCCGCGCGATGTCGCCGGTGCGGAACCAGCCATCGGAAGTGAAGACGGAGGCCGTCTCTTCCGGCCGGTTCCAGTAGCCGGATGTGATGGAGGGACCGGACAGCCATATCTCGCCTGGCTCGCCGGCGGCGACGTCGCCGCCATCCTCGTCGACGATGCGCAGGCCGATCGTTGGCGCCGGCAGGCCGGCCGAGCCCGCCTTGCGGGCGATCCGGTCGGCCTCGACCGGCATGCCAAGCACCGTGCCTGCTTCCGTCATGCCGAAGCCGTCGACCATGCACACGCCCTGTTCCAGCCACCAGTTGATATTGGCGGCCGGATTTGGCGCGCCGCCGGTGAAGATGGCGGTGAGCGATGTCCAGTTCGCAGGCGCGAAATCCGGATTATCGTGCAGCATTTTGGCCATTTGCGGCACGCAGAAATAATGGGTGACGCCAAGTGCGGGATCGGCGAGGCGACGGTTGGTGAGGCCGGCATCGAAGCCGGCTGAGATCAGCACCGTGCCGCCCTGCAGCAGCGGTGGACGCAGGCTGGTGATGAGGCCGATTACATGAAACATCGGCGCGTCGCAAAGGAAGACGCTGGCATTGCCGACCCGCCCCAGCACGCCGAAATTGACGGCGGTGGCGAAGGCGTTGCGCTCGGTGACGATGACGCCCTTCGGCCGGCCTGTCGTACCCGATGTGTAGAGGATGATCGACGGCGCATCGCTGGCCGCCAAAGAACGGCGGGGTGCCGGCGCCTGCACCGCGACCGCCGCCGCGAAAGCAGCGACCTCGACGGGCACGCAGCCCTTGGGCAGTGTCATCTCGAGGGCGGCGTCATGCAGCAGCAGCACCGGGTCGCAATCGGCCAGGATCGCCTGCTGCTCGGCGCCGGCGAGCCGCCAGTTGACCGGCACGAAGATGGCGCCGAGCCGCATTGCGGCCTGCTGCAGGACAAGCAAGTCGGCGCTGTTGCGGGCAAGCGTGGCGATCCGTTGCCCCTGCTCGACGCCGTAGCGGGTTTCGAGAACGCTGACGGCGCGCTGGATGGCCTCGTCGAGCGCGGCATAGGTCCAGCGCCGGCCGGATGCCAGGTCGGCACAGGCAACACGATCCGGCTGCGTCCTGGCATGCAGGGCCACGGGATCGGGCGATGTCCAGGCCGGCATTCGCATCTCCTCCCAGATCGCGTCGGTGGTTTATTATGTCATCTGGCCTTGTCGTAAGCGCCGAGGCCCGGCTTGTAGCTCTTTTCGTCGATGAACTGGCGGATGCCTTCCTTGCGGCCCGAATTGTCGTGGAAATTGGCCGCCTCCTGCGCCCGCACCAGATAATCCTCGGCGTTGTCGTAGGTCATTTCGGCGACGCGACGGATGGCATCCTTGGTCGCCTTGAGCGCAATCGGGTTCTTCTTCAGCAAGATGTTCGCAACCTCGGTGACGCGCGCCTTCAGGTCGGCCAGGGGCAGGCTTTCATTGACCAGCTTCCAGGCGGCGGCCTTCCTGCCGTCGATAAGTTCGCCGGTCAGCGCGTGGTACATGGCATCGCGCATCGACAGCAGATCGACAACCACCTTGGTGGCGCCGCC
Organism: Mesorhizobium sp. Mes31; assembly: GCF_024519675.1. Classification (NCBI taxonomy): domain Bacteria; kingdom Pseudomonadati; phylum Pseudomonadota; class Alphaproteobacteria; order Hyphomicrobiales; family Phyllobacteriaceae; genus Mesorhizobium; species Mesorhizobium sp. Mes31. The sequence continues at coordinate 38,495 of NZ_JALJRL010000024.1, read as the reverse complement.
GCCTGGCAGGATGCCCCAGTTGATCTCGGACAGGGCGAACTGCGCCTCGTCGGCGGCGAAGGCGAGGTCGCAGGCGAAGAGTGGGCCATAGCCGCCGCCGAAACACCAGCCATTGACCATGGCGATGGTCGGCTTGCCGTACCAGCGCAGGCGCCGCCACCAGCCATAGGCTTCGGACTGCGCCTTGCGGATGGCGCCGAGACCCTTGGCTTCGGTTTCGCGGAAATACTCCTTGAGGTCCATGCCCGCCGACCATGCGCTGCCTTCGCCGGACAGTACGAGCACGCCAACATCGTCACGGAATTCCAGCTCGTCGAGAACCTCCATCATCCGCCGGTTGAGCACCGGGTTCATGCAATTGCGCTTGTCCGGCCGGTTGAATCGCACCCAGGCGATGCCGTTCTCGACGTCGAAGGCAACGGTCTCTTCGGTCATGGCTGTCCTCCCGTTCCTGGATGGAATGACGTTATTAGCTATGCAGCATAGCGATAATACCGCTATGTTGCATAGTCTTTTCCGCTTGACAAGAAGGGGGGATCGCGGCGATCGATTGAAGCATGGAAAAGGCACGGCTTCGCACCAGTCCCGAGGACGCGCTCGACGCGCAGATCGGCTACAATCTGAGGCGCGCCTCGGCCTTCGCCTTGAATGATTTTGCGGTCGAGCTGGCCGATGCGGCGCTGCGTCCGGTCACTTATGGCATGCTGGCGCTGATCGACGAGAGGCCCGGCATCCGCGCCGCCGAACTGTGCCGCGTGCTTGGCATGAAGAGCGCCAACATGGCGCCGCTGCTGGCCGAGCTCGAGGAGCGCGGGCTGGTCGAGCGCGACGACCATGCCGAGGACAAGCGCGTACAGGTGCTGACCCTGACGCCAGCCGCGAGGGCGGCTATGCCCGGATGGCGGCAACAGGTTCGCCGGCACGAGGACCGGTTCCTGCATCGGCTGACGAAAAAGGAGAGGGAAACGCTGCTGCGCCTGCTGCGCCTGATCTGGACGGACGAAGACTGAGGGGCTGCCGCATCGCCTTCGATGTCGCTTGAGGAACGATTGAAATAGGGGCACGGTGCGGAGAGATTGTCTCCCGCCACCTTCAGGAGTCCTTGCATGTCGCTATCCGGTACCGCAACCCGCTACGGAAGCCTCGCCCAGGCGCTTCACTGGCTGACGGCGCTGCTCGTGCTCATCGCCTTCCTGGTCTCGGAAGGTGGTCCTCCCACGCGCGTCTATTCAGCCGCCAACGCCTCGACGCTGCTGCTTCACGAGTCGCTCGGCTTCGCTGTTTTCTGGCTGCTGGTCATCCGCCTGATCTGGCGTCTGTTTGACCGCATTCCGGACGCTCCGCCCATGCCCGGGTGGATGGACGTCGCCTCGAGGGCAACGCACTGGGCGCTCTATGCGCTCCTGTTCGCGGTTCCGGCGACCGCCATGCTCGGCGCGTGGTTTGGCGGCCACCCGGTGACCGTCTACGGCCTGGGAGCGATCGGCCCGTTTTCCGGCACATGGGGCACGTCGCTGGCGGAAATCCATGGCACGCTTGGCGACATCATCCTGTGGCTCGCGGGCCTGCACGCCGCGGCTGCCATCTACCACCATGTCATCCTTCGCGATCGCGTGCTGAGCCAGATGGTGCCGGGCCTGCCCAATCCATCGTCCGGGCTGGGACGGCAAGCGCGGCCCTGATGTCTGCTCCGAAATGTCGAGAAGTGCCGGAACGGGATATTCCAGCGCCTTCCTCTCTTCGTCCTGACGCAATTGCGGACGGAAAACCGCTCACGCTTTTGCTGGGATTGCCCTAGACCGCAGCCACGATGACATGTGCCTGAATCTTGGCGGCGACCTCGCCGGTGCCATGTCTGTCTGCAATCGCGGAGGCGGCATAGTCGGTTGCAGCTTCCAGCTTTCCGGCGTCCCTGGCCTCGATCTCGCTTCGAAGAACAGTTCCCTGGCAGTAAGCAACGGCCGGAAGGCGCGGCGAGAAGGCACGGCTTTGTTCGGCTCTGGTTTCGATCATCACACGGGAGAAACCCGCGTCTTCCAGATCGCTGCGGATCAGGGCCGTATCGTGGTAGCCGTGCGGCGTGCGTGCCAGGAAGCGCGGCGGATCGTTCGGAAACATCCTTGCGAGAGCCTTCGTCACATCATCGGCAAAGACATTCTCCTCGATGCGGTCCCATACGTTGAACAAGAAATGTCCTCCGGGCTTCAGGACCCGCTTTGCCTCGCGGTAGGCGGATGTGCGGTTGGGAAAGAACATCGCGCCGAACTGACAACAAACGAGATCGAAGGCCGCATCTTCAAACGGCAGCGCCATGGCGTCCGCCTGGCGCCATTCGATGCGACTGTCGGGCGCTTGTCGCGAAGCGGCGTAGTCGAGCATCGGCTGGTTGAGGTCGGTTACGACATAGCTTGCGCCAGGGGACAGTCTTGGCGCCAGTGCGCGGGTGACAACCCCGGTGCCCGCGGCGATTTCCAGGACGGCGCCGGGCGACAAGGACGCTGCTCGCTGTGCAAGATCCGTGGCGAACGGCTCGAAAATCAACGGCACCATATAGCGGTCGTAGTTTTCCGGAATCGAGCCAGCAAAAACCTTGTCCGTTTCCAACATCGCTATCTCCCGCCGTCCGTTCGATGGCTCGCAAGACTAGCATAGAATTGTCTGCCTTGGGTCGCTTTCGACCGCGAGGCATCCAACAGCATAGGCGGCCATGTCGGCGGCAACTCCGCGAAGGCGTCCGGAGACCTACGCCTCGATCGCCAATGTGAAGCCGGACGCCTTGCCGCTGATCCAGCCAGAGCCTGATCCCGAAAGTGGGTGCCGGTTTTCGAAAAGATCATGCTCAATCAGACAGAGAGCAGGGGCTCACGACAAAGGCCGTTCCCCCGCATCGAGCAGCCATTGCCGCACGGCCTGCGTCGGTTCGGGATGGCGCTGTTTTCTCGGCACCACGACGTGGAAATCCTGCGTGCCGCGCATCTCGCCGCTCACCGGCTGGACCAGCCGGCCGGCGGCGAGGTCGGCGGTGACGAGAAAGCGGCTGGCCAGCGCGATGCCCTGGCCGGCGATAGCGGCGTCGATGGCCAGGCTCGTCTGGTTGAAGCGCATGCGTTTCAACTCGGTCGTCATCTTCAGGCCGACGGCCTTCTCCATGAATTCCGGCCACAGATTGTGCGCGTCATGCAGCAGGACATGATGCTGGATCTCGGCCGCCGCGATCTCGACGGCTCCGTGCGGCAGCAGGGCAGGGCTGCAGACGGCGATGATCTGCTGCGCGAACAACAGGTCGACGATCAGGCCGGCGCCGAAGGGCGGGCGGCCTTGCCGGACCGCGATGTCGACGCCATCGGCCTGAAAACTCGACAGGCTTTCGCTGGCCAGGACACGCAGGTCGACCAGCGGATTGTGCGCCACGAAGTCCTGCAGCCTGGGGATCAGCCATTTGGTGGCGAAGCTCGGCGTCACGCTGATCGTCAGCCGCGCCGGCTCGGGGCGCAGCAGCAGCGTCGCCTCCGAGATCAGGTCGAAGGCGCGGCGGATGTTGGGCACATAGGCGCGACCCTCGTCGGTGAGCGCCAGGCCGCGCGGCAGCCGCTCGAACAGTTTTGTGCCGAGATCGGCCTCCAGCCCGCGAATGTGCTGGGCCACCGCGCCTTGCGTGACGTTCAATTCCTCGGCGGCGATGCGGAAGTTGAGATGGCGCGCCGAGGCCTCGAAGGCGCGCAGCGCATTCAGTGGCGGCAGGCTCAGGAAGGCTTCGGGCATGCAGGAGTTTTTCTATAGGCTGATTTCAGGCATTCTGGTTCGAACCGGGCGAGAAAACCAGCTATATCACTGCCCGGATCCCGAAAATACTGCTTGCAGAGTCCTGCCAACCCCAAGAGGAAAATCGAATGAGTGTAGAAAAAGTGGCTGTTGTGGTGGCTGGCGGCAGCGGCATGGGTGCAGCGGCGGCGAAGCGCCTGGCGGCGGACGGCTTCAAGATTGCCATCCTGTCCTCGTCCGGCAAGGGCGAGGCGCTGGCCAAGGAGTTGGGCGGGCTCGGCGTCACCGGCTCCAACCAGTCGAACGACGATCTGCAGCGTCTCGTCGACCTGACGCTCGAGCGCTTTGGCCGCATCGACGTGCTGGTCAACAGCGGCGGCCACGGGCCGCGCGCGCCGATCCTCGAAATATCAGACGAGCAATGGCACACCGGCCTCGATGTCTATCTGATGAACGTCATCCGGCCGGTGCGCATCGTGGCCCCCCACATGGTCAAGCAGAAGGCTGGCGCCATCATCAACATCTCGACGGCCTGGGTGGTCGAGCCGAGCCCGATGTTCCCGACCTCGGCGGTGTTCCGCGCCGGGCTTGCCGCCTACACCAAGATCTTCGCCAACACCTATGCCGCCGACAATGTGCGAATGAACAACGTGCTGCCCGGCTGGATCGACAGCCTGCCCGCCACCGAGGAGCGCCGCGACAGCGTGCCGATGCAGCGCTACGGCACGAGCGAGGAGATCGCCGCAACCATCGCCTTCCTGGCCTCCGAAGGCGCCGGCTATATCACCGGCCAGAACATTCGTGTCGACGGCGGCATCATCCGCGCTATCTGATGGCAAGCCAATGACAGGGGCCGCATCTCGGCGGACACTGATATCAAGTGGTTGTCGGACCGGGCCAATCGGCATTCGGCCATTGCGTGACATGCTTCGAACCGTCATCCTCGACCCATGATGAGGAGGGGCCATGTCCGACACTTTTCTGCGCCTGGTGCCGAATGAACCGCACTGGCATCCCGACGAGCCGGCTGCCACGGCGGCCGTGAAGATTGTGCGCGGTTTGTTCCCGATGGCCGAACATGTCACCGTCGAATATGAGGAAGGCGTGACGTTCTTCGACGCCGGAGCCAACACGGAAAGCGTTCATTGCCCGTTCTGCGCCAGCGATCTGGAAGATTGGTGGGGTGAAGCGATGAATGAAGCCGCGGCGTCCCGCTTCGAAGATCTGTCCGTCACCACGCCATGCTGCCACAGGCACACCTCGCTGAACGACCTGCGATATGTCTGGCCAGCGGCGTTCGGCGTCTGCGCTCTTACGGTCGTCAGCCCTGGGGTGACCTCCGTTGCCAGTGAGCAATTGCGGGCGATCGAGCAAGCCTTGGGCTCGCCGTTGAAGGTGATCTGGCAGCACCTTTGAGACGGCGGATTCCAATATCCTCAGGGAGCAACAAATGCGGCTTTTGATACTCGGCACCGGCTGGATGGCGCAGGAACATGCCCGCCGCTTCAGCGCCATCGAGGGCGTCGACATCGTCGGCGCCGTCGATGTCGATGCGGCGCGCGTCGGCGAATTCGCCGACAGCTTCAAAATTCCCAACCGCTTCACCTCGCTGGAGGAGGCGCTGAAGTGGGGTGCGTTCGACGCGGTGGCCAATGTCACGCCGGACCGCATCCATCACCCGACCACCATGGCGCTCATCGCCGCCGGCAAGCCGGTGCTGTGCGAAAAGCCGCTGGCCGAGAATTTCGGCAAGGCCACCGAGATGGCGGACGCCGCGGAGGCCGCCGGCATCGTCAACATGGTGAACCTCACCTATCGCAATGTCGCCGCGCTGCAGAAGGCCCGCCAGATGGTGCAGGCGGGCGAAATCGGCACGGTCAGGCATGTCGAGGCGTCCTATCTGCAAAGCTGGCTGGTGTCGAAATTCTGGGGCGACTGGCGCAGCGATCCGAAATGGCTGTGGCGGCTGTCGCGCGGCCACGGTTCGAATGGCGTGCTCGGCGATGTCGGCATCCACATCCTCGATTTCGCCAGCTACGGCGCCGCTCTCGACATCGACCATGTCTTCTGCCGGCTGCGCGCTTTCGACAAGGCGCCCGGTAACCGCATCGGCGAATACGGGCTCGACGCCAATGACAGCTTCGCGATGACGCTGGATTTTTCCAACGGTGCCTTCGGCGTGGTGCATGCCAGCCGCTGGGCGACCGGCCATCTCAACGAACTCCGCCTGCGCATCTATGGCGACAAGGGCGGCATCGAGGTGGTGCACAATCTCGACGGTTCGGTGCTCAAGGCCTGCGTCGGCGAGAATGTCGAGAACGCCAAATGGGAAGAGCTCGACGCCGGCGCGGTGGCGACCAACTACGAGCGTTTCGCCGATGCAGTGAAGAGTGGCATCCAGTCCGAGCCGTCCTTCCGCCACGCCGCCGGGCTGCAGAAGGTGCTGGACCTGGCAGTGGTGTCGGACGAGAAGCGGACGGAACTGAGGGCAAACGCGGATACGCAGTAGCTCCTTTCCTCGCCCCCACTTCGGGGGCGAGGGAACAGCTCCCGCGCAGCGCCGCGCAATTCTTTCAATCATTTCTTGAAACGGGAGCCAGCCGTTTCATGATTTGATGACGCCTGCCAATAGGGGAGGCGTCATTGACCGACTTCATCAGACTGCCGAAAGCCGAAGTGCACATCCACGTCGAGGGCTGCTTCGAGGCCGACGATGTGATCAGGAACTGCGAGGAGGCTGGCATTCCGCTGCGCGCGCCGCGCGACAGGTTGTTCGAAGCCCATGACCTCAAGAGCTTCCTCGAAATGCTCGACTGGTTGTGCGGGACGTTCCGGACGCGCGAGCAACTCGCCACCACGGCCTACAAGTTCGCGCAGCGCATGGGCCGAAGCGGCGTGCGTTATGCCGACGTCATCGTCAACCCGACGCACTGGCCGCATTGGCACAAGAACATCCCCGGGATGATCGACGCATTCGATGCCGGTTTCGCGGCCGCCGAAAAGGACGGACACCCGCCGGTCGGACTTTGCGTCAGCCTGCTCCGCACCCAGTCGGCGGCGGAAGCGATCGAACTGGTGGAGTTGCTGAGCGCGATCCGGCACAAGCGCGTCGTTGCGCTGTCGATCGACGGCAACGAAGCGGCTGCCGGCCGCACCGGCCCGCGCTTCGCCGAGGCGTTTCGCCGTGCCGGCGCGGCGGGCCTGCGGCGCACCGTTCATGCGGGCGAGTCGAGCGGCCCGGAAGGTGTACGCGACGCAATCGAACTGCTGGGCGCCGACCGCATCGACCACGGCGTGCGGTCGATCGAGGATCCGGAACTCGTCGACTTGCTGGCGCAAAAGCGGATTCCCCTGGGCGTCTGTCCGGTCTCCAATTTGGCGCTCGGCGTCTATCCGTCGCTTGCCGAACATCCGCTCGACGCCCTGCGCAAGGCCGGTGTCCTCGTCTCGATCAACACCGATGATCCGTCGCTGCTCGATACCACGCTCGAAGCCTCCTATGCCGCCTGCGCCGAGGCCTACGCCTGGGACAGCGAAACCATCCGCCAGCTCGCCGCGACATCCGTACATGCGAGCTACGCCGATCCCGCGTTGAAGGCGCGGATCCTGGCCGATCTGGAGGCCTGGCGGAGCTAGGTGCCGCTACCGATTCATGCTCTGGCCATCCCGGCAGCAAGGTCCTTGCCTTTCTTCCAGCCCAACCGGCAAGGATTCAATTCGCCGGTACCGCCTCGGCCTGCTGGTCCGCGTCGGTCAGCGTTTGCAGAAACGCGACGATGGCGTCGATCTCGGGGTCGGTCAGTGCAGGCTTGTCGCCGGGCTTCCCGCCGAAGGGCGGGTCCTGGTTGAGATTGGGCCAGTAAGCCTTTGGCAGATCGTCATATTCGCGCACCGTGCCGTCGGCGTTCTTCGGGTACCAGTGGCCCGGATCGCTGTCGCGGCTGGCATAGAAGGCGACCGCGTCGCGCAGCGTGTGGAAGTATCCGTTGTGGAAGAAGCTCTTTCTCAGCGCGACGTTGCGTAGCGTCGGCGTCTTGAACAGGCCGCAATAGTCCGCCCGGCCATGGAAGTCCGTCCTTAGCGGTCCGCACAGGCCGAGATCGAAATAAGCGGGATCCGCATTGGCCGATATGGCCGGATTGCGCGGCACGGCGACGGCGATCAGGCCATAGTCGGTGAACTGTGGCGGCTCGCCGTCATTGGCGGGGTCGCTCAGATGGCAGCTGGCGCAATTGCCCTTGGCCGGATCCTCGAACACGTCGCGGCCATGCAATTCCTGCGCCGACAGCGTCGCCTTGCCGGCGAGAAAGTCATCGTAGCGGCTGGAGTAGGGATAGAAGTCGGCGGCACTCTGCTCGAAGGTGCCGAGCGCCTCGGCGGCGGCGTCGAAGGCGTCGTCCGGGTGGTCGAAAACCTGGTCGCCGAAAACGGCCTTGAATGCATCGGCATAGGCGGCCTTGCGCAGGGCAGCGCTGACGGCGGCGGTGTCCTTGTTGGCCATCTCGAACGGTGACAGCAGCGGAATCTCAGCCTGATCCTTGCCGCGGTCGGCACGGCCGTCCCAGGTCAGGCCGCCGGTCGGGCCGTTGTCGACGCTCTCGTCGCCTTCGTCCTCGGAATCGTAGAAATGCTCGGTGAAGGCGGGCACCGCCTGCAGGTAGCGAAGCGAAGGCACGGCGCGCAGCCCCGGCTGATCGAGGCGCGGCCCGCCCATCTCGACAGGTGCCGCCGAGGCCGGGCCGAAGGCATGATGCGGGTCATGGCAGGACGAGCAGGCCTGTTTGCCAGAGGCAGACAGCGACGGGTCGAAGAACATCCTGCGGCCAAGCGCCGTCAGCGCCTGCGCCCTGGCGAAGGCATCGGCTCGCGACATCGGCCCGGGATGGACGCTGCCGGTCCCGGCGCGGCCAATGCTTGCCGGCAAAATCGCGGCGATGCCGAGCATCGATGCGGCGATGATGATCCTCTTCCATTGTGCTGTCGCCATGTCGTCCGATCCGCCTTTTCGCCCGGGACTTAAGACCGCACTGCTACGGATTCATGACCGGTCTGCCCGCTCACGCAACCGTGTTCGCAGGCAAGGCAAATGTCACAAAGGTGACAAGGCACCGATCTAACGTTTTCATCCATGGCTCGCCGCCCGACCATGCATTGCCCCTCCAGCCAAGCCACGAGGCACCCGATGACGACGCTGAAGTTCCTTACCTCGCTTTGCCTCGCCGGCACGGCGCTGGCCTCTGTTCCGGTCGCCGCTTCCGCAGCACCGCCCAACTATGACAAGATCGACACCGTCGTCGTCATCTATGCCGAGAATCGCAGCTTCGATAATCTCTATGGCGGCTTTCCCGGCGCCAACGGCCTGGCCAATCTCTCCGCCGACCAGGTGCGCCAGCTCGACCGCGACGGCAAGCCGCTCGCCGAACTGCCGCCGGCCTGGGGCGGCCTGACCGCCAAGGGGGTGACGCCGCCGGTGACCGAGGAGCAGTCGGCGCACCTGGCCAATGCCAGCTTCGCCATCGACGATCCCAAGGGTTTCAACGAACAGACCTCGGTGATCACGCGCGACCTCTGGCATCGTTTCTACCAGGAGCAGATGCAGATCGATGGTGGCCGCAACGACAAGTTCGTCGCCTGGGCCGATTCAGGCAGCCTGGTGATGGGCCATTATGACGGCTCCGGTTTGCCGATGTGGGCGGTGGCGAAGAAATACGTGCTGGCCGACAATTTCTTCCAGGGCGCCTTCGGCGGCTCCTTCCTCAACCATTTCATGCTCGCTTGCGCCTGCGTACCGGTCTATCCCAATGCCGACACCAGCCCGGTCAAGGGGCAGATCGCCGTCGTCGAGGCCGATGGCACAACGCTGAAGGTCGCCGACAACTCGCCGGCCTCGGCGCTTGGCGGCCCGCCGAAATTCGTCAATGACGGCGCCATCACGCCCGACTTCCATGCCGTCAACACCATGCAGCCGCCCTATCAGCCGAGCAACAACAAGCCGGCCGCGGGCGGCGATCCGGCTTTGGCCGATCCGTCCGCGGCCAGCACGCTGCCGCCGCAGCACGACATCACCATCGGCGACCTGCTGTCGCTGAAGGGCGTCGCCTGGGCCTGGTATGCCGGCGCCTGGCAGGCAACGCTCGACGGCAAGAACGCGACGCCGGTGCCGAACTTCCAGTACCACCACCAGCCGTTCAATTACTTCGCGGCCTACGCGCCTGGCACCGCCGCGCGGGCCGAGCATCTGCGGGATGGCGGCCTGGACGGCGCTGCCTTCATCAAGGACATAGACGACGGCAAGCTGCCGGCCGTCACCTTCTACAAGCCGCAGGGCAACCTCAACGAACATGGCGGCTATGCCGATGTGGCGAGCGGCGACCAGCATCTCGCCGATGTCGTCTCGCATCTCGAGAAAAGCCCGCAATGGAGCCACATGCTGGTGGTCGTCACCTATGACGAGAATGGCGGCTTCTGGGACCATGTCGCGCCGCCGAAGGCCGACCGCTGGGGGCCGGGCAACCGCATCCCCGCCTTCATCATCTCGCCCTATGCGAAGATGGGCACCGTCGACCACACGCAATACGACACGACATCGATCCTGCGCTTCATCACGGCGCGCTACGACCTGCCGGTGCTTTCCGGCATCGTCGCCCGCGACAAGGCGCTGCGCAACAACGACCAGCCGCCGATGGGGGATCTCTCAGCCGCGCTCGACCTCAACCGGTAGGGGCGGGCGGGCCTTTGGCACGATTCACCAGGGCGAGAATGAGCTTCTGGAGATTGCCGCCCTGGCCGAATTCGACGCGGTCGAAATCGCGGCTGGCCTGCCGCTGCGCCTGTGACAGTTCGGACAGCCGCTTGGTCATCTCGACCCGGATCTTGCTGCATTTGGGATCGTCGGCAACGCTGAGGCCGACGGTCGCGGCCTCGATCTTGCGCACCATGTCGGCGATGGTCTCGCCGTGCACCTTCTCGTGGGCGCTGACGCCGGCGATGAAAACCTCCCAGTTCTTCTGGACGGCTGGCGGCAGGGGCGCGGATGGGCTGGGCAAGGTGTAGGTGACGATGAGCTTCGGCCTCGCCGACACCAGCACGCAGGCTCCGGCTCGTGCCTGATAATCCCTGGTCCAGGTCAGCTTGAAATTGGTGTGGGCGATGGCGCGGACAACGCCGAGCTTGGGGCCGTTCTCGCCGATCGATTGATAGAGCTCCGGCCCGGACTGGCCTGATATGGCGTAGGTCTCGACCTTCTCGACCGGCTTCCAGTCGGCACGGGCGGCCAGCGGCAGGGCCAGCAGGGCGGCCAGCGACAGGCACAGACGAACACAGGCTCTCAACACAGCTCTCCGCGAAAATCAGGACGACCCTGCCGCAATGGGCAATGTCATGGGATGGCTTTTCCTATATGCTGCCAAGGGGTGAGGCCGCAAATGTGGAGGGGGAAATCATGAGAGTGAACTGTCTCATAATCGCCGGTGTGGTGGTGGCGCTGCAGGCCGCGCAGCCGGCGCTTGCCGCGTCGTGCAGCGGCTGGAGCGCGAAGATGGAGGAAGACGAGGGCGGCAAGGTGCTGACCGCTTCGGTCTGCGGCGGGCCGAAAGGCGATGCGTATCTGATGCTGACCTGTTTCGACACGCCGATGCTGAGCTACGACCTCGGCACCAGCGGTCAGGAACTGGAGCCCGGCATCAGCGGCGCTTTCGACTTCAAGGCCGACGGCAAGACAGTGACGAAAACGCTGCAGCTGGAGGCCATGTACAACTACTTCGTGGCGGACCTGGCCCGGACCGATCCGCTGCTGGACCTGCTGCGTTCGAAGGGTGAGGTGAGCGTCAGCGCCGCCAAATACGGCCAGGGCAGCTTTCCGCTGAAGGGTTCGAGCGCGGCCATCGGCAAGGTGCTGGCGCAGTGCGGCAAGGCCAAGCCTGCCGGTGACGGGGATTGATTGGCGGGCCCTTGCAGCGCCGCCAAAGCCTCACGTGACGCGGCATCTATCGCGTGGTCTCGCCATGCGCCGCGACATGGTCGATATCGGACCGGCTGATGCCGATATCCTTGAGCATGAAGTCCGGCATCGCCTCCAGGAGACGCCGGTCGCGACGGTGACGCCAGCGGCGCAGCAGGCGTGCCAGCAAGATCGAGGCAAAACGCCATTGTCGGGCGCGCCTCGGGACGCTTTCGGTTTGGGTCATGGCTTCCTCGAAAATCCAGTGCGAAGGGCTTGCCGGCGTGCCGCCGGCAAGCCCTGACGGCTTCAATCGCCCGTCTTCATCGCCTCGCACGACACGTTCGGGTTCATGTCGGCGAAGGTGCCGGTCGGGTTCTTCTTCCAGGCCCAGACATGCAGTTCATAGAACGGGCCGAGGCCGTAGCGGTTGGGGGCGCTGTTGAAGTTGAACAGCTGCCCTTCCAGCGAGGCCGGGCCTTTCGAGGTGATGTATTCGACCGCCACCAGCTTGAGCTTTCCGTCGGCCATCGGCTCGTACATGACAGCCTCGGGCCTGGCGAGCTCGACCGCATCGTCCTTGAGATAGCCGGCGTTGACATAGTGGATGCCCATGGCGCCGCCGGTGATGCCGCTGGCGCAAGGGATCGGTGCATAGCCTTCAGCCGTGGCCGCCGCCACGGTCTCGAAGCGGCCGTTGGCGGCACGCACCTTTTTCGCCAGGACATTCGGGTCACCGGCTACAGAGGTGTTGGCCCCGTGGGCATGAACCGCCGTCAACGCGATGGCTGACAGCATGGACAGGGCGGCAAGGCGCCGGGTCCAGGGAAGGATTATCATGTTAGCTCCATAAGTTTGCTATCGCGCACCGCCGTCTTGGCCCGGGCGCTCGGTCGTGGACGGACGCGTGGTCCGGCCGGATGGCTGGTCAGGATCCCGCGGTCTGCGGGCCGATGAAGGCGGCGATCTCGGTCACCTTGTTGGCGGGAAAGCCGCCCTCACGGGCATGCCGCTCGATCACGTCGGCGCTTTCGGCCTCGTGAATGCAGTAGATCTTGTCGCCGGCGACATAGGAGGTGAGCCATTTGTAGGGCACGCCGAGCCCGGCCACGACCTCATTGGACTTGGCCGAGATCTCCTTGAGTTCGTTGGCGCTCAATCTGTCGGCGCCAGCGATTTCGCGTTCGATGATGAAAGTTGGCATTGTCGGTCTCCGTTGTGATTGACGGCCCGATAAAACCGATCGACGTTGGACCCGGTGTGCCGCTCGCCACGGAAACAGCGCGAGAACGGTCACACGCTTCGTCCCACGGCGGTGGCGCATGTCCCGTACGAGGATGGGCAGGCGCATATGGTGGGACAATTGGGTGGTACGATCAGGCTTCTTGGCGACCCCGCCATTCTCGACGCGGATGGGCGGAGCCAGCCGGTGCGTGGTCATCAGGCCTGGGCGCTGCTCGCCCGCGTACTTTTGGCGCGCGCGCCGCTCGACCGGCGCGCACTCGCGGTCGAGCTGTTTCCCGAAACCGTCGATCCGCTAGGTTCGTTGCGCTGGTGCCTGGCCTCGCTGCGCAAAGCACTCAACACATCCGACTGTCTGAACGGTGATCCGATCGAGGGTGGCTTTGCCGATGATATCGACATCGACGTTTTGCGGCTCGACCGCGCCGATTTCGACATCGAGGCCGCCGGCCCGCTGCTCGGCACGCTGGAGCCGCGCTGCAGTCCGGAATTCGCAACCTGGCTGCTGGTGGAGCGCGCGCGCATCGCCGGCATCGTCGAAGCCCGCATCCGGCAGGAAACCATCCGCGCCATGTCGGTCGAGGATCATGGCCGTGCCACGCGGCTGGCCGAACTTGGCGTGCGGCGCAACCCCTATGACGAAAGCGCGCATATATTGCTGGTCAAGAGCCTGGCGCTGGCCGGCCGCTACCAGGCGGCGCTCGATCAGGTCGAGGCGACCGAGGCGGTGTTCATGGCCGAGCTCGGCGAAAGGCCGTCCGCCGCGTTGCGCAGTGCCGCACGCCGCACCATCTCGTCGCCGCCCAGCGGCATTTCGCGCCAGGCCTTCGTCACATCGCTCATGCAGTCGGGCCTGGCCGCGCTTTCGGCGGGTGCCGTGGATGCCGGCATCGATTGCCTGCGCCGCGCCGTTCGCGACGCGGAGAAACACAAGGACGCGCAACTGACGGCGCGGGCCATGTTCGAACTTGGCACGGCGCTTGTGCATTCGGTCAAGGGCTATGATGACGAAGGCTCGGTGCTGCTGCGCCGGAGCACGGAACTGGCGCGCCAGGCGGGCAACGCGGCGATCGCTTCGGCGGGGTTTCGCGAACTCGGCTATGTCGAGGCGCTGGCCGGGCGGCGCCCGTCGGCCGCGACCTATCTGGCGCAGGCGCTGGAACTGGCCCTTGGGGGTGAGAATCTTGCCGGCATCCATGCCGTCATCGGTTTCAACCTGGTCGACTGGGGCCGGGTCGGCGAGGGGCTCGACCACTACGCGCTGTCGCTGGAGCATGCGCGCTCGGCCGGCAACCGCCGCCGCGAGATCTGGTCGCTGGGGCTTGGCGGCTGGGGTCTGCTTGCCGCCGACCGGCTGGAGGAGGCCGATCGCTGGCTGGAAGACTGCCTGGCGCTGGTCGAGGAACAACGCTGGATATCGTTTCGCCCCTGGCCGGTGGCGGTGCTCAGCGAAGCCCGCACGCGCCGGCAGGCGCGCCCCGATGATCTGCGTCCCCGGCTGGAGGAAGCCTTCGCGCTCAGCTGCCAGATGAACGATCCCTGCTGGGAAGGGGCCGTCGCCCGCGCGCTCGCGCTGACCTACGCGGCGGAAGGGGCATTCGTGCCGGCCGTGGAGTGGTTGGGCGAGGCGCGCCGGCGCTGCATGCGCGACACCGACAGCTATGCCGGGCTGCAGGTGGAGATCCTGGCGAGCCAGGTGGACGTCAATCTGAAGCTGGACCGGCCCGAGATGGCCGACGCCGTCGCGCGCGAATGGCTGGCGCTGGCGGCGCGCACGCACCGCGACGCCCACGTCGCCCGCGCCGCCGCGTTTATCGCGCGGCGCGGCTGAACCGGCAGCCATCCCGGCTGCAAGATGACTTTATAGGCACTCGCGACCTTCTGCCGGTTCCGGGCCGGCAGCGACTGGCGTATACCGGAAGTCGCTCAGGCACTATTCAAATTGCCGGGGAGGGCTGATATAGGTCAGCCAGGTTGACCTATATCCAGTTGTCGCGGGAGGCGCGCTTTGACCTTGATGAATCTGTTGGCTTCGCGCTCGTCGCGCATGAAGGCGTCCGAAATCCGCGAGCTGCTGAAGCTGCTCGACCAGCCCGACATCATCTCGTTCGCCGGCGGCATTCCCGATCCGGCGCTGTTTCCGACCGCGGCGATCCGCGATGCCTATGCTTCGGTGCTGGGCGGCGGCGAGGCGGGGGCGGCGCTGCAGTACCAGGTCTCGGAAGGCTATCTGCCGTTGCGGCGCTGGCTGGCCGGGCAGATGGGCAAGCTCGGCGTCGCCTGCGACGAGGCCAACATCTTCATCACCTCCGGCTCGCAGCAGGCGCTGGATTATCTCGGCAAGCTGTTCCTGTCGCCGGGCGATACCGCATTGGTGACATGGCCGACCTATCTCGGCGCGCTGCAGGCCTTCAACGCCTACGAGCCGCGCTACGACCGGCTGCGGCCCGAAGGCGGCAACATGACGCCCGATGCATACCGCGCGGCGGCCGCCGCGAATGGCGGCAAGGTCAAGTTCGCCTATCTGGTGCCGGATTTCGCCAACCCGACCGGCGAGACCCTGAACCGCCAGCAGCGCGAGGCGGTGCTCGACCTCGCCGGCGAACTCGATATCGCCGTCATCGAGGATGCCGCCTATCGCGCGCTGCGCTATGACGGCGAGGGCGTGCCGCCGATGCTGGCGCTCGATTGCGCCCGCTCCGGCTCTATCGACAAGGCGCGCACGCTCTATTGCGGCTCGTTCTCGAAAATCCTGTCGCCTGGCATGCGCGTCGGCTGGGTGTGCGCGCCGCGCCACGTGGTCGAGAAGCTGGTGCTGATGAAGCAGGCCTCCGACCTGCACAGCCCGTCGATCAACCAGGTGGTGATGCACCGCGTGGCCGAGGCCGTGTTCGACCGCCAGGTGGAAAAACTGATCGGCGCCTATCGCGAGCGCCGCGACGGCCTGCTCGCGGCACTCGAGGCCAACATGCCGAAAGGCGTGACCTGGAGCCGCCCGGAAGGCGGCATGTTCGTCTGGGTGACGCTGCCCGAGGGCTCCGATGCCACAGCACTTCTGGCACGGTCGGTGAAGGAGGCGCGCGTCGCCTTCGTGCCCGGCAACGCCTTCTACGCCGACGGCAGCGGACGCAACACGCTGCGGCTGTCCTTCACGCTGGCCGACCGCCGCGCGGTGACCGAGGGCATCCCCCGGCTGGCGGCCATCCTGAAGGGGTAAGGCCTGGTCTAGATGATGCGCCTCCGGTTTGTGCTGGGGGACGAGCTAATAGCCGAAGTTGGCGCCGCCCCTCATCGCCCTGCCGGGCACTTCTCCCCGTATAGTGACGGGGAGAAGGGGCTGGTCGCAACATTGGTGCCCTTCTTGCACCGGTTGCGATTGGCGAAACCATCGATGGCAGCGCCCCTCTCCCCGTTCTACGGGGAGAGGATGCCGGCAGGCAGGTGAGGGGCAGCGCAAACGCCCGGAGATGACGAAGTCGCCCTGGCCCGCTAGTTCCCGCATTGACGGCGCCCCGTCCGAACCTAAATTCGCAGCCTTGCGAGGAGAAATTTGCATGGAACTGCATCGCGGCCGTCTCATCGATCACATCCAGCTGGTGGTTAGGGATCTTCCTGCCAGCCGGCGTTTCTACGAGGCGGTCTTGCGGGCGCTCGATGTTCCGATCGGTGGTGTCGGCGAGGACTATTTCTGGGCCGACGAACTGTTCGTCTCCAGTGCCGACAGCCCCGCGGCCCTGGGACAACTCACCGGTCGCCACCATCTGGCGTTCCAGGCCAATGACCACGCCATGGTCGATGCCTTCCACAAGGCGGGGCTCGCCGGCGGCGGCAAGGACAATGGCGCGCCGGGGGAGCGGCCCTACCATCCCGGCTACTACGCCGCCTTCCTGCTCGATCCGGACGGCAACAACATCGAGGCCGTCCATCACGGGCCAGCCACGCGCAGCGCGGCCTCGGTGAAGATCACGTTCTGAGAGACGGTTTGGAATTCCACTCCGGCGGAGCGGCGTTTTCCGCGCTTCCGGTCTCGTGCCGACTGAAATTCACCTCAAGCACAGTCAGGTGATCTCGGAATTCTCTACGGCGTCACATCCATTTGGTAGCCTTTGGCTTAAGCCGCACTACCACGTTTGAGCATGGTGCAACGCGTCGGTTGATGCATTAAAATTTTATCTGTCTTGGATTCTGCCGGTGCCTCATCCTGTTCGCGCCGGTGGCGACGCAATGCTTGCGCCGTGATGCCCACCCGATGGCAGTGCCATTCGCCTGGTGCGGAATCCGTCAACAATCCCATTCGTCCGACGCCGTGCTGGCAGGAGATACGGATTTATGAAACATTTTCAAAAGTCGATCCCACAGGCGCGAAGAAAGAGCAAAGCGGAACTTCAGGCCGCCGTCGAACGCCTCGCACCGTTTCATCACGCCATCGACTTGCCTTATGGCCTGAGCACTTACGTACCGACCGCGTCTCGCCAAGACCGCGAGCGCACGAGGATGCAAACACTCCTCGATCATGCATGGCCAAGCATTCTCACGGCCTGCGGAGGTTCATTAACAGGCAAAAGGGTTCTTGACGTAGCATGCAACTGCGGTGGTTTTTCCGTGCACGCCGCAAGGGCCGGCGCCGATTACGTGCTTGGGATTGACATTGAGCCTCACTACATCGAGCAGGCAAACCTGGTAAAAGAGGCCGTGGATCTGCATAATCTGGATTTTCAGCGGCTTGATCTGATGGATCTTGATCGGTCGAAGCACGGCATGTTCGATCTGGTCCTGTTCTTCGGGATTTTATACCACCTGGAAAACCCTGTTTTGAGCCTGAAGCGCATATCAGCAGTGGCCGGCCACGTTCTGGCGGTCGATACAACGCTCATGAAGGTGCCGATCATAAATCGCATACTGGACCGGTGGCCGATGTGGCATATGCGCAGGGTGGCGGGGGTCGATTCCAACGCAAGCAACATCACGACTTCCCGCTGGCGCCCGAAGGAGTTTTGTCAGTTTTCCCCCAATTCCCGTGCCGTCACCAACCTCTTGGAATATTGTGGATTTGCCAATGTCGAACGTCTCAAACCAAAAGTGAGCGGGCTTGAGAAGCGCTATTATGACGGGCGACGGGCGACATTCATTGCGGTGAAGGAGCAGCGATACCCCGGGAAGGCCAATCCGCGACTTGTAAGAGATCCATAGGCGAAACTGCGCGACATGGCCGATCCTGCCGCGCCGTGCCGCTGCAAGACTTCCGGAACCATTTCAGGGCAAGCTGATTGAATCGCGGTTTTGCGAGCCAGCCATGCGTTTGAAGGTCATCCCGCCGTTGATGCCGATCCTTGTTGAGCAGCCTCGCCAAGGCGACGACTGGATTCATGAAGTCAAGTTGGACGGCTCCCGCTCGCAGCTGATCATCGACGAGGACGGTATCGGGATCCGCAGGCGCAAGGGCCACGACTGGACGTCGATATATCGCGACCTGGTGAAAGAGGCCGCCAGTCTCGGCGCCGAAAACGCCATCGTCGACGGCCTGTCTGACTTCGGAGAACCGCGCATGGCAATCACTTCAGGACTTCCGGGCGGAAAGAGCCATGAACCCCATTGATCCTCCAATAGAGCGACGCTCACACGCACGTGGAATTGTCCTGAAGGATGCGACCATCATTACCGATGACGCGAGGATCGCCTGCTCCGTCAGAAATCAGCACCTTCACGGGGCGGAACTGAAGGTGGACCCCAGCGTGATAATTCCCGATCGCTTCCTCCTTCACGTGCCTGCCGATGACGCCAGCTATCGTGCCGTGGTGCGGTGGAGAAAGAACGGACGGCTTGGCGTCCAGTTCTATGGTGCCGACATTGGCCGTGGCTGAGAAGCACCAGCAGCGCATCACATAGGCGTGGATGTATGGTGCGCAGGCGCGCGTATGGCGAGGGCTTATCTGCCGGCCACAAATGCCATCCGGCGTGCAGACGGCGCAGGTGGTCGCGCCCTGAGGTAGGAGCGTGACAACACGACGGACGTCATGACGATTTGATAGGCGGTAACAATGGCACCGACGACAGGCAGGCCCAGAGACAGGGACCCTGGATTTTTGGCATCGATGCCCAGCAGGGAGAACAGCAGCATCAATGCCGCTATGAACAGAAGAGTGATCAGGCCGAACGAGATGAGCAGACGCGGAAACGCATAGCCGAACACCTTGGAACCGCGCTTGCCGGCAGCCGCAAGTGTTTGATCATCGTCGGCAATGACCGCAGGCAACATCGTACCCCATTTTGCGAAGGCGGCGATGCCGGAAAAAATCCAGACAAGAACTGCCGCCAACAGGGCGACGGCCGCATGAACGCCGCCGACGACCATGGCAATCCCGACCGCAAGGGGAGCTATCGCGCCGAGGAAGCCGAGCAAGAGGCAACGTCTCACGAAACTGAAAAATGCCTTGGGCCTTTCCTTCAGCCAATTGGGTACCTGGTCGGCATCAAGCTGCGTCAAAACGGCGATGTGAGCCGGAATAGCCAGGAAGGTCGACGTCATTACGCCGATGAAGATTGAAGCTCCGGAATTGACTTTCACGAAGCTTTCAAGCACCGCCAACCCGCCAGCCAAAACGATGTATCCGAGAACCCATTTCCGGTTGCGGATAAAAACTTCGAGCGAAGCCGCCCAGATATTGTCTTCGACCATCCCCTATCCCCTATAGCCGCCCGGACGTGCAATCAGTATCGGCGCCGCGTTGCGGTTTTCTTAATTGTAGAGAACAAATCTTTATCTTTGCAAAATGAGTTAATTAGGATCATCTAACTAACACTACTTCCCGCGAGTAAGTGGATAGAGCGCTACTTTTTCCTCCGGACTGTCTCTGCCGAACAATCCTCGACGCCATCGTGCACTGCGATGCCCGCACTCCCGGGTGACGCAGCCCAGACTTGCCGCGGTCTCGCCGCGAACGCATGGGAAATGGCTTTCCGATATGGAACGGCGCGAAGCACGGCCGGATGCTCACGGGCCAAATGTCCGCTGCCGGCTTTTCACCAATCTCGTATTCTCGTATACGAGATTGAAATGAGCCCCCGAGGAGTCGTATGAAGCCCCTGACTGAAACCGTGCCGTTTTTCAGCCAGTGGGAAACTTCAGACATGACGCTGGAGGTCCTCGCCGAAGGTGCCGACGCCGCTCTCAGGCGCGATCCGCTGTGGCGGGGTTCAGGTGCCGAAACGCTCGACGAATACGCGGTCTGGGCCGCCAATATCTGCGGCATGGCGTGCCTGAAGATGATCCTGGCGACGCGCGGCGAGATCGTTCCGACCATCGAACTCGCCAGGCAATGCACCAGATATGGCGGCTACGTCGTCAACGACGGATCGATCAAGGGGCTGATCTACGCGCCCTTCGTCAGCTTCGTGAAGGAGGCCTTCGGCCTGCGGGCCGAGGTGATGACCAATATCGCGGCATCGGACATACCGGCGATCCTTTCGCGGTCGCGCTTCTTCATTGCTTCGGTCAGCAGCTGGATCCGCTGGCCGGAGCGCGAGCCGCCGTCGAAGGGCGGCCATCTGGTGCTGGTCACTTCCGCCTCGGACGAGGCTTTCCGCTTCCACAATCCATCCGGCCATATCCGCGCCACACAGGCAAACGCAGTGTTGGCGCCAGCCGATTTCGACCGTTTCTTTGCCAATCGCGGCATTGCGGTCACCATTTGATTTTTTGAGGGATTTTCGATGAAGGACAAGACAAGGGTTGCCATCCTCTATGGCGGGCGCTCGGCCGAGCATGACGTGTCGCGCCTTTCGGCCGCCAATATGCTGAAGGCGATCGACCGGACGCGCTACGAGGTTATCCCGATTGCCATTTCCAGGGATGGCAAATGGCTGCTGCAGCCGTCGTCCGAGGCTGGCGGCGACGGGGCAGGGGCTCCGGTGTCCGAGGATGGCATTGAGGTCGCCTTGCTGCCCGGCGGCAAGGGCAGGCTGGTGGCCGCGCCGCATGGTGGCAAACAGCCTGATCTGCCGCCGGTCGATGTCGTCTTTCCCGTGCTGCACGGGCCGTTCGGCGAGGACGGCTCGGTGCAGGGCTATGCGGAAGTCGCCGATGTCGCCTATGTCGGCTGCGGCATCCTGGCTTCGGCGGCCGCCATGGACAAGGATGTCGCCAAGCGGCTGCTGCGCGAGGCCGGGCTTGCCGTTGCCCGCTCCGTCACCTTGCACCGAAACGACACGCATTCCTTCCAGGAGATCGCCGGGGCGCTTGGCCTGCCGTTCTTCGCCAAGCCGGCGCGCCAGGGTTCATCCTTCGGGGTGAGCAAGGTGGATGACAGAGATGGTTTCCAGCAGGCTGTCGACACAGCCTTCCGCTATGACGGCAAGGCGCTGATCGAGGAGTTCGTCGATGGCCGCGAGATCGAGTGCTCGGTGCTGCAGCGGGCCGATGGCTCGCTCACCGTCTCGCTGCCCGGCGAGATCATTCCAGCCGACAAGCATGGCTTCTACACCTACGAGGCAAAATATCTTGATGCCGAGGGCGCGGTGGTGAAGGTGCCGGCCGACGTCCCGGCCGCGGTCGCCGACAAGGCGAGGGCGATGGCGCGGCAAGCCTTTCTGGCGCTCGGCTGCGAAGCCATGGCGCGCGTCGACTTCTTCCTGCGCGCCGACGGCAGCCTGCTGGTCAACGAGGTCAACACGCTGCCCGGCTTCACCGACATCTCGATGTACGCCAAGGCGCTGGCGGCGATCGGCATCGGCTACAGCCAGGTCATCGACGTGCTGATCGAGCACGCGCTGGCAAGGCACGCAGCGCGCTGAGCCGCCTTATCCAACGTCACGCCGAGGTTGCCGTCAGCCCTGGAACGTCAATCCCGACGAGCCGCAAACTCATTTCTCTCCATTACCTCGGATGGCGGGGAACATACTGACCTGCCCGGCATTGAAGGTAACCAGCGGTCCGTCGGCAAAGGTTGCAAGCCGGCTCAATATGCCCGACCATGACCGCCGGCAGGGGGAGACATCAAGTGGCGGCCAATCGTCGAAACGGTACGGCGTCTCCGGCGCATGGGCTGGAGGAGATTCTTTCGGCCGCCGCGCCTCACCCGCGAACCTCATTGCCCACTGTGGCGACCATCGTCACGACGGTGGCGGCGCTGTATTTCGGGCGCGAGGTCTTCCTGCCGAT
This sequence comes from Mesorhizobium sp. Mes31, assembly GCF_024519675.1. NCBI lineage: Bacteria > Pseudomonadati > Pseudomonadota > Alphaproteobacteria > Hyphomicrobiales > Phyllobacteriaceae > Mesorhizobium > Mesorhizobium sp. Mes31. The sequence continues at coordinate 16,395 of NZ_JALJRL010000024.1, read as the reverse complement.
CGCGATCGCGCTGCTGCTGACCTTCGCGCTCGCGCCCCTTGTGTCGGCGCTAAAACGGATCGGCATTCCCCGGATTGCCGCTGTCATCGCCAGCGTGCTGGGCGCTTTCGCGGCGCTCGCCCTGTTCAGCTTCATTGTCGCCACGCAAGTCAGCGAACTGGCGCAGAACATCCCGGTCTACCAGACCAACATCCTGGCCAAGATCCGTTCGCTCAAGGAAACCGGGGTCGGGGGAGGGATCATTGCCAGGCTGAGCCGCGTGGTCGAGCGTGTCGGCCAGGAGATCGACCGGCAGGACGCTTCGCTGCCGGCCGCCACCCCGGACAAGCCGCCGCGCGAGCCGGTGCCCGTCGAGATCATCGCGCGCGAAAGGCCGCTCGAGGTCCTGCAGAACATAGTCGGTCCGCTGATCAGCCCGCTCGGCTCGGCCGGGCTGATCATCGTCGTCGTCATTTTCATGCTGCTCGAGCGGGAGGATTTGCGCGACCGCTTCATCCGGCTTGTCGGCTACGGCGACCTCCACCGCACCACCGAGGCGCTTCAGGATGCCGGCAAGCGGGTGGGCCGCTACCTGCTCATGCAATTGGTCGTCAACATCGTCTACGCCATACCGATCGCCATCGGGCTGTGGGTCCTCGGCATTCCAAATGCGCTGCTGTGGGGGCTGCTGGCACTGGCGCTGCGTTTCGTTCCCTATATCGGCCCGGCCATAGGCATGCTGCTGCCGCTGCTCCTGGCGCTGGCCGTGGCACCCGGCTGGTCGCTCGTGCTGTGGACGGCGGCCCTGTTCGTGGTGATGGAGCTGGTCACCGGCAACGTCGTCGAACCCTGGCTTTACGGTTCGCGGACGGGGCTGTCACCGCTGGCGATCATCGTTGCGGCCATCTTCTGGACGTGGCTCTGGGGGCCGCTCGGGCTGGTTCTGTCGACGCCGCTCACCGTCTGCCTGGTGGTGCTGGGCAGGCACGTGCCGCAGTTTGAATTCCTCGACGTGCTGTTCGGCAACGAGCCGGTGCTCGAACCCCACGCCCGCCTCTACCAGAGGCTGCTGGCCGGTGATCCGGACGAAGCCACCGACCACGCCGAGGAGATGCTGGAGGAGAAGTACCTGGTCGAGTTCTACGACAAGGTCGCCATTCCCGCGCTTCTGCTGGGCGAGCGGGACCGTGCGCGCGGCGTCATGGGTGAGTTGCAAAGACGGCAGGTGGCGGCCAGCGCGCTGACGCTGGTGGCCAACCTCGACGACGACGCGCAGGAGGAAGCGGACGAGGAGGATATTCCGCTCGTGGCAGGGGAGCCGGGAGACGACGGCAAGGCCGCCGGCGAGGATGAAGCCGACCTTCCCGATGGCACTGGCATGTCGGTGCTTTGCGCCGGCGGGCGCGGTGAGCTCGACGACGCCGCCGCCGCGATGCTGGCGCAGGTGCTGGAAGTCCAGGGCGCGACAACGATGAAGGCTGGCTTTGCCGATATGGAACCATCGAACATCCGCCGCCTTGGGCTCGAAACGGTGAACACTGTCGTGGTCGGCTTCCTGAACCGGGATTCCGTCAAGCACGCCCGCTTCCTGGTTCGCCGGCTGAAGCGCGCGAAGGCGGCGCTGCGGGTCGGGATCGTGTTCTGGTCGGAGACCGGCAACGAGGACAAGGAGACGAGTGCGAAGCTTGCCCATGACATGAGCGCGGATTTCGTGGCGAATGGCATGGTGGACGCCGTTGTGGGCGCGCTGTCGAACGAGCCACCCGTCGCCCTCAAGCTCATCGCCAAACGCCGCGTGCGACGGCAGCGCACCGCCCCCAGAAAAACGCCTGCCGCAGCCGCGAGCTAGCGGGGCGCCCGCCGACCGATCGTCGCCACGGCACGCGGGGCCGGCCGATCGGCGTCACGCAATAGGGCGGCGGATTTTCCGCCGCCCTATTTTACCGGTCACGAGTGATGATGGATATGCCCTTCGGCATCGACTTCCCCAACCGTGAAGCTCTGGAAGCCCGGCATGAGCTGCCATATGGCTGCAAGGCCGATGATCAGATAGGCCATGCGGGCCAGGGTGGCGCCCCCGAGCGCCGTGCCGATTACGTCGTAGCCGGTTACACCCATGGACAGCCAGTTGAGCCCGCCAAGGATGATGAGGGCGAGGGTGACGAGGTTCATGATGCGCATAAACGCCTCCTGAATGTTGCCTGACAAAACGCCTGCAAAAAAACGCCTGTCGTTCTAAAAAACGCCTGTCGTTTCAGGCGGTTCCCTCGATCACGACATTGTGAACGGTGCTGATGCTCCGTGAACGCTTGGCCGGCTTGATCGAGCTCATTCGAGCAGGATATGCGCCTCGCGCGCGGCCTCGACAAACGCCTCCCTGGCGACATCGGGGGCGACGTCGCCGCTCGTCGCCCGACGGCAGGCACGCAGCGCCGATTGATGTTTCTGGCTGCCGGTGTCGCGCCAATGTGTCGTGAGCAATTCGATAGCCTGCTGTGTATTGGACAGATGGCGAATGGAACCCGTGACGCCGACCGAAACCACCACGGGTTTGGAAAACCAAGCGGTTTGCATTGGAACCTCGACTGCGTTGCAGTCGTAAAACGCCCCTCGCGACGCAAGGTTTCATCCCTGCCGATCACTGTGGCGTGAGGCCGCCGACATCCGTCAGCGGAAGGCAATCGTCCCAAGCCGGCCAGGAAGACGGCATATCGCGCCGCCCTTCGACGGCCCTGCGCAATCACTCACATATTGGAGGCGACGTCGCGGGCGGATTTCGGCTTGGGCTTGTGGGCTGGACGCTGCCTTGTCGTCCGTTCGGCGAGGCGGGGAGCGGCTTTGACCGTCTTCACGTCGACCGTCTTCACAGTGTCGGGTGCTTGCGCCTTGCGGCGCTTCAGCCAGTTCGAAGACATTTCGACAAGGAGACTGCGCAGGTCTTTCACGACGTCCTCCGCTTTCAAGACGACATGGTAATTTCCGAAGACCAGGCTTGTTCCCCGCCGGCAGACATCAAGCGCTCGCCTGGGCGTGCCGGCTCCGTCGCTTGATTACTGAATCGAGGCTGGTTGAGGGAAATCGAGCGGGCCAGTTGCATGCTCGTCGCCATCCTGGACGAAGCCATCTCCAAGCAGAGCCAAATCGTTGCCCAGGCCGTCGAATTCGATTGCCGCGCCAATGAGTTGTGCCGCCTGCAGGACCAGGTGTTCGATGTCCTCGAGGGCGACATTCTCGGCCAGGTTCCTGACCCTGACCTGCTCGGCCAGAGTGGTGATGTTGACGATGCCCGCCGTTTTGAACGCCCTCTGGACTGAGCAAGTCACGTCTTCGCGCAGGCGCTCCGAGTAGTCATACCGCATTGAAACCTCCCTGGGGGAAAGGGTTTCTTTCCAGATTTCACCTTGCTCCCAACGCTACGCGATGGCAAGTAACAATATAAATATTGTTCAAATAAATCAAATAGTTAGCATAGTGATCAAAACGCGTGGACGACGCTTGATGCTCATCCTGTGCGTGATGCGCTCTTCACGCATCGCAGGGTCTTGACGCATTATGAGGAATTCCCTAATTTTTAGCCGAATGAGTTAGATACTAACTCGATGTATTTTTGGTCCTGAGCGAGGAAGCGCACATGGCTGAACTGGAACGCCCGGAACGTCTGCAGATCATGCTGACTTCGGATGAACTGGCTGCTCTGGAAAACTGGCGCTTTGACAAGCGCATGCCGAGCCGCTCGGCCGCGGTCAGGGAGCTGTTGAGGCGCGGTCTTGCCTCGGACGGTTTTCTGACGGCCGAGCAAGGCCTCAAGTCGCAGGACTACGGAATCCTGCCCACAGACGGCGACGCGAAATAATCGCAATTTGGCTGTCGGCAGAGCTCTGCAACTTAATGGCGCCTGGTTTCGTAGAGCAGGAGTTGCTCCATTGTTCGCTACCGGAGCGACAGGCTCGCTGGGGAGGGTTGGGGGTCCCCGGCGAGCTACACCCTCGTCGATGATGCCGGCGCCGCCTTGCGCGGTTTGGTGTTTGGCGTCCTGTGCTCAATTCTTGACAGCCATGATCCCGCTTATCATATTTTTTGCGCCCACGGCTGCGCCAAGCCCGGGGCAGTTCGTCTCAAAAGCTCGTTCAACGGATGGAGGAGTCTATGAACGGCAGGATTTTCGAGCGGCCCGTTCTGGTCAAAAACGGGCAGTTTGTCGTCGAGGAAATTGGAAGTTTGGCCGACGCATTCGAGTTCCTGGAACGATGGCCCGAGAGCCGGCGGGGACCGATTTATCAGACCGCGCTTCGTGCCTGTCAGCGCGCCCATGACGGTCACCTGCCGCTTTCCGTGGCAGGCGACGCGTTCGCCGGGTTTGCCCGATCGGTCAAGATCCTCGAGCCCGTTTCCACCGCTTTACCCTGGATGACCGGGGCGAAATCGGGCCGCGGTGGGGTGCCGGCATAAACCGCGAGCGGAGGGCAGCAAAAGGACGATGGGGGCCACGTCCCCGCTGTGGGACAGCGGTCAGGGCGTGTTGCCGTTCCGACCATTCGGATGGCGAACGACCGGCTGTGGTGTTGCCCATCACCGTCGATAGGCCGGGCCGACAGGCGGTCATGGCCGCTACGCCGTTGCCATTGCCACGGCGCCCTTCGCCGAGGCGAGCCGCTTTCATCAATCCAGGTGATTTCCCGACGCTGCCTGCGTTAGAATATCACCTTGCCGAATGGAGACCCGTGGTGGCCAAGGCTGACAAGCACCCTTTCAATGTGAACGCCTTCCTCAATACGGTGGACGGCGGAAGGACGGTGGCGACGTATCAAAAGAACGAGACTGTCTATTCGCAGGGCGACCCGGCGGATTCCGTCTTCTACGTCCAGAAAGGCAAGGTCAAGGTCTGCATCGTTTCAGAGCAGGGCAAGGAAGCGATCGTCGCTCTCCACGAGAGCGGAGACTTCTTCGGCGAGGGTTGCTTGTCCGGCCAGCCGTTACGGTTGGCTACAGTCTCCGCGATGGTGGACAGCGTCGTCACGCGGATTGACAAAGCATCCATCACGCGGGTGCTCCATGATGAGCCGAAGTTCTCGGAGATGTTCATATCATACCTGCTGGCGAGGAACGCCCGCGTCGAAGAGGACCTGGTGGACCAGCTTTTCAATTCGAGCGAGAAGCGTCTGGCGAGGTTGCTGCTTCTGATGGCAAATTTTGGCAAGGAGGGGGAACCGCAAACTGTCATAGCGAAGGTAAGCCAGGAGACTCTCGCCGAGATGGTCGGCACCACCAGGTCGCGCGTGAGCACCTTCATGAACAAGTTCCGCAAGCTCGGGTTCATCGAATACAACGGAGATTTGAAGGTTCATAACTCTCTTCTGAACGTGGTCCTGCACGACAATCCTCACCTCAGGGGCGGGGACCTTTGAGGCACCTGTTCCGTATGGAACAGTCGAGCCACTAGCACCTGTGTTAGATTTTGCCGCGGTCCAACCCTCTGGACCGGACCTGCAGCCTAGACCGTCTTGATGCAACGACATGACTGCCGGCGTAATAACGGACCCCCCCGGTCGTGTTCTTCGGCAAGATGGTACGGCGTTGTCGGTGACCACACGGCGCGTCCGACCCAAGCCCCCCCAACGCCGGACGCGCCGGCCCCTTTTTGCGCCGTGGCCGATCGCGTTTGGAAAGCCCTTTGTCAGAGGGCGCTCGAAGCGCCTGATCGGTGCGCCGCCAAGACCACGAAGAATCCGGAAAGGATTTGGGAGGACGGACCTGGCTGATCTTGCCGCCCTTTTGGTTCCCGCTCATGGGCTCGAACCACGATTCACGCCTTCAAAGGGCGCTGTCCTACCATTAGACGAAGCGGGAAAAGCGGGCAGACGCACCACCCCTAGCCGGTTCGCGCGCCGGGATCAACGCATGCCGGCGGCCGGCACCAACAATCAGTTCGGGAAGTTGGCGACCGGTTCCTCGCAGCGGTAGACCGGGCAGTGGCCGTCAAGTGTCGGGACATAGGCCGACATCGGCACCTCCGGCCAGTCGCATTCGTTGCCGAACTGCCTGACATAGCGGTCATAGGTATTGGGCCCGGTGGTCAGCACCACGGCACGGTGGCTCTGGATCAGTTGCCGAAGCTGCCCGCAACTCATCGTGCGCGTGTCGGGCCTGGCATTGGCAAGACCCGTCGCGGCCAGCATGATGGCTGCTGTCACAGGAACAATCTGGCGGATGGACATGGCGATTACCTCGAGCGGTCGTGTCACCGGAAACTCGCATCCCGGCAAGCGATGGCGCAACAGCCAGCAGGCGGTCTTTTTGCGGCGCAACCAAATGGCATGTCGCGCATTGCTTGGGATGGACAGCAGAAAACCCTACGAGACGCCGAAATGGTGGCCTGGCGGCGACGATCGCGAAGCCATGTGCTGTTCCTTCTGCGGTGGCCGCGACCACCGCTATGAGCAATGTCCTCAACGAAACCCGGTGATCGATCCATCCTCCGACACCGCGGACGACACCATTCCCAGGTCCCCCTGGTTCTGAAGTCGCATCCAGCTTTGTCGGTGCGCAATGTTGCACGCCTATTGCAACCAAAATGTCCGTCCTGCATTGCAGGGCATGGGCGGAGATCCATCACGCAAGCCTGAAATACGCTTGAGAGGGCGACGGCAAGGCGCAGATGGTCGGGCTTGACCGGGGGAGGTCGGGGGCAATGACGGAATTGGCAAGCGTGAATGGCCCGATCGAAGCCACCGCCGACGCCAGGCTGGCGGCGATCGTCGATTCTTCCTTCGACGCCATCATCAGCAAGGATCTGAACAGCGTCATCACCAGCTGGAACGGCGCGGCGCAGCGGATGTTCGGCTACACTGCCGAGGAGGCCGTCGGCCAATCGGTGCTCATGCTCATTCCCGATCACCTCAGGGATGAAGAGGCCGACATCATCGGCCGTGTCCGCAACGGCGAACTCGTGGCCAGCTACGAGACGATCCGGCGCCGCAAGGACGGCGGGATCATTGCCGTGTCGCTGACCGTCTCACCGATCAGAAATGCATCGGGCAACATCATCGGGGCTTCGAAGATCGCGCGCGACATCACCGCGACCAAGGAGAGCGAACGCCGGATCAGACTTTTGATGCGGGAGGTGAATCATCGCGTCAAGAACCAGTTCGCGGTGATCCTGTCGATGGTCAGGGAAACAAGCAAACGCTCAACCGATCCGGCTGAGTTCGAAGCGCTTGTCCGTTCCCGCATCATGGCGCTGTCGCGTTCGCACGATCTGCTGGTGAACTCGGAATGGGCGGGCGCCAGCCTCTTCGACCTCATCCAGGAACACCTCAAGCCGTTTGGCCACGAGGAACAGGTATCGCTGTCAGGACCGCTTCTGACCCTGCAGCCGAACGCCGTGCAAAATCTCGGCATGGCATTTCATGAGCTCGGGACCAACTCATCCAAATATGGCGCGCTGGCGGGGGAGGCCGGAAGGATCGACATCACCTGGCAGATCGTCACCGGCGTTTCGGGCAAGCGGGAAATCCATCTCGTGTGGGACGAAACCTCGCCGGTACCAGCCGACGATCGGCAAGACGACAGCACGCGCAAGGGGTTCGGCACCGTCGTCCTGCAGCGGGTTTCGCCCCAATCGCTGAACGGTTCGGCGGTTCTGGAGCGTCGCCCGGGCCATCTCGGCTGGTCGCTGACAGCGCCGCTGGAATCGATCATCGTTGCGCAACTCGGCTCGGAAATGCCTGTCGCCGACAAAGATCCGTCTTTCAGCCCGTGAAGGGGCCGGTGAAGCGAAGGCGGCGACATTAATCCATCGGAAGCACGAGCCGATTTCCGCGCGGCGCGGAAATGGCCAACCTTTTTCGTCGGCAGGCGTTGTTCCTGTGAAGGCAAGGCCGCCGCGGGCGGCCGTGACAGGAAAGGAGGCCGGGATGAGAAGTCTCGCCATCGTGCCGTTCGGCCTGGTGCTGGCACTGGCCACGCCAGCCGCGGCTCAGACGGATCCGCAGCAGGACAGCCAGCCGCCGCAGGCGGACAAATGCCGGGCCCAGACAGGGCAAGGCGGCAAACAGCAGCCTGCCGGCGGCGATCTGACGGAGAAGCTCAGCGATTGCGGCGGCGTCCTGAAACCGCCCGCCACCGGTGACCAGGGGATGACGGCTCCGGCCCCGGACGAAGGCAAGACGCCGGTGATCAAGCCAGGCGAAGTGCCGGTTCAGCCGCCCGCGCAATAGAAGACGGTTTCGTCGGCATCGTCGCGGGACGGGGAACCTCGCACCGAACGAAACGTTTCTGTCACGACTTGGATTTGAAAGGACGGACCGTGAGAGATATCGCCAGCACCGCCACGCTTCTTGCGTCGATCGCCATCGTGATCGTGCTGATGCTGATGGCGCCGAAGAGCTTCGGCTTCGAAACCTCCCACCCGATCGTACAGGGCGATCCGTCCGAACAGTAGTCAGGGTCGATTCACGGCAAGCAGGCGAGGCACGATGCCTCGCCTGCTTTTTTCATGGTTTTCCAGCTAGAGGAGTTCACCGTTTCACGGAAACGGCAAACCGCTCTAACTCCTTGTTTTGACGCGATTCCCAGGGGAGAGCGCTACGCGCTTTTCCCGGGAAAACCGTTTCGCTCTTTTTCTGGAATGGCTCTATCGAACCAGCACGCCCGCATGATTGCACAGGGCCGCGAAAGCTTCCTGGGCCTGTGCGGCACCTGCCTTGCTTTCCAGCGCGGCTTCAACCTGTTCGCGCGCCGCCTGATAGAAAGGGCCACGACTGGCATGAGGCCAGTCGATCAGGATTTCGCTGGCATCCTTCAGCGTGGTGATGTCGCGGATGGTGTCCGAACCATGTGGCTTGATCCGCAACGGCGGCGATAGCATCAGCTCAGCCATCTCTTGGTTCCCCGCTATTGGAGGAGCCGCGCTTCGCGCGCGGCGTCGATCATCGCCCGCATCGCCTTTTCCGGCGGCGTCCAGCCGTCCAGTGCATCGCGACAGCTGCGCAACGCAGCCCGGTACCGCCGGCCCTGGCCAGCCGGCCAGTCGCCGAGGCACTCCAGGCCTTCCCAGGCGCTGCGCACGACGCGCTCCCGCTCGGGGGCGAATTTCAACCTGATGGGCCTTGGGAACATCTTGTCGTTCAAGCGCTCGTCTCCGGACTGTGAAGCGTCGGATAACGTCCGCAACAGGGGAGGGTTCCGTGCTCGAAAATCAAAATTCGGTCGTGCGCCACGGCGTCCCGAGCCTGGTCTGGCCAGACGGCAAAGGCTGACAAAAGCGCTGTTCCGGGCGGTGCGCCGCGGACCGTCGACCGCACGCCACCGCGCTGGTAGTTGCGGCCGAGCGCATGGTGTCGGCCCTGGTTGCGACCTAAATGCTGTCCCTCCCAAGGCGCGGGCGAATGGTTCGGCCGGACGGCTCGCGGCTGCTCGAACCTAGACAGGCGCCCACCCCGATCGCATCGGGATGGGGGCAGGCTCTATCCGCGAGCGGCCATATAGGCGTCGAGCTTCTTTCTCGATGGCCCATAGCGCTTGATGATGGTCTGCGCCTCGCTCGGCGGAATGCCATATTTCCTGGCGAAGGCAGCAACCTCGTAAGGCTCCTCGCTCGAAACCAGCTTGCGGTCCTGTTTTGTCTTGGACTTGTCGTCAGCCATCTCAGGCCTCGCTTTCTGTTTTGGGTAGGCGCATCGGCGCGGCCGTTGGCGGGCCCGACCTTGCGGCCAACAGGACATAACACACATCGGCGTCGCGGGTTCCACCGGCATGACAATAATGCCGGCCAGGAAGAGGCCTGTCTTCAGCCGGCCTTGTTCAAGCCGACCGCTGCATGGGATCGATATCGGACCGGTGGCCGCCGTCGCAGTCGGCGCAGGGCGCGCTTACGCCGGGGCAGCCGCGCTGCTGGGTGCCGGCGGGACAGCAATGACCGTTGGAACTCGTCCAGCGCGGACATTGAAAGACCTGGCCCGCGCCGCCGCAGCCGCTGCACTCCAGCACCGTCGACCGGACGATATGGGATCTTGCCCCAAACCTGACGCTCGCGCCCAATTCTCAAACCCACCCAACAACCTGCACTGGCACAGTTGTGCATTAGCCCCAGCTTAACAATACCACGATGCTGGTTACGAACAAGTTTCCGGATCGTTAATTGTTCGTGAAGGCCGCCGGGCGGTGGCGGGACCTCAGGCGGGCTTCAGCCGCATCGCGGCGAGATACATGAGCGCCGATGCGGCCTGCCCGCGGTCCCAGCCGGCGGCCTCGGCCTTGTCGAGCAAAGCGTCGAGGTGGGGGACAAGCATGTCCCTGCATTCCTGTTCATAGGCGGCGGTCATCGCCGGATGTTGCGGCGCGCCGATGGTCAATCCCTTGGCCATGTCCGATTCCTCCCCTCTGAGCGGTGCGGTACTATACCCATCAGCCGGCAAACCGAAATCGGCTTTTTGCCGGCACTGTGCATGGAATCAAGGAGTTAGCCTCATGGGCCTGCGATCGACCGGCGCAAAAGGCCGGGACACTCGACTTCCTGGCAATCTTGGCGCCATGATTTCGCGCAAGTCCGGAATCGGACAGGGATAACGGGGTGGGCAATGACTGACACGCAAGGCAATTCGAACCGTCTCCAGCAGCACGCCGTCGCCGGTTCGCGTCCGATCGGCAGCGGCATCGTCGCGCTGGCCATCGTGCTGGCGCTGATCGCCGCCGTCATGGGTTCCTGGTACACGATCGACCAGGGCGACCGCGGCGTGCTTTTGACCAATGGCGCGCTGAGCTCGGTCGTCGATCCCGGCCTGCATTTCAAATTGCCGTGGCTGCAGCGCGTCGAGAAGATCAGCCTGCGCCAGCAAGTCATCAAATGGGGCTGCGAGAACCAGAGCGACTGCGGCAACCTGCCGGCGATGCAGGCCTATTCGCGCGACCAGCAGCCGGCCAACATGCGCGTCACCGTCAATTTCCACGTGCCGGCGGCCGAGGTCAGCAACGTCTATGTCAATTACGGGTCGATCGAGGCGCTGGCCGACCGCGTCATCGCCCGCAAGGCGCCGCAGGAAATCAAGACGGTGTTCGGCCAGTATGACGCGGTGTCGGTGATCCAGAACCGCGCCAAGTTCAACAAGGATGTCGCCGACGCCATTTCGGCGGTGACCGACGGCCCGGTGATGATCGACAGCGTGCAGGTCGAGAACATCGACTTTTCCGACGCCTATGAACAGGCGGTCGAGGCGAGGATGACGGCGCAGGTGGAAGTGCAGAAGCAGGAGCAGAACCTGCAGCAGGAAAAGATCAAGGCTGACATCGCGGTGACGCAGGCCAAGGGGCGCGCCGACAGCGTCAAGGCGGAAGCCGAGGCCAGCGCCTACAAGACCAGGGTCGAGGGCGAAGCGACGGCCGAAGCGATCAAGGCGCGCGCCGGCGCCCTTGCCAACAATCCGCTGCTGGTCGAACTGACCAAGGCCGAGAAATGGGACGGGCAGTTGCCGAAATCGATGATCCCGGGCTCGACGGTGCCGTTCCTCGAACTCGGCACCCCGGCGCCGGCGGCGAACTGAGGGCGGAGCGCCAACGATCCGGGGTATGATCCGGCTCTATTGTCCGGAAAGCATCATGCCCTGGGTTCAAAAAGCTCGACCACGTTGCCGGACGGGTCTTCGCACAGAATCTGGCGGCCGCCCGGGCCGTCGACGATCTCGTTGCGGAACGGCACGCCGGCCTCGCGCATCCGGGCGGCGTGCGCCGGCAAGTCCTGAACCTCGAGGACGATGCGGTTCCATCCGCCGGGCTCCGGCGTGCGGCCATCCGGCATCGGTCTCGCCGCCGACGCCATCGGGCCCGCGAGCCAGAATGTGAGGTCGCCGCGCTTCAGGATGGCCATCGCCGGACCGAACTGCTGCTGCAACGCGAAACCCAGATGCTTCGTGTAGAACGCTATGGACAACTCGACATCGCTGACGAGATACCGGACCGTCGCCATCCGCTGGCTCCTCACAACAGATCAAGCACCCCGTGCAAGGAATAGCGTCCAGGGCAGGTCGCGGCAAGGTTCGAGGGCCATCGCGGTGAGTTGGTCAACCGTGCCGTGGCCGGCGTCCGTCGCGGCAGTGCCTGCGGATAAAAAGTTTCAGGCCGGTGTCGGAACCGCGCGGGGTCACCCGTCCTTGGGTCGAAATCCATTGCAACCCTGGAGAGACAGCATGTCGGACATCACTCAATCGCCGTGGCAGACCGCGGCCCTTCTCGTCGCCCGGCTGATCTTCGCCGCCGTCTTCCTCATGGCAGTGACCTTCAAGTTCATGGGCATGGAGGCGACCGCCGGCTACATAGCCGCCGCCGGCTTTCCGTTCCCGCTGTTGCTCGCCTGGTGCGCGGCGATCCTGGAGGTCGCGCTCGTGCTGTGCTTTCTGAGCGGCGCCTTCTTCACGCAGGCGGCGCTGGTCGCGGCGGCCTATGTGCTGTTCCTCGGCTTCGCCTTCCACGGGCCGAGCCACTGGGCCGGCAACCAGGCGGAGTTCGGCTTCTTCGTCGACCATTTTTCCTTCCTGGCCGGCCTTCTGTTCGCCGCCGTGCACGGGCCGGGCAAGGTGCTGGCACTGAACCTGGGATGGCCGGGCCGGGCGTGAGGCGAGGACAGGAGGAACGCTCCGGTGGCTAATGTAGCCTGGCCGGTCTGAAGTCCGCCAGCGCGTCAAATGCCTTCTCCACCAGCCACAGATGGGAGGGCGGTGTGCGACCGCGTGCCGCCAACAGCATCTTGTGCACGGGCGGGCCGAGCAGCCAGCGCCGCATGCGGTGGATCTCTGTTTCGTCCACGTAGCTCCAGATAGCGCGCTCGGAAGTATCGTTCTCGAACACAAATTTTGCGTCATGCTGCATGAACTGGGCAAGCTGCAAGGCGGCATCGATCGATGGCGTGACAAGCCATTGTTCTAGTATGGGCGCCAGATCAAGATCGAGGCATGCGTAGGCGCAAATCCAGTTCCCGGCTTCTTCTTCGTCAGGGTGCGCGAGGATCACTTGTGAGCACGCGGCGTCGAACAGCGCCCGGATTGCAGCCTGTTCGCGCGTCGGCCAGTCTAGCCACCGGGCCCTCTTCAGGCGAAGGACGATGCTGGTCGGTTGAGTCCCCGGCCAGCGTTGCTCATGAACCGCCAATTCGAGCATGCGTGGCAGGAAGTGCTTGTAGTCGTCAACATCGCCGACTGTCGTCAGGGCGTAACTGGCGTAGGGATCGATTTGCTCGCCGGCCAAGTTCCGCAACGGGGCCGAGCTCAGCGTCTTCAACAGCGCGACGGTATCGCGCAATGGCGAGGCATGCATGGTATGCGGCCGAGGATAGGGCGAGAATGCCGTGTAGAAGTCGTCGATCAGGCGCTGAAGCTGGTCGTCGGGCTGCATGGCCTATTACCGCCTCAGCCGGTTGGCGAGCAACGTCATCGTGATGGCGGGAATGCCGTGGACCGGCGCGTCCAGGCGATTACGGGGGAGGTGGGCTTTTGCGGGCATTTGGCTGTTATATGCGAAGGCGCGTGATGACGGATAGGCGCAACAACTCCGGGCGCGGAGCAGGCCGGCCTCAAATGCTCGACAGCTAAGTCTTCGCCTCACATCTGGTCGTTGTAAGGCTCCTTGATCTGGCCGACCATGCGGGCGAGTTTCGAAAAGGAGGGTATGTCCGCCTCCGGCTGGCATTGATTGGCGAGTTCCAGCAGCCGGATCGGGAAGTTGACGGCGTCACGGCTCGACGCCGACATGCCGCCGGACCGCTCCTGGCTGGTTTCGCTGGCTTCGGCCTTGCGCAGGGCGACGTCGATCTCCTCGGCCGTCAGCACACCCTTGCGAACCAGCACGTGGTTGATCGATGCGACGGCCATGAGCAGGCCCTCGAGTTGCAGATTGGCGACATTCATGACGATTGCTCCCGTGGCTAGGTTCGAAACGCGCGAGCGGCGTTTCCGATCCGGAGGATGGCGCGGAACCGGTTCCGGCTAGAGCCTGTTCCATCCCGATGGAATCGGGATGGGGCTCTATCTCTTTGTTTGAGCATGATCTTGCCCGAAAACCGGATTCCACTTTTCGGGATCATGCTCTAGGGATGGCCGGGCCGGGCATGGGCGAGGGGCGGACGGCCTATTCCAGCGTCCAGTGCTCGCCATACTCGCGCCACAGCGCCTTCGCTTCCAGGCTGCCGAGACGCGGGGCCGACGGGTCGCCAGGGATGATGGCGACGGCGCTGATATCGTAGTTTGGAAAGGCATTGGCGACGAAACGGATCGCTTCGCCAAGCGAGCGCACGCGGATAATCGGATCGGCCTGGCCCTGGCCGGTGCTGCGCACACCGGAAACCGTGGCTGGCGCGTGCCGCATCCTGAACACGGATGCCATGGTTGGTCTGTCCATCGTCCTCTCCCACAAGGCGACGCGAATCATTCCATGAGCTGTAGCTGATGATTCCACAGTTGCCGGCTCATGAAAAGCCGGTCGAGAAGTCGATCCTCAGGGCTCGACCTGTGTCGATCGGGTTGTCCGGTGAGGGCAATTGTGCTATCGTTTCGGTCATGGTGCTGATTTGCGCCAACGACCTCTGGACCCGCCGCGAAGGCGGGTTTTTGTTTTCCCGCCCACCCTTCGGCGATGCCGGTCACCTCTTCGGTGCGGCGCCGAGAAATTCGAGAAAGGAATTTTTTCCTAGAAAGTCCTTGACCGGGTGAGGGCAGCCATGCTACATATTTGTCCATGGTGCTGATTTGCGCCAACGACCCGCCACCGAGGCGGGTTTTGTGTTTCTGGCGCTTTGTGACTTCGGCTGCCAACTTGTGTGCCAGCGCTCTACGGCGCCCCCCCCTCTGTCCTGTCGGACATCTCCCAACCTGTGGGGGAGATGTCCGGCAGGACAGAGGGGGGCGCGAAGGAACGCGACATTTGCGAGAAATCTTCATGCCACGCTACGCCACCATCATCACCGACGATGACGGCCGCGAGATCGTCAGTGCCATTGGCGAGTTCGAGGGTGCCGCGCCACGGCCGCGTCTGGGGCGCGTCGAGCAGGTGGCGCCCGGCGTGCTGATCGGCATGGTGCGGGACACGGCTGGTGGCTTTTCTTTCCCGCAAGCAGGCATCGGTGCTGTCGGCCTCGCCATGGCGCGTCTCAGGGCGCGGGCCGGCGCGGCGAAGTCTGCCCAGGCGGCGAAGCCTGCCGGGACGGCAAAGCCGAAGCGCGCCAAGAGGGCCGGGAAGAACCGCTCGAAGAAGCCGGCCAGATCGATGCCGAAGGCTGGCAGGACGGTCTCCGCCAGCGATGCCGGCGCCATGGCGCAAGCCGATGGCTGACGATGCCGCCGGGCCAAGGCGCGGCAAGGCGAAGCCGGCAAGGCGTCAGCCCGCCGCCGGCCCGGCGCCCCGCCCGAAGCGGACGAAGAAGACGCTGGGCGATGATTTCCTGGCCGCCGTGCGCGCCGATTTCCGCGCCCATGGCGCCGGCGTCATCGCCGAAGTGCGCGCCGAGAAGCCGGACCAGTATCTGAAGATCGTGCTTTCGGTGCTGCCCAAGGATTTGCCCGGGGGTGTACTTGTTTCCCTCAACCAATTGGACGCGCTGAGCGATGAGGAGATCCGCAGCCGCATCCGTGGCCTCGAAGCCGTCCTCAGACCGTTCCTCGAAGATCCCGCTGATGGCGGCGAGGGCGGAATATCTGGCGCTGCTGGCGGAGCTTGACCGCAGGCGCCGCACAAACCTGCTGGCGACCTACACGCCGTATCAGCGCCAGGCCGAATTTCACGCGGCAGGCGCGGTCAACCGCGAACGGCTGTTCATGGCCGGCAACCAGCTCGGCAAGACCAGGGCCGGCGGCGCCGAATGGGCGATGCACCTGACCGGGCGTTATCCCGCGTGGTGGCAAGGCAAGGTTTTCGACGGGGCGGTGCGGCTCTGGGCCGCCGGCGTCACCGGCGAGGGCACGCGCGACAATCCGCAACGCGTGCTGGTCGGCCCGCCGCAGCAGCAGGCGGCCTGGGGCACCGGCATGATCCCGGCCGATGCTATCTTGCAGACCATCATGGGCCGTGGCGCGCCGGGCGCGCTCGACAGCGTCGTCGTGCGCCATGGCGGCGGCGGCGACGTGCAGGCCGGCGAGAGCGTGCTGTCCTTCAAGAGCTTCGAGAAAGGCCGCGAGAAATGGCAGGGCGAGACGCTGCACGGCGTCTGGTTCGACGAGGAACCGCCACTCGACATCTATTCCGAAGGCCTGACCCGCACCAACGCGACCGGCGGGATCACGATCGTGACGTTCACGCCGCTGCTGGGGATGAGCGACGTGGTGTTGTTGTTTTTGACTGCGGGTGAGGTGGAGAGGATGGCGAAGGGGTGAGAAGTGGCCCGCGCAGCGGACGAAAAGCCAATTGCTTGGCTTTTCGAGCTTCGAACGCCCTGAGCCT
>NZ_JALJRL010000023.1:0-101871 GCF_024519675.1 Mesorhizobium sp. Mes31 | reverse complement strand
GGAATGCACCAGACCTACGAAATGGACTTCCAGAACGTCTGGCTCGACGCCTGATTTAGCTTCCGAGCTTTGCAAGCAACCGCCGCCGGCACCTCTGACAAAAGGTGCCAGCGGCCCGTAAATCACCGACAGGCAATTGGCGCAGGCAAAATGTCCGACGACGAGATCATCCTTTGCGAGCTTTCCGACGACGAGCTGGGGGTGATCGGCACCGCTTTGCGATGTCAAACCGATGTCAACGTCCGTCATTGATCAACGTCCGTCATTGATTCTGAGCGCTATGAGGCGAAGCGAAAGGGAGGAGAGGCAATTTGACCGCAAGGCGTGCCATCGACGTATGCGAGACTGTCTTCAGTACCTCCAGCCTCAAATTGCCCATCAAATTGGATCGCTTTGATCTTCGTCGAGCGTCTTCGATGTCTGTTCCAATTCGATGCCAATCGAAGCATGAAGCACGGCCTCGGACCTACCCACACGTCCGCTCTCCAACCGGCCACGAACTGTCCATTTGCTGCCCAATCAGTATAAATAGCTCTTGAAGTTTGCTCAGGGAGCGACGCCCCGGCATGCCCATGACAAGTACGGCCAGCATCAACCCTTGAACCGCCGAGCTGGATGTTTCGCTCGCGAGGCCGCGCCACTGAGCCTGTCGACGCTCGCCGACCAGGTTGGCGCGGCCACTTTCGCGCTTATGCCCCTCTATCGCCGGATCGTCATGTTCTCGCTGCCGACCGATTGTATGGCGACGACACAACGGTGCCGGTCCTCGCCAAGGGCAAGACCGATATCGGCGGGGTTTATGTCCGCGACGACCGCCATTCGGCGGCGCCGATCCACCCGCCGCGCTGTTCCACCATTCGCGCGACCGCCGTGGCGAACATCCGCGAGCGCATCTCGCTTCAGGGTATGCACCCTCGCGCTAACGACACATGATGATGTTGAAAATGCTCGGCATGCGTTCTTGACGGCTGCGTCGAAAATTACGTGCCGTGGAAGCGACGACGGGCACCGCTGCGCCAAACCCAAGCAGCTCGGCGTCTATCTATTGCAACCACTGGATGTCTTAACCAGATGAATCAATGCCAAGTAAAGACGCAGGTGCCCCTGGGAAGTTGCCGAATGAAGCCTTCGTCAGGCCGCCTCGCGCTTCCGCATTCCAGATCGGTACAAGGTGCCAATGGCTTCTACTCAGACTTGAATAGGGATCGAGCGGGCGTCCTTTGCGATCGAATGCACCGTGAGCCCTTGGTCGACAGTGCATAGTACGACGTAGCGCTCGATCTGATCGTCCGATAGCTCGCAACCGTACGCTCTGTCCCGCACCATCTGAGCTGCGGAAAAAGTTGAAATTATGCAACCGGGAGCGCAGAGGTCGACATACCCCTGAACAGCGTCGATAACGTTGTCCGGAATCGGAAAGTTAAAGTGCCGCAAGTTTGTTGTAGTGGAAGCTATGGTCCGATTTGGCATTTCGCCTACTTAAAGCCCCTGTACACGCTATCAGGTGGGCGGACATAGCTGCAAGGACTGATTGAGAACCGCTGGCGAGGGATCGGTCAGCGGCCGCTCGACCGCAGGCGTTACGGAATGATTCGCCAAACGTCACCTTAGAGCGCATCATGCGCCGTCGCTGGCCACTGAACGGGCGCTCGTACTGGGAGTGTGAGCGTACTTCACCCTTGCCGGGAGCATGCGTTGGAAGACGACTTCCTTACTTCACGCGTGTCGGCTTTCGATTTCGACGCCCTTCGGAGCGTTTCCTAGGCATCTCTCGCCGAACTGAGCATCCCAGAGGTGCGATGGGCCGAACACGAAAAGGCCATGGCACACGAATTCACACGATGCACATGTTGATGCCGGTATGATCGACTGGATCTTTCGCAAATGACTTGCCTACCAGCAGCGGGCTACCGGTTCTGGTCCTGGAAGATGAGGCGCTTATCGGCCCTAATTTGGAAGCGGCGCTAGTTAAGGCCGGATTCACTGTGGTCTCTACCGCTGGCCCGCGCTAAAGCTGCCTGCGCCAATGCGCATTGCTTTCGATGGAGAAGCTGCGGCCGACGCTAGGCGCGTAGATTTCCTGCCGCTCGTGTTCGCGATCGGAAGTCTGGTCGTTGCGCAGGTCTACCTTCGCATGACGATCCAGCGCCGCTGGCGTTCCTGGCTCACCACCGCGGTCATCGCGCGCTGGCTCGCAAGCGGCCGTTACTATCAGTTGAACCTCGTCAGCGGCGACCGACAGAATCCCGAATTTCGCCTCACGGAGGATTTGCGGATTGCCACCGAGTCACCTGTCGACTTCATCGCCGGCGTCCTCAACGCGTTTCTGTCGGCCTCGACCTTCATCGTGGTGCTGTGGACAATCAGCGGGGCACGGTCGCAGGTTCGAGCATCACCGTTCCCGGCTTGCTGGTCATCACGGCGGTGATTTTTGCCGCGATCACGTCCACCTCGATGGCGGTCATTGGCCGCCATTTCGTCCACCTCTCCGAGGGGAAGAATCAGGCGGAAGCCGAATTCCGTTACACGCTGACGCGCGTGCGGGAAAACGGCGAGGGCTTTTTTGCAGGATTAACGGAACCGCATGCCGGTGGCGGTACGGCGGTCGGTTTCCTTCTTGAGGGAAACTTTTTCCCAATGACGGAGTTGATGGAACAAGCTGCCTTTCTGGCAGCCGTAACCGGAGGAATTTTCCATGAGCAACTTCAAAATACTGACAACGGGCGCTATGGCGCTTGCGATCATGGCTGGTTCAGCGCTTGCTGGCGGCAGCACTGGAACGTCCGCGCTCGATGACCCGGCGAAGATGTCTCCCTTCTTTACTGATGCCGGCATGAAGACGATGAAGTCCGAAGCGGAATTCAAGGCCGCCTGGATGGCCATGAAGGAAGAAGACCGCGCAGGCATGATGAAGGAATGTGGCGACGAGGCTATCGCGAAGTCACATGACAATTTCTGCAAAATGACAAAGCAGCTCGGCGGCGCCAACTGATCAGCTAGGCCTAGTTCCCGATCGCCCGCCGGCGGTCGCCGGCGGGTTTTTTCGTTTCGACACGTCTCAGCATGCGGAACCGAATCAAGGGTTCGCCGCTTCTATCTGCAGCGAACACTCCATAAGGCGCGTCTAATGTTCAGTGACAAGGAAACTCGTTTTTGGGAAGCCGGATTGTTCATGGCGGTGCCGCTCTCAATCCTGATCTCGGTGGTGATGGTTAGCTTTACGTTCGGCTGGTTTGGATGAGCACACCGCCGCCAACCTCCTCGATTTGCCAATGGATCACAATTCCTTACCAATATGTAAGTCGTGAACCTTGGCCAATCGATTATAATTGAGCGAGCAGCAGACCCCCGCTGCTCATTGGGTGCACCACATCCAGCAGCCCGCTGCCTCGTCCCAATCAACCTTGGCAGCGGGCTGTCGGCTTTAACAGATCCGGTTTCAATCGTGTGGCGAGGTTTCAGGAATACGGATTTCCAGCGAGTGTTGTTCATCTCGGTCGCGATTCTGCTTTTCGCAGGCCTCGCATTTTGGGTGACAACCGAGTTGATTATTTCAAGCCATCCTGCCGTCGCTCATTGAACGGCATTTGACCAAGTATCATACACGCGAGGGCGGTTTTTTCGGAACCGGCTGGCGGCAGTGAAGTTCTAATGATGCCCGGTTCCCTCACCGGCCGGTGTAACAGAAAGGCCCGTCGCTGCGTCCTCGGTGGCGGGTTTTCCTTTGTCGCGTCTAGTTCCTTGAAGACGCCATACCAGAATCGGTAGTCCGCTTCGCGGCCGGCGAAACGCGCTTCCAGGGCACACCACGCAACTGCGGTCGCTGCGTCTGATCCATAAAGCTCGACCGCTGCTTGGATGGCCCGGTTCGGGTCAGCGAGCCCGGCCACGGTCAATGTGAGGAATTCGGCGTTCGGCATTTCCAAGCCTCCGCCTGTATTTCACCTCAAGCGTTATCGCTTGGTCACTACGAGAAATCTCGCGTGGCCTCAGCGTCGACTGCTGAATTCGTGGACGACGGCTAACCCTTCATCGTTCTGGCTGCCTTAGGCGAAAATAATGGCCCGCTGCGGGAGGCAACGGGCCATCAACTTAGGCAAGGGTGAATTGACCAATCGCGCGTCGGCATTGGGCGGTGGATCTAGTTTCGAACCTATGCAGCATAGTTCCGAGCCGGATTCCGCGTTTCAAAAACAAGAATCCCGCAGCGGCTGAGGCAGACCGCATACGTGCTCGATTAGCGCAATCTGTGCGGCCGCCGGGCAGCGCTCGCGCGATGGGCTGGGGCGCCTGTCGGCCAAGCAGAGCCGCTTATAACTTAAATGCCTCCGAGCGGCGCAAACGGCGGGTCACAATCTCGGCATCCTCGCTAGGGGCGACTTGAGGCGGCGCCTTGCCGAAATCCAACAACCGTGCTCGGCCGGGGGGCAACCAAAATCTAAGTCGTGCATTTTAGTAGATGCTGTTAGACCTACTCCCTATGTGCTGTTCTCGATGCGGTGCGCGCGACCATGGTTATGAGCACTGCACGCGTCTGAACCATGGTAGCCTCTCCGAGGCGCCTGCGCCTTCGACCAAGGGCGACGAACGGCACAAGCAACAGGTTCCGGTTATCAATCCAAACAGGTCGCTGGGCCGGGCCAGATCGCTGGGCCGGGCCGGATTTTTTGACACTGATTGAAGTCGTGCGCCTGCAGCGCGCGAAGTCAGATCGCGGGACTGAAGCCATTTGCCCGCTGGGTCCCTCCAAGCGGTCAAAAGGGCCGGAAGGCCCGTCGCCAGCTGGCTCCCGGCCAGCGGGCGTTTTCATACGACAGACCGCAGATTACCCCGGAACAGGCCGCGGCGTCCTCCGATGTATCTCCGGCTAAGCCCGGCTCGCGGCGTCGCCTCCGAAGCAATCCGCCCGTCGTCTGTTAGCAAGCGCGTCATTCGAGATTGAGCGGGAACGAATGTGGCAGTGCCCAGTTTGGATAGCGACGGGACACGACATGGAGAATTCAAATGACACGCCGACCAACGATTTTGGCCAGCACCGCACTCGGTCTGCTGATCGCGTCCGCGCCGTTCGGGCCCTTCGCGCCCCTCAGCAGCGCAGCATTCGGTGCCGCACGGTTCGTCGCATCCGCACCGCCAATTCTTATCAAGTTAAAATGCAAGGAGGGCGAGTCCGTCGAGGCCTGCGCGCTGAGGCAGCAGGCTCCGTCCGAAAACGCTCCAGCGACCGAACCACAGCCTGCTCAGAAACCGCAGGAGCAGCCAAAAGAGGCAGCACCTCCGTCTGAGGCGGCTCCCGTTCCAGAATCCACCCCACCGGCTGAACCGTCTGCGAAGCACCAGCCTGCTCAACCGGCCGCGCCAGCGCCGCCAGCCGAGCCTGCGCCCGCTCAGGCTCCCGACAAATCGGCGCCAGTCAAGCAGGTCGAGCCGCCCGCAGATCAGGCACCTTTGCCCACCCCGGCTCCCCAGGCGCCTGCTACGACGGATCAGCCTGCGCCTGCCCAGGGTAAACAGCCGGCGGAACCTACGAGCAAGCCAGAAAAGAAACCTGCCACCGAGAAGCCCGCACCAAAGCAGCCCGTGACTGGAGAACAACCTTCAACCGATCAGCAGCCTGCAACTGCCGAAAAGCCAGCCAATGGTGAGCCGGCGGCGCCCGCCCAAAGCGTCAAGCCAGTCCAGGGCGAGGCGCCAGCAGATCCGAACGCCGCCCCAGTTCTCGACAGCGAAAAGGATGCAAAACGTCCTGGCAAGGATGGCAAACCGCCCGCTCAGCAGAGCGATGGCGGTCAGGCCGCCGCGCCTGCGGCTGCCCCCGTAGACTCCGGACCGCCTCCTGCGGACGACAAGGCCGCGCAGCAGGAGATCAAGCCGGAGAAGATCGTTCCGGTGACGGACGAAAAGGGTACCCGCCGTGACAAGGCCCCAGATAGCCAGGCGCCGGAGCGTCCAAAAGGCGCCGATGTCCTCACGGAAATTGGCGGCCGGGTCATCATCCAGTTCAACAACCAGACGATTGTCGAGAGCAACGAAGCTCCGCGAATGAACCGTCGTGCCAAGGATGTGTACTACGAGGATCTGCCGGGCGGCCGCACCCGCGAGACGATCGTTCGCGACAATGGCAACCAAATCGTCACCATCCGCAACCGCAATGGAGACGTCATCCAGCGCTCCCGCATCACGCCCGACGGTCGCGAGTATGTGCTGAGCTATGTCGACGAGCGGTATTACCAAGACGTGCAGGATTGGCGCGACCCTGGAGATGACTTACCGCCGATGCGGCTAACCATCCCCCGCAAGCAATACATCCTGGAGTCGGATTTGGTAGAGGATGCAGGCGATTACTACACCTTCCTCGAGCAACCGCCGGTGGAAAAGGTCCAGCGGCTCTACTCGGTCGACGAGGTCAAGCGCTCGGCGCGTGTGCGCGATATCGCCCGGCGCGTTGATCTCGACACGTTGAATTTCGAATCCGGTTCGGCGGCGATCTCGGACAGCGAAGTCGAAAAGCTCCAAGGAGTAGCGGACGCAATGGAGCGGCTGCTGAAGAAGAACCCAGCGGAAACATTTTTGATCGAAGGCCACACCGATGCCGTCGGCAGCGCCAACGCAAACCTGGCCTTGTCCGACCAGCGAGCCGAGGCAGTTGCCGAGGCCCTCACCAACGCCTTTGGCATCGCGCCAGAGAACCTGACGACCCAAGGCTACGGTGAACGCTATCTCAAGGTGAACACGACAGGGCCCGAACGACAGAACCGCCGCGTCGCTATTCGCCGCATCACGCCCCTTGTGGCGCCCGTCGCCAGTTCCAACTGACCAAGACAATCTCGCGATTCGGTAAAGTCCGAATCGCGAGACCCTTGCCAGACCAATCGCCCGGTCTGCTCCGATGACGGAAGATGCTTTCGTTCAAACCCCGACGGGGCTTTTTAAGACTTCACTTACCGTGCGGCTTTAGCATCCCGCTTGCGGCTAAAGTAGCAGTTCCGCATTTTCAGGCAACACCGCCCGTCGCTCTTAGTCCACCTAAGAGCGACGGGTACCTCAGGCACGAGCCGCCGACGACAGAGGCCTCGCAGTGACGCTGCGACGCTGCTTGTAACCCATGTTGCTTTACGGAGGATATGGCTATGAGAAGCTTTGATTACGCCCCACTCTATCGCACAACGGTCGGCTTCGACCGTCTCTTCGACATGCTCGACAACAGCGTGCGCTCGGACTGGCCGCCTTACAATATCGAGAAGACCGGGACGACGATTACCGGATAACAATGGCTATCGCCGGGTTCAGTCCCGACGAAGTCGAGTTGACCCAGCACGGGCCGGAACTCGTCGTGATCGGCCAAAAGCAGCCCGAAGAGAGCGATCGGCGGATCCTGCACCGCGGTATGGCGACGCGCAACTTCAAGCAAGTCTTCAAATTGGCGGACTACGTGAAAGTAGCGAAAGCCACTTGGAAAACGGTCTGCTTTCAGTGGACCTCGTTCGCGAGATCCCGGAGGAAAGGAAGCCCCGTCGCATCGGTCTCGTGTCGTCGAGCGAGGCGGCCCGTCCTCAGCAACAGCAGATCAGCCAGGATGCGTTGCGACAGCGACAGGTCGCCTGACTCCTCCAGATTAAATGCAAGACTGCGGTCCCGCCTCCCGGCCCGGCCGGGAGGCTCAGAATGCGGAGAATGGAGATGACAACCGGATCAGAATTTTTGGCAAACCCGAGCAGGACGGCTCAACAAGGGATTACCCATCCTGACGACGTTGTCGGCCTTCCAGGCCTGACTGCCGCCGAGAAGCGGACGATCTTGGCTTCCTGGGCGTCCGACGCCTGCGCGGTTCCCGGGATACCTCTGCTGCGCCAGCTGGAGAATGAACGATAGCCACTATCGACGACATCCTGCGCGCTTTGAAGACCCTGAACGGCGTGCCGGATGACCACCGTGGAAATCGTAATCGCCCGCTTTGGGGAGCGCCTTATGCTCGATGCCGTCAGGATAAGTGGTCGCCTTGGCCGCATCGTCGCCGGAGGGATGACGACGATGATCCTCCACCCTGTCCAGCTTACCGTGCGATCGTCCCAAGACGAAGCGGTGGTGGAGCCATGGCGTCCCCAGAGCCGATACTTGTTTGAGGGTGCCGGGCACGCGTGAAAGCCAGTCACCCGATCCTTCTATGCTCCTGCAACGTTAGCTGTCGCTAAGGGTTCCTGTTGGGCAGCAGATACGACCCTCGGTGTCTGCTGAAGATCGGGTCCGCACTCGGTCGGAGCCCGCGCTCTCCGCCAGAGGCGCGGGCTTTTTCAGACTTGCAGTTTGGCTCAACGGCGTTTGAAAATGTTATATTCTTCCCCATACAGGTTCGGCTTAGCCCGCCTCGGAGGGGGCCGAGACGGGCTGTTCGCCGTCGACGGACGACTAACTTTGAATGATCGAGAAGGTTCCGTTCTTGATGATTTGCGAAGGAAGGGCCTGGTCATACCCATTTGGCGTTTGCTTGACCCCTTGCCCAAGTTGCAGCCCTCAGGCTGGCTCTCTCCAGGCTAACTGGCGCTACGGTTCTGGGGCGGCAAAGCGATGCGATTCGTCCGCTGTCTCTCCGGGGCGGCATCGCCTGAGAGATCGATCACCGACTTCACCGCGACTTGTCGGTGTTGTACTCGCGGTTTGGGCCATCGTCTGCGCTGCGATTGGTGCGGCCGAAAGCGCGGGCACAAGTTCGACGTTGATCGTGGCAGCGCTGAGAAGGACGAACCAGAGACCGAGCAGTGTTTTGACTTTATGGGCCATCCAATTGTCCTACCTTGGTGAAGGCGCGTGATCGCAACAGATCACGCGCCTTAGGTATCAGTAGCCGTCCGGGCACCGGGCAATGTAAACCCGGCCATGACGATCGCGATATCGGCATTGGCCGGCCTCACTGGCGTGCCCGATCACCGCACCGGCGATCGCGCCGACTGCACCACCAACGACAGCACCTTGTACGGGATCGCCGGCCACCGCGGCACCGATCGCAGCACCTCCCACGCCACCGACGGCAGCGCCTTGT
Organism: Mesorhizobium sp. Mes31; assembly: GCF_024519675.1. Lineage (NCBI taxonomy): Bacteria > Pseudomonadati > Pseudomonadota > Alphaproteobacteria > Hyphomicrobiales > Phyllobacteriaceae > Mesorhizobium > Mesorhizobium sp. Mes31. Next base: position 92,834 of record NZ_JALJRL010000023.1, on the reverse strand, counting down.
TCGGTACGAGAACACGCTACGAGCGGAATTAGCAGGCTCAAAATGAGCAGTGACTTTTTCATGGGACCTCTCCTAAGCCTTAATTGGCCGGAGAATAAATGCGCCAAGGGGTTTTTCGATCCATCCCTGTCGCCCTCATGGAACAGCATGTCTCCGCTCCAAGGGCGGACTGCATAGGCAGAGCGACGCTGAGCCCTTCGTCGGGCGAAGGGCCCAGGTTGAGCGTGGCCGCAATGGCACCCCCACGCTGCTCTCATGAACATCTCGGCGAGCCATCCCGCGATACCGCCGATGATGATCGCTGCCAGCCAGCCGACGCCAGGATTCTGCATAGTTTTCCTCTTTCCTCGAACCGCAAATTGGTTCGGCAGGGGAACGTTCAGGGGCCAACAAGTTTGCCGCGATACAGGGGCCGTATATACGCTCAGAAAAATGCGAGTCGCAGCACGAAATCTTACGTGGCGTCTCGGATGCCGACAAACTCCGCTGCGGTACGCGAACCCCCCAGCCATCTCAGGCGACTTGCGAATTCGAAACGGAACTTCGCATCGTGCGGCCCGTTGTCACCTCGCAAACGGTGCCGCGCTCAGCCTCCCTGCAACGGTTCGGCCGAACGCGGCGTGCATCAACACTAACGCACAAGGAAACGTACCATGATCGGCAAACTTTTGGCTACCACCGCAATAGCAACCCTGCTGTCGTCTGGCCTGTGGGTATCAGGGGCCGCCGCTGAAGATGCCACCAAACCTGCCGCCGCTACGACCACTACTGCGACGGCGCCGGCGGCTGTTGCAGACGGCAGCCTCGTCACCAAGATCATAGGCGCCGACGTCTATGATAGCGCCGCGGACAATGCCGAGAAGATCGGCGATGTCAAAGACATCGTGCTCACCAAGGACGGCAAGGCAAAGTACATTGTCATCGGCGTAGGCGGGTTTTTGGGCCTCGGGGAAAAGAACGTCGCCTACGATTTCAGCAAGGCCGAGTGGGTCGAGAAGAAGGGTGAGCGCTGGCTGGTCGCGAAGACCACCAAGGAAGACCTCCAAGCGCAAAAGGATTTTGACCTGAAGGTCTACGACACGGCAGCGGCCTCGAACACCAATGATGTCGCAGCCACCGCAGCCAACACTGAAGCGGCTCCAGCCACGACCGACAACACGGCCACCGCGGCAATCGACAAGTCTTCGCTGACCGAGATGCCGATGGACAAAATCAGCACCAAGGATTTCATCGGCACCAATGTCTATGGCGCCGACGATGCAAAGGTCGGAGAGATTGGAGACGTCGTCCTGAGCGGCGATAAAAAGGTCGATGCCGTGGTCGTCGATGTGGGCGGATTCCTCGGCATGGGCGAAAAGCCGGTGGCCATTGGCCTGGAGAAATTGAAGTTCTTGTCCGACAAGGACGGAAACCGGTATATCTACACCAATTTCACCAAGGCTCAGCTTGAGGCGCAGACTGCCTATGACAAGGGTACCTACGCGCAGAATCGCGACAAGCAGCGGATCATTGTTGGCCAGTAGACCCCAAAGTGGCCCGCGCTGTTAGGCGCGGGCCACATTTTTTCGATCGTGTATGCGCGATCTGACAATCCGGGGTAGGTGAGCACAAGACGAGATCGTCTCGATCTTCCCATCGAATATGTAGCACGTTCAGGGTTCCCTATCGGTCGCACGCAGCGGCGCTCTCGAGAAGGCTGGCCATCGGCCCTCAGAGCGATGGGGAGGGCTGCATGCGCTGTGGGACTGCGGTGGCCTTGGTGGACGGACGCCCGCTACGGACACCTCGAGGATTTCGGCGACGCCATCCTAGGTAAAGTCCGGTTCAGCGTGAAATGGTAGCCGCGATCGAGATGCCGTAGCGGCGTTTCAAGCGTTTGCTTCGCCAAATCAATTTCGAGGGAGCCGAAGGCGCGTTCCTTCTGCCATCCACGACAGTGACACCAGCGCCGTGGTCACAGTTCGCCTAACTCGGCGTATTGTAGAACGCGGCCTGCGGTTTCTAAGCTCCATTGACAACAGAGGCTTCCACGGCAGCCAGCGGCGCTTCCAGGCTCCAGGTGATGCCATGCGGACCGTACTCGAGATTTCCATGGCCTCCAACCGCTGCAGGCGCAATCCGCTTCAGCACCACGATTCCAAACCCACCCTGTCGGATGGCCTGAACTTGCGGCCCATTAGTTTCGGCCCAAATAAGGTGAAAGAGCCTCGAGGCACCGGAACCGCTAAGGTTCCATCGGACCGAAATCCGGCCCATGTCCCCTGACAGTACCCCGTATTTGGCTGAGTTAGTCGCGAGTTCGTGGAAGGCGATTCCGAGATACTGCACCGCATTGGGACTGAGGACCAGCGGTGGTCCCGACATATCGATAACCTCACCGCTTGGGAAAGGCCGGGCCTGGGCCGCCAAGAGCTCATTGATGGTGGCTCCTTTCCAGTCGGCGGATACCAACAGGTCGTGGGATCGCGACAGCGCCATGATGCGCTCGCGCACCTGGCGTTCAAACTGGTCAGGCGTCTCCGATCGTTTGTTGGTCTCCCGGATCATCGACAGGATGACCGAGTATTGGTTTTTAACGCGGTGGTTGACCTCGCGCATCAGCATGCGGATACGGTGCTCGTTTTCTCGCGCCGAGGTGATGTCCCGGGCAATTTTCGATGCCCCGACGATCTGCCCGGTGGAGTTGCGCATAGGCGATACGGTAAGCGAGACCGGAACCAGGCTGCCATCCTTGCGCTGACGGATTGTTTCGTACGTTTCGACCCGCTCACCACGGCGAATGCGTCCGAGGATGCGAGGTTCCTCGTCCTGGAGATTATCCGGAATCAACATGGTCACCGGCCTGCCTATCGCTTCGTCGGCGGTGTAGCCGAACAGCCTTTCGGCCCCGTGATTCCAGCTCTTGATGATGGCATTCAGATCCTTGCTGACAATTGCGTCGAACGAGGATTCCACAATCTCTGACAGATGCTGCCTGACCTCTTCGGCACGTTGGCGGTCGGTCAGGTCCAGCAGCATGTTTACGGCACCAATCAGATTGCCGTGCTCATCCCGCAGCGTGGGGTAGGGCAGGAACGGAAAAAAGGATCCGTCCGGACGGCACGCTATGGCTTCTTGGTTGCGTAAGGGCCGGTTTTCCTTGAGCGCGATGGCCATCGGGCACTCGTCATGCGGCAATTCCTTGCCGTCGGGAGTGAACAGCTTGAACGTCGCGCACCATTTGTCCTTGCCGACTTTTGGCTCCGTGCCCGCAAGGTCGGCGGCGGCGCGGTTGTAGTAGGTGATCGTCCCGTGCTGGTCGGTCGTATAGATGGCAACCGGAAGGGCGTCGAGAATTTGGTGATAGGTGCTGCCCTGCTGCCTTAACTCGATGCGTGTCCGCTCCAGGTCGGTAACATCGACCGTGAAGCACCTTGTGTTGATCAGCTCGCCGTCCCGAAAATGGCCGCTCGACGTGATTTCGACATGTTTGATCGATCCGTTACAGGCTCTCAATCGCGCCGGGGGCCAGTTCAGTCGTCGATCTGACCGGCGGGGAGTTACGCGCAATGCTAGAGGAGAACCTAGAGCATACCTTTTCGGCTGACCCGTACGACCAGATGGGCGGGTATGTGAAGCGGTGTCGAGGCGTCTCGATATTCGCCAAGATCGAAAATCCGGCGGGCCAGCGGATACAAAAAATCTTCGTCTGTGGAAGGGAGATGGACCCGTCGGCGACCTATCGAGTTGGCTTTGTGACAATGCAAGGCGTACCGCCGAAATACGGCCGGAACCGCCGTGAACTCGATATTCAAGCCATCAACGCTATGGAAAACCTCCTCGCAAGGGGGCATGGAAAGGAACTGATAGAACCACCGTCACGCTAGACTGCGCCCTTAGGATTACAACTGTCATTGCACCGGCAGTCGTCGCCGAACACGAGTAGCTCTTGTATGGGTTGTTGAAGGCCTATCGCCTGGCCTAAATATCGTCCGCGCGCTATGGATAAAAACTGGATCAATCACGCCAAGGTCAGCACCAACTAGCTTGATCCCCATCGGGCGCTCGCAATAATTCTTGAATGTTTGCTTCGATGATCCGGAAGCCAACGTCGCCGTACAGCTTCTGGCGTCCCTTATTCAGCACAAAACTTGGACTCCCCTCGATGTGCATCTTCTCGGCGTCTTGATAATCCGCCAGCAGTTCGGCAAATGCGATTCCATCGTGAATGATTTCTTCAATCGCGTCTATATCGACGCCGAGAGCTTCAGCCAGTTCGCACTGAACATCCCAACGGGAGATGTCGCGGCAATCTCGAAAAAACCCAGAACGGAACGCCCATAACACTTGATCGAAGATCGATGCCGCTGATCCGCTTCGGGGTTGCTGCATTTGTTCCTGCTGCCAATGCTGGACCGCCTTCATAAACAAATGTGGGCTTGCCGACGTCCGCGGGCGCGTTCCCAGCCAAATGTCCCGATGAACCGCGATGTGCGGGAACTTTTGCGCCACTTCACGCAGGTGAGCGTTGAACCCGGAATAGTTGCCTTTAGCGTTCCAAGTCGAAGGTATCTTGCGAGCCGTATCGCCAAATACCGAGCAGAACCGATAGTCCAAGTGAACCGCGTCACCGAATTGCTCTTTGACAGCGTCGACACGAGCCTGCGAGGCATACGCCCAAATGCACAACACGTCCGAGAAATATGTAACATGGACAACGCTCATCTAATCGGCTCCCTGTTGTTCGACCTAAATGCCTCTGGGGGCACCTTTGAGCGGTTTGCGTTCCGGTTTGGCCTTGATGTCTTCCACCTCTTGGGAAGCCTGCCAGAAGAACAGATAGGGACTGATGGTGGTCCCAAAAATAGCGACCACAGCGGTCCAGAATTGGACATTGGACGTGAATGTGGGGATGAACAGGCCCTTCGCCACTTCCTTCCAAGGAACTTGAACCACCATCGCCGTTCCGAAATAGGCGAACAGCGAGAGCGTAAGCCATTTAAGAATAGAAACGCAGCGGCTGTATGCCAGGAGAACCTGGAGAATGACCGACGCTGCCCCGAACAGGACGACGTAGATAAGCAGCGGGCCGCCGACGATCAGTCGTAAGGCATCCGCCATGGCGCCGAGATCGGCGCCAATGTTGATGGTGTTGGCGATGAGCAGGAGGGCTACGATGGACTGCAGCAGCCAGTTCGGGTAATAGAGCCGCATATTTCCCGCGATGCCGCGGCCGGTGGTTCTACCGATCCGCGCGCTGATTTCCTGAACCACCGACATCAGCTGATAGCTGAAGAGCATCGTCCAGGTCAGGCCGAAACCGAATTGAGCGCCGGCTTGCGAATAGGTCGCGATGCCGCTCGGATCGTCATCGGAGGCGCCGGTGATCAATCCCGGGCCAAGCACACTCAACAATCGCGGCTTCGACGGGCCTACGACTGGATCTGACTTTGTCGAGCTCATAGCAACCCCATCCGGATGAAATCTGGGCTAACAACTCGCCATGTCGATAAAAGCTCCATGCCGCCTGTCGCGGTTTATGGTGACCATGCAGAACGAGTGCCGATCGCGGCGGAGCTAAATTGGCTGTCGAAAGGGGTCTCGTCAGGGCTCATCGATGACAACGACGCCGGGATAGGCCTCGGCTGTTCTTTTGTATCTGCGCCGACTTTCTTCCTTGGAAAGCAGGCTGATCACGCATCCCCGATCGGAAGCCGCACCATAGCGTCCAACCCGCCTCCAGCGCGGTTCCGCAGCAGAACCGTTCCGCCATGCGCCTGAATAATTGTTCGGGCAATGGCCAGACCCAGACCAACCCCGCCCGTATCCCGATTGCGAGACCCTTCCAGCCGCACGAAAGGCTCAAAGACGACCTCAAGCTGATCCTTGGGCAATCCCGGACCCTTGTCGGCGATGGTGATGATGACCGTCCCCGGTTCTTGCGTCAGGGTAACGTTTGCCACGTCGCCATAGCGGACCGCATTGTCGATCAGGTTGCGCAGCGCGCGTTTCAGGGCGTGAGGTCGAATGGTGGCGGGCACCGGCTGCGATCGTGAGAGGTTCGCCTGATCCCTGCCCACATCGCTCACTATATCGGCCAGCAAAGCAGCAAGATCTACCGTGGCTTCGGGCTCGGCCTTGGCGACGCCGCGCGCAAATTCAAGCGTCGCCTCGACCATGGCCTGCATTTCCTCGACCAGCGCCTTCAGCCGGACGCTGTCGTCGGTTTCGTCTAGCATCTCGATCCTGAGCCGCATGGCGGTAAGGGGTGAACGCAGATCATGGCTCAGCGCCACGAGCATATGCGTGCGCTCGTTCACGAAGCGCGCCAATCGGTCCTCCATGCGGTTGAAGGCCAGCGTGGTATCGCGCACCTCTGCAGGCCCGGTCACGGGCAGCGGACCAGCATCAAGCCCGCGCCCCAGCCGGTCGGCCCCGACGGCAAGCGCGCGCATCGGACCCACGACACGCCGCGCTGTCCACCAAGCCACAAGAGCCACGGCAACGGCCATCAACAGTAGCGGCAACAGGGCCTGCGGCGAAAGTTGCGGGCCCGGGCGATGGAACATCGTGCGCACATTCAGCCAATCGCCTCTGGCCAGACGGATCGAAAGCGTCATTTCCACTGGTTCCGTCCGCCCTGCCATCATCGCGTCGTGCATGGGGCGCATTGCGGCTGGCATGCCCTCGGGCATCGGCACAGGAGTTGTGGAAAGGGCATGAATATCCGCCCGGATTTCACGTTCTGGATTGCCGAGGATTTGCCGGATCTGGCCCAGAACAGAGTCCGCATCGGTGCTATCGTGCGATGCTTCAGGCGCAGGTCCCACTTCGAACCGAACCAGGGGCGAGTCTGCCGCCCTCAGGATGGAGGCGCGCAGATCTGCTGGCGCGTCGTCCAACAGCAGCACGACATTCGCGGCGCGTCCCGCTACCTCGAAACCCAAGGCCGCCCGCACGGCGCGGTTGCGCTCGTCGGTCAGCAGCAGGAGGCCAAGCCCCTGCGTCGCGACGAGCGCCAAAAGCAGCATAGCCAGCAACTGGCCACCCAAGGACTGCGGGAACAGATTGCCCAGACGGGCGAAGCGCGCCTTCACGGCATCTCCCTTACATCGGCGGCAAGACTGTAGCCGCCTCCCCAGACGGTGGCGATTAGTACGGGCTTGGTTGGATCCGCCTCGATCTTGCGGCGCAATCGGCTGATCTGGTTGTCAATGGTGCGATCAAACACCTGTGCCGCCCGGCCAGAGGTCAGATCGAGTAGTTGATCGCGACTTAGCACGAAGCGTGGGCGGGCCAGAAATACCGTCAGAAGGCGGAATTCGGAGGTGGTGAGCGCGACTTCGGCGCCTTCGGTATCGATCAGCCTTCGCCGGTCGGTATCCAGAACCCAACGGTCGAACGCCAGCTTGTGCCCGGAAATGCTGCCACCCGGCATCTGCGCCCGTTCGGACCGGCGCAGGATCGCCTTGATCCGGGCCAGGAGTTCACGCGGATTGAACGGTTTGGGCAGGTAGTCATCGGCCCCGACTTCAAGTCCTACGATGCGGTCGGTCTCATCCCCGAGTGCCGTCAGCATCAGGATTGGTATGCCACCCTGCGCGCGCAAACGGTGGCAGACCGACAGGCCGTCTTCGCCCGGCATCATCAAATCCAGCACAATCAGATCGAACTTCCCAACCTTCATGGCCGCGTCCATCGCTACGGCATTCGCCGCGGTGGTCGCGCGCATCCCGTTCTTTTCCAGATACTTCGCCAAGGCATCGCGGATCTCGCGGTGGTCATCGACGATCAGGATATGGGGCGGACTGGTCATCACAATATCTCCTTGACCTGACCCTAACTTATCCTGTGGGGTCACGTGGGCAGAAGATTGTCGCAAACCTTCACCGGGGCGGTGCTTGCGGCAGTTTGATACAAATGACCATCCCACCTGACAAACCTGTGGGACACCTGCACCCCAAATTGAACTCATCGCAGATCAATTCAGGAGTGGTAATCATGAAACGTTCAACGAAGCTGACCCTCTCAATCGTTGCAGCCCTTGGACTTGCGGCGGTTGCAGTGCCCGTCATCGCCCAGCAGATGCAGCATGGCGGAATGATGGGCGATGGCATGGGTATGGTGCGTGGGCATGGCGGCATGATGGGCAGCGGTATGGGGACGATGATGGGTGACCCCCGGAGCTATGTTATGGCCACCTTTGATACCAACAAGGACGGCACGCTCAGCCCTGAAGAAATGACGGCAGGCGTTCAGGCAGAACTCAAGACCTATGACACCGATCCCAATGGCAAGCTGTCGTTGGAGGAATTCGCGGTGATGCATGCGGCCCACACCCGGCCGATGACGGTACGCGCCTTCCAGATGCACGACGCTGACGGTGACGCGCAAGTGACGGAGGCTGAAATGGCTGCCATGGCTGAAATGATGCAGAGCCACATGGCCGGGCAGCAAGGCGGAATGCCGGAAATGGGTAAAGGCATGATGGACAACAACTGACATAAGTGCTGCCCCCGGCTGCTTTGACGCAAATCTGGTGTCGGGGGCAGAGTCACGTGATAGGAGAAATCGATGATGAACGACTACGGTATGGGCTTGGGGATGGGGTTCGGCTGGCTGGGGACGATCGTCATTCTGGTCCTTGTGGGTCTAACAATCGCCGCACTGATTAGGTATTTGCGAAAATGACCAACAGGGAGAAGTCGCCATGAATTATACGTTCAATCGGTTGGTAACCGGGGCGAAGTTTGACGAGGTCGACGCCCGCACTCGGAAGGCGCTTGCAGACAAAGGCTTTGGCGTCCTGACCGAAATCGACGTCAAGGCGACTATGAAGAAGAAGCTCGACGTGGACATGCCCCCCTATCGAATCCTTGGCGCCTGCAATCCGAAGATGGCGCATCAGGCCATCGGTATCGAGCCGCGCGTTGGCGCGATGCTGCCCTGCAATGTGATCCTGCGCGAGGTTGCAGGCGGGGTTGAGGTCAGCGCGATTGACCCGGTGGCCTCGATGCAGGCGATCGATAATCCTGCACTGCATGCGGTTGCGGGTCAGGTGGGCGACCTGCTGGCCGAGGCGGTCGCTGCAATCTGACAGGCAGGCCCGCCGATCTCGGCGAGTAGCAACACGGCGGTAGCCGTCCGTTTCGAGCCCGAAATTCGGCCGCCGCCTCAACAAGGTGATGGGAGGCGCAAGACCGTCGGAGGTGTATTCTGGATACGGTGCTCTTTGGACGGTGGCGTCCTCCACAAAGCAGGGCAGGGACGTCAAGAGTAGGATCCCGACAAGAAGGTCCCTTGCGAAAAGCAGTTACGGCTGTGTTCTTCAATTCTGGCTTTAGTTTTGCCCGCGGGCGCGGAGACGGTCTCTGCCCCCGCGTCGCGTATCAAGGGGTCTGGAAAGTTATGCCGTTCGGTCCCTTGCCGACTGTGTAGGTGTCGACGACCGACTGGCTTGCGACTGATATCCGCGAAACCGTGCCGTCGATGATATTGGTCACGAAAGCAAAGTCCCCGTCGCTGCTGACGGTCACTCCATGCGCTCCCTGGCCTGTCCGAATTGGCGGAGTCGATAATCCCATAATTATGTTCCGCGACTTGATCGATGTACCTTCACTTGAAGCTCAAAGAGCAGCGGCCCGGAGACATACAGAGATGCGATCGCATGCTTCGGAAACCAACGGCCTGTTGAACTCTTCTGCCATCCAAGACGATCTGGCGACGCTGCAGCGTGAGACATTCAACTATTTCATTCATGAAGCGAACCCTGCCAACGGTCTCATTCTGGACAAGACCGAAGCGAATTGGCCCGCAAGCATCGCGGCCACCGGCCTCGCGCTGGCGTCCTATCCGGTGGGAGTCGAGCGCGGATTCATGAGCCGAAGCGCAGCAACGTAACGCACTTTGGCAACGCTGCGCTTCTTTTGGAACAGCCCCCACGGCCCGGAGCCGGACGCTACGGGATATCGCGGCTTCTACTATCACTTCCTGGATATGCAAACTGGTCGGCGAGCCTGGCAATGCGAGCTGTCCACGATCGACAGCACGTTCCTGCTGGCGGGCGCGCTGGCTGCAGGACAGTATTTCGATGCCGACACAGGGGCCGAAGCAGAAATCCGTAGTTTGGCAGAGGCGCTCTATCACCGAACTGATTGGCGCTGGGCGCAGGATCAGGGAGAAACCGTCACCCATGGTTGGACACCCGAGCACGGATTCCTGAAGCATCGCTGGGAAGGCTATGACGAAGCGCTCTTGCTCTATGTCCTGGGACTCGCTTCGCCGACACATCCGTTACCCCGGAGCAGCTATACGGCCTGGACCGCGACGTTCCGATGGGAGCGCTGCTACGGGTACGATTACCTCTATGCGGGACCGCTGTTCATCCACCAACTCTCGCACGTATGGATCGATTTTCGTGGCTTGCAGGATCCCTTTATGCGCGGCAAGGGAAGTGACTATTTTGAGAATAGCCGACGTGCCACCTACGTCCAGCAACGTTACGCTGTCGACAATCCGCGTGGATTTGAGGGTTATGGTGAACACTGCTGGGGCATTACCGCAAGCGAAGGTCCTGGCCCTTCGACGCTCAAGTTGAACGGCATCGAACGCCGGTTTGACGACTATGTCGCTCGCGGTGTGCCGTATGGTCCCGACGATGGCACGCTCGCTCCGTGGGCCGTCGCTGCCTCCTTGCCCTTTGCTCCCGAAATCGTCCGGCCGGCGATCAGCTTCTGCATCCACCAGGCCAAGCTCAAGGCTGCAAATGCCTATGGCTTCAAGGCAGCCTTTAATCCGACGCATCCGGGGACGTCCGACGACGCCTTTGGATGGTGGGTGTCGCCTTGGCACTTCGGCCTGAATGAAGGCCCCGTTGTCCTGATGATCGAGAATGAAAGCAGCGGCCTCTTGTGGCGGTTGATGCGGTCGTGTCCGCACATCCGCAGCGGCCTGCAACGGGCAGGATTCGAAGGCGGCTGGTTGAGAGAATTCGATCAGGAACCGACGCCAGCTGCTTGATCGCCTTGCCTGAAATGGAGCGTATTCAGCGGTTTGAGGGAGCCTGCCCACTAGCGAGCGCGCCTCCCGGAAACGGCAACAGGTTCGGCCCTCTCAAGGGTCGGCCGTTGCGGCAGTTTCAGGCTTGCGATTGCGGCGAGACCCATGGCCGCGGCGGCGACGAGAAAGGCGGCGCCTTGCAGACGGTGGGAACCGAACAGCAGGCCGGCGGCCGCGGAGCCCACTGACAGCCCGAGGCTGACCGCTGCCGACTGGATGCCGAGTTCCATGCCTTGGCTTCGTGCGCTGATGCGCGACACCCAGTAGGCGAGCAGCGGGCTGATCACGCCGGCCGACGCCGAAACAACGGAAACCGCAATCAGCATTTCCGTGAGCCCGGCAAGTGTCGGCAAAACCGCCAGGCCGATCGCCATCACCAGGAAGGCAGGAGCCACAAGCAGCCTCGTCGCCGCCGGTTTGACGAGCGGCGAAAAGACAAGGCCCTGGACCGCAAACATCACAACGCTGCATGTCGCGAACATGAGGCCGAGCGCGGCTGGACCCATTGCGAGTTCGACGTTTCGCAGGGTGAGCCCGACCTCGAATGCACCAAGCCCTGCCGCGGCGACAGTAGCGAGAGCGAGCAGCCGGAGCTCTCCGGGTGCGAACACCGACGAGCCGCGCTTGCTCGCCTCGGCACGGGCTCCCGGCAGCTTGCCAGGCAGCGCAAACCACACGCCAAGGGCGGCTGCCAATGCGAGGCCGGACGCAAGAAGGAAGGGGACCGCCTGTGGCGGGGCAGTCGTCGCGCCCAGGTCGAATTTCAGTTCCGCAGCGAGCCCGCCAAGCGTCGGACCGACCAGGAAGCCTGCGATCGACGCCATGCTCATCCAGCCGAACGCCCTTGTGCGGCGATCGTCCCCGCCTTCGGTATCGGCCCCACCTTCGGTGTCGGCAATGAAGGCAAGGGCGGTTGGCCCCACGGCAGCTGCGAAGCCGCCATTCAGGATCCGCCCGACATAAAGAACGAGCAGACTCGGGGCCAGCGCCGAAGCGGCCAGGGTGACGGCAAAGCCGATCAAGCCGACAACAAGGACCGGTCTGCGCCCGATCAGATCCGACCACTTCCCCCAGAGGAAAGCGGCGACCACCGGCGCGGTGACATAGGCAGCGGTCAAGAAGCCAATCTGCCGCGCGTTGAAGGCCGGGTCGGTGAACCCGGCGAGCCGCTCGACCATCATCGGCAGGACCGGCAAGACAATTCCGTAGCCCAGCGCAACGACAAAGGCCGAGGCCAGAACTGTCGCCAGGCTCCATCGAGACGTGGGCAGGCGAGCTTGCATCGACACACTCATGCCAGCGTGCCGCGCGGGTTCTGATGAGCGACGCCTTCGGTCGTGGATGCTGTGGCAGGTCGAATGCCTTCGAGCCTGGTTCGCTTGAGCAGCAGGGCGTTGACGGCCACGAGAGCCGAGCTGCCCGACATGGCCAGCGCTGCAAGCTCGGGACTCAGAAGAAACGGGTAGAACACGCCTGCGGCGATCGGGAAGGCGATGAGATTGTAGCCGACCGCCCACCACAAGTTCTGGTGCATCTTGCGTAGCGTGGCACGCGAGAGCGTCATCGCGCCGACCACGTCGTAGGGATCGCTCTTCATCAGCACGATGTCGGCGCTTTCGATGGCGACGTCGGTGCCTGCACCGATCGCAAATCCGACGTCGGCTTGCGTCAGGGCTGGCGCGTCGTTGACGCCATCGCCGACCATGCCGACCTTCAGGCCTTGCCCTTGCAGTTCCTTGATCTTCTCGGCTTTCTGCCCTGGCAAGACATCGGCCAGGACGATGTCAATGCCGAGCACGTCCGCGATGCGTTTGGCGGTTCCGGCATTGTCGCCCGTGAGCATGGCCACGCGCACGCCCTGCTCGTGCAGTTTGGCGATCGTTGCGATGGCTGTCGGGCGCGGCGTATCGGCGATTGCAATGAGCCCGAGCAGCTTGCCGGACCGCGCGACATGGATGACGGTGCGGCCTTCGCCCTTCAGCGTCTCGGCTTTCTCGCCGAGCGCCAGAAGATCGATCTTCTGCTCGTCCATGAGGCGCCGGTTGCCGAGGAAAACCGGCGCTCCGGCGATCGCGGCTGTGGCGCCTTCGCCTTCGATGTTCAGAAAGTCCGACACTTTGGGAAGCTTCAGGTCTTTGGCTCGCTCGACGATGGCGACGGCGAGCGGGTGATCCGAGCCCTGATCCACGGCGGCCGCGACTTGCAGCACCTCGTCGGGGGAAACGCCGGCAGCGGAGAGGATTTCGACGACCTTGGGCTGCCCCATCGTGAGCGTGCCGGTCTTGTCGAAGACGATCACGTTGAGCTTGGTCGCCTCCTCGAGAGCCGCGGCATTCTTGAACAGGATGCCGTTTGAAGCGCCTAGGCCGGTGCCGACCATGACAGCCATCGGCGTGGCGAGGCCGAGCGCATCGGGACAGGCGATGACGAAGACCGTTATGGTCAAGGTCATCGCGAACAGCAGAGGCTGGCCGAGCCACCAGAACCAGACGGCGAAGGTCGCAAGCCCGATGAGGATCGCGGCGAGCACCAGCCATTGCGAAGCACGATCGGCGAGCAGCTGCGCCGGGGCCTTCGAGTTCTGAGCCTCCTGGACCAGCTTGACGATCTGGGCAAGCGCGGTGTCGGCACCCACCTTGGTGGAGCGGTAGCGCAGCGTGCCGCTCTTGTTGATGGTCGCCCCGATGACCTTGTCCCCAACCTTCTTGGTCACCGGCATCGATTCACCAGTCAGCATCGATTCGTCGATCGTCGACGTGCCCTCGACCACCTCGCCGTCGACCGGAAGCTTGTTGCCGGGCCGCAGGACCACGATGTCGCCGAGCACGACGTCGGCGGTTGCAACCTCGATCTCCTTGCCACCACGGAGGACGGAAGCCCTGGGCGGGGCGAGGTTGAGCAGGGCCCTGATCGCGGCCGACGCCCCGGCACGTGCGCGCATCTCCAGCCAATGGCCGAGCAGGATGAACACCAGCAGCACGCTCGCCGCCTCATAGAATTGCTGCCCCTCGAAGAAGAAGGTCGCGCCGACGCTGAACAAGTAGCCGGTGCCAACGCTCAGCACCACCAGCACGGCCATGTTGAGGACGCCGTTGCGCAAGGCCCGCCAGGCGGCGACCAGGAATGGCCAGACCGGGTAGAGGATCGCGGCGCTGGCGAGGAAAAACATCGCAAGGTCTTCGCTGAGACCGAAGGGCGGACGCAGCCAGGGCTCTCCCAAACCCATCGGCTCCATGGCGAAAATCGGTAGCGCGAAGACCAGGCTGATGAAGAACCGGTTGCGCATGTCCTTGACCATGCCCTGCATGTCCATGCCGGCACCGTGTCCCATTTCATGGGCCATAGCGTCGTGCGGCATGGCCGCAGCCGTCCCCTTGCCCGCCGGAGCCGGCTCGGTCATAGCGGCGGGCACTCCATGATCGTGCCCCCCATGATCGTGCACGGCGTGATCGTGGCCGGCGTGCCCGCCGGTCGCGCGCGAATGCCCCGGCGGAATCGTGGTGCTGCCGGGAATGCACAGATGGCGAGGCACGGTCTCGCCACGGCAATGGAAGCCGCAGGCCTCGATTTCGCGGACAAGGACCTTTGGGCTCGTCTGCTTCTCGTCAAATTCGATGCTCGCGGTCGTCGACCCCGCGTTCATGGCGACACTGGCGACGCCGGGCAGAGCCGCGAGACGTTTTTCGATCGCCGCGAAATCCATCATGCCGACAAGATCGCGCACTTCCAGATTTACCTTTTTCATCATGCTTCTCCGTGCCGCGGTTCGTGGCGGCAATTGCACCGACTGCGGTGTCTCAGCTTCGGTAGGCAAAGGTCGACATCATGCCGCTCGCCATGTGGTAGAGATGGTGACAGTGGAACGCCCATTTGCCGGGATTGATGGCATCGACGGCGATGGTGATCGAGCGCATCGGCGGCACCAGCACGGTGTCGCGAACGGCGCCCCGGAAGCGCTGCCCGTCAATCGCGACCACCTGGAAGTGATGACCGTGCAAATGCATTGGATGGGCCATCATGGTGTCATTGCGCAGCGTGACCTCGACGCGATCGCCCTTGTCCACAAGGATGGGAGCACTGGTTTCGAGTCCCCAGCGATAGGCCGCCATATCGCCGGTCAGCGCCATTTCGAACGTCTTTTCGGCAGGGCGTGATGCAAGCGGCGCCATTGCCCGAAGTTGCGCCTCGAGCGCCAGGTCGAGAACCGGAGCATCGACGTCCGCCGCCGACCCGATCTTGGCCACCGCCGCCCCTGCCGGACGCAGGACAATTCCGGTCCGTTCCTTGCTTCCCTCGCGCAGCGCCAGGATCGGAAAGGAGGAGCTGAGGTCGCGCGGCAACTGCAGGCGCACGTCGATGCGCTGCCCCATCGTCATCGGAAACCGCCGGCCCCTGACCGGCTCGACAGGCTGACCGTCGACCGCGATCAGTTCGCCTTCAAGTTCCCCGAAATCGATTGTAAACGCCGTCGCCGTGGCGCCGTTGATGATCCGCACGCGCACGCGTCCGCTCCGTTCGACCGGCACGATCTCGGGGTCGTTCAGGGACCGGTCATTGGCCAGATAGGCGTCATACTCGATGTCATTGATATCCATCACCATACCGCCATCTTTCATCCCTGCCATGGCGTCGGTCTTCGCTCCCGACATATCCATGCCATCCATCGGCATGGAGCCGCCGGTGTTCTTACTCTGCAGCCCAGCCAGCAGTTCCTGGGGCGATGAGAACGAGAAATCGTGGAGCAGGATGACAAGCTCCTGCTCATCCCTTGCGTCATCGGCGGGATCGGCGACGATAAGCGGAGCCGCAAGCAGCGATTGCTCCTGCAAGGTATGCGCGTGCATCCAGAAAGTGCCGGGTCCGCCGACCGGAAAATCGAAACTGCGATCGGCTCTGGCGCCGATGAGCGGCAGTGGCGCGTCGCCGACTCCGTCGCTCGGCCATGGCGGCGTCAACCCGTGCCAATGTATGATCGTCGGCTCGGCAGTCTCGTTTCGAAGCAGAACGTTGAAGGCTTCGCCCGCCCGCAAGCGCAGGCCAGGCGCGCCGTCGGCCCTTTGCAGGCCGAAGACGCTTGCAGCTTTACCGTTCACCTCGATCGTGCGGCGCGAGATGCCGAGCGGCTGGCCGCCCGACTGATTGGCGAAGGCTGCCGCAAGATAGCTCGATGGCATCGCAATACCTGCGGCGGCTGTCACTGCGGCCTTCAGGATATCCCGGCGTTTCATGATCGTTTCCTTGCTTTCGGGTTCAGATTTCGGAATTTCGTTTGTTTCGTCGGCACACAAGGTTCAGGCTCAAACGGCCCGGCCCTCAAGGTGCTGGGCGCTCGCCGGCGGAGCCGAGCAGCTTGGCCAAATGCGGAAAAAAGGCAGGCACACGGGCTGCGTAGCGGTCGTATGCGTCGCCGAATTCCTTCCTCGCCTCACGCTCCTCGACGAAGGAAAGCCGCACATACATGCCGACCAGTATGGGGAACATCGCCAGCGTCAGCAGCGTCGGCCATTGCACGAGGAACCCCGCCATGACGAGGACGAAGCCGACATATTGCGGATGCCGGATGGAGGCATAGGGGCCGCCGGTTGCGAGGCGATTGTGACGCTGCGCCTGGTAAAGGACTCGCCATGCGGTCGAGATCAGCATGAAACCGCCGCCGATCAGGAAGAAGCTGAGAACGTGGAAGGGTCCGAAATGCGGATTGAGCCGCCAGCCCAACATCATCTCCGGGAGGTGACCGGCATCATGCGAGAACCAGTCGATGCCTGGGTATCGTGACTGCAGCCAGCCCGAGAACAGGTAAATCGTCAACGGAAAGCCATACATCTCGGCAAACAGCGCCACCAGAAAGGCGCTGAAGGCACCGAAGGAGCGCCAGTCACGGCCGCTTCGCGGCTTGAAGAAGCTGAATGCGAACAGGATGAAAATCGCCGAATTGACTATGACCAGGCCCCAGAGGCCGTAGGCAGGAGATTGCTCGACCATCGTCATGCTCCTTTATGGTGGGTGGTGCTGTCTTGCGCGCCCGGCTCGGGTTCCTTGTGCCTTGGATGACCTCTGTGACCGCCGTGCCCGCGATGCCCGCCATGCATGAACATGTGAAGCAGAGGACAGGCGAGCAGCAGCAGGAAGGGAAGGACACCGAAGGTATGAGCCCGGTGCTCAGTGAGAAGGAAAAACGTGGCGATCAGCAGGAAAGCGATCGTGACCAGGCCGGTCTTCGAAGTCCAAAATCCGCCAGCCTCGGCCTCCGGTTCTGGTTCGGACGCGGTCGGCCGATCCGACATGCGGTGAACGTTGTTGGTGTTCATGGGATGAGTTCCTTGTTTGTCATCGAATGTCATTGCGGGAGCTTTCGAGCCCATACGCGATGAGGCTTACGGCCCAGACCAGCGCGCACGCGAACAGGGGCCACCTGAAGTCGGAGGCAATCGTGAAGTTGACCACCGACATCAAGCCGATGGACGACGCTCCTCCGACCAGAGCGCCGGCCGCTGCGACCGGATGGCGCGCGCGGAACGCGGTGATTGCCAGCGCTACCAGGAGAACGCCGGTGGCCAGGGCGTA
Organism: Mesorhizobium sp. Mes31; assembly: GCF_024519675.1. Classification (NCBI taxonomy): domain Bacteria; kingdom Pseudomonadati; phylum Pseudomonadota; class Alphaproteobacteria; order Hyphomicrobiales; family Phyllobacteriaceae; genus Mesorhizobium; species Mesorhizobium sp. Mes31. Next base: position 75,233 of record NZ_JALJRL010000023.1, on the reverse strand, counting down.
GCCACCAAGCACCCGGAAAACCTGGGTGAGCCACATTGCGAACCGTGGACCGATGGCTTCGAGCTCGGCGACCGAGAGGTTCATATAGCGGACGTCCTCGGCCAATAGTGGTGGCCTGAGGGCGATGAAATACAGTCCGATCCCGGCGATGATCATCCCCGCCAGGGCAAGAGTGACGGACGACGTCGTCCATGGATTGGCTGTGGCTTTCATGGGCTGAATCTCGACTTGCTTTACCGGCGCCCCGTGGTGACGACATTGTAGATCGAGGCGTAAACGACACCCGCCAGCAGCCCGACGATGCCAAGCCCGAGAGCGCCGAAGATAACTCGGACAGGGCTTATCGGCGCCGTAGACCTGACCGCGCTGAGGTCGAGCCCGTGCATAATGGCGCCGAAGAAATCGAGTGTTGCCTCTGGCCAGATAGCGACAGCCAAAGCGCAGAGCATGCTCATCAGGGCCGACGTCACGCCCAGCGCAATGCCGACGGACAGGACGCTGAGTTTGTCCATGTCGTCCTCCTGTCACTTCGCGTGTTGCTTGAGCCATTCCTGCATGGCGGCGATCTCAGACTGCTGGGCCGCGATGATCTGGTTGGCCCAAACCTTGACCTGATCATCTTTGCCGAATTGCAGGACCGCCCGCGCCATATCGATGGCACCCTGATGGTGAGGGATCATCGCCTGGACGAAAGCGACATCGGGATCGGCGGCCTGGACGCCCTGCATCATCGGCGCGTCCATTCGCTTCATCGCCTGCATATAATTTCTGGAGGCCTCTGACATGTTGGCGGTGTCCATCGGCATGTTCGTCATGCCGCCGCCCTGCGTCATGCCGCCCTGACCCTGCATCATCCCGCCTTGTATGCCGCCTTGCCCACCCTGCATCATGCCGCCCTGCATCATCTGCTGCATCATCGGCATCATTTGCTGCATCATCGGCAGCATCTGCTGCATCATCGGCATCATTTGCTGCATGGTTGACGTCATCGTCATGCACTGCCCAGGCAACCCGCCTGGCATCGTCTGCGCGGCCGGAGCCGCTGTCGTGGCTTGCGGTGCATCAGCCGCCGGATGGTGCGGATCGGTCTGGGCAAATGCCGCGCCCGAAAGGGTTGTGAATGCTGCAAGCGTGATCAATCGAAGGTGAGTTTTCATGACAGTTTCCTTGTCGTTGGCTGTAAAGCGACAGGCGAACCCTGAAATGCGCGCGGAGGGCAGCCCAGATCGTCGCTACCGGTTATGGTTTCGCGGATCGTTCGCGCGCTATGGGGCCTTGACAGGCACTGCTGGATTCAACAGTCCCAAGTACCGCGACGGCGCGATATCAGGCGAAGGTCTGGGGAGGTTGCAGGAGCGCCTCGGGGTCGATGCCCGTTGGCAGGAATGCCTTGCCCGCCATGAAACGGACGGCAACCGGCACATCATGAAGAACGTCGCATCCGCCGGCGGAAATGCCGGAAGCACAACAGCCGGTGCCGGTCGAGTGCACGCAATCCACGCAGCCATCACATGGCGCGCGATGGTTGTCTTGGTCTGTGAACGCGACGTGACCCATCAACTTGTGCAAAGCGCTCGTAGAGAACGTCGCAACGTCAGCGGTGACGCCGACGCCCATTGCAGAAGCCTGTTCAGCAAGACCAGCAATGGTACCGCCCGCGATCAGGAGGATCACGGCTAGCAGCAAGCGAAGCTGGGCCAAGGTGATTTTCATGGATTCAGTGTAGCCCAACTGCATGTCGCTACTTTGATGCAAATCAATGCCGCGGCTCCGGGGGAGCGCTTAGTTCACCGGGTCTCATTCGACACGGATCGGATGATTTCCCAGCCCTCCCTTGAAATCTGGGGATGAACCAGAGGTGAGACTTTGGCGGCAATGTCGCGTTCCACCCAGACTACCGTCAGGATAGAATCCGCGGCCGAGACCGTGTTTGCCTATCTCGACGACCACAGGCATCTGGGGGCTCACATGAGTGCCTCGTCATGGATGATGTTCGGCTCGAAAATGGACTACGAGTTCGAGGCAGGCGAAGCTCGTTCGGTCGGCTCCAAGTTCGGATTCCGTGGAAAAATACTCGGAATTGCGATGTCTGCAGATCAGGTGGTTGCAATCCGGATGCCTCCCAGACTGAAGGTATGGGAAACCATAGGAGCACCAAACCTCTGGATGATCGGCCGCTATCGCATGGGCTTCGAGATCGTCCCCCAGGCGAGATCCTGCCGGCTTAGGGTCTTCATCGACTACGACCTGCCGGACACGGCGCCGGCCCGTTGGCTCGGCCTGATCTTTGGGAATGCCTATGCACGTTGGTGCACGGGTCGGATGGCGAAAGACGCAGCCCGTTCTTTCGAGAAGGTCGGGGCGCGGGCAGGCCCGAGCGCTCAAGCATCTAGAAAGTCAGCCGAGCAATGACGGACCGAATGACGCGCGAACGCGTTGGTGTCCATTCACCGCGCGTCGACAAGGGCGAGACACCGCTTTATGCTGCCATCGGCGAGGAGATGCTGACATGCTCAAAGTCCCCGGCGCAGCGGAAGCCAACACATCCCTGTCGGCGCGACTTAACCGCAAATGCTTCTGCATTACGCTCGACCGGACAGCACTTTGGGCGGCGTTGAACCATGAGGCCGGCGACCTCGAATTCTGCGAAACCTTCATGGCGTCGCGGCCGCATCTGTTTTCGAATGTTCCGGTCTTCCTCGCTGCGTCTGCCCTCGATGAGATGCAAGGTATTGTCGGTGCCGTCGAGGCGACAGCCAGGCTGCAAGGTTACCGTGATGCCGTCCTCTCCTGGGCTCCCGAAATCGCGCAACGGGATTTTGGACCCGTCGGCGCTATGATGGGCTACGATTTCCACCTCGACGATGATGGTCCCAAGCTGATCGAGGTGAACACCAACGCGGGCGGTGCTTTCCTAAATGCCTTGCTGGCCAAGGCACAGAAGGCGTGCTGCTCCGAAGTCGACCGGGCGTTGATCGGCGCCAGCGAGGATCGCTTCGAAACCACCGTGGTCAAGATGTTCGAGAACGAATGGCGCCGCCAGCGCGGAGCCGGTTCGCCGCGAAGGATCGCGGTCGTCGATGATCGGCCTGAGGAGCAGTATCTCTATCCTGAATTCGTGCTTGCCAGCCAGTTGTTGCTGAAGCACGCCTTCGAGGCGACGACCGGGGATGCGAGCAAGCTGAAATATGATGGCGGCAAGCTTCGGCTCGACGGGCAGGAGATTGACCTCGTCTACAATCGCCTGGTCGATTTCACATTTGATCGCCCGGAACATGCCGCGCTCAGAGCGGCTTATCAGGACGGCGCCGTGGTGGTCACACCCAATCCGCACAACCATGCACTCTTTGCAAGCAAGCGCAATCTGACACTGTTGTCCGATCCGGCGGCACTCGAAGCATTCGGCCTTCCTCCGGAGATGCGCTCGCGGCTTGCCGGTGTCCCGCGGACCACGCTGGTCACGCGCGACAATTCGGATGCCGTCTGGCAAACCCGTAAGGACATGTTCTTCAAGCCGCTCTCAGGCCACGGCAGCAAGGCGGTCTACCGCGGCGACAAGGTGACGAAAGGGGTGTGGGCCGAGATCGCCCGTGGAGGCTATGTGGCCCAGGCGTTTGCCTCACCCGGACAGCGCATGATCGAGATCGATGGCGCGCCTACGCCACGCGAGATGGACGTGCGGCTCTATACGTATGATGGCCGGATCCTGCTCGCAGCCGCGCGCTTATACCAGGGCCAGACAACCAATTTCCGGACGCCCGGCGGCGGGTTTGCCCCGGTGCTAGTGATCTAAGTTTGCCCCGGTGCTAGTGATCTAAGGATGCAGGGATCGGGAAGCCCACCATTGCGCATCATCGTTGCGACAGCCGCCATCTTTCCTGATCGGTGCTCCAAATTCGGTCAGGCAGTGTAGGATGGGGGCTATGGCCAGTGCCGCAGGGCTTCACAACCTGCGCATTTCGCAAAAACGGGACAGTCGTTCCGCTAAATCGCGGACAGCAGTTTCACTAACTCGCGGACAGCAGGATGGGGTCGGCCCTCGGTTGCCTGGTTGAACTCATTTGCGATTGATTTCGCCGTTTTCGGCGCCGGTCAAGAGCGGCGGTGCTTTTTGCTTTCTCATGCTGTCGCCTTCGAGGGTGAGGCGATGGGCGTTGTGGACGATCCGGTCGAGAATGGCGTCGGCGATTGTCGGCTCGCCGATCATGGCATGCCACTGGGCGATCGGCAGTTGCGCGGTGATCAGCGTCGATTTCCGGCGATAGCGTTCCTCGAAGATTTCCAGCAAATCGAGACGCTGCTGGTCGGTCAGGCTGTGGGTGCCCCAGTCGTCAAGGATGAGCAGTTGCACCCGAGCCAGCTTGTCGATGAGACGGGGAAAGCGACCGTCGAGACGCGCCAGGGCGAGATCTTCGAACAGACGCGGCATGCGCAGGTAGAGCACGGAATGGTCGAGCCGGGCGGCCTGTCGTCCGAAGGCGCAGGCCAGCCAAGTCTTTCCGGTGCCGGTCTGCCCGGTGATGATGAGGTTCTCATGCGCCTTCAGCCAGGCGCCCTGGGCCAGCGACAGCGTATTGCGCCGGTCGAGCCCGCGATGCGCGGCGAAGTCGATGTTCTCGATGCAGGCGTCGACAAAGCGCAGCCTGGCAACGGCGAGACGGTTGGTCAGACGCTTGTCGGCACGCATGGCGGCTTCACGATCGAGCATCAGGCCAAGCCACTCGTCGCGACTGAGATCGTCGGCGTTGCTCTGGTCGGCCAGGTCCCGATAGGCGGCGGCCATTCCGCCAAGGCCGAGAGCCTGCATCTGGTCGAGGGTTGGATGTGTCAGCATGGTTGGTTTCCTTCCTTCATTGATAATAGGAGCCGCCGCGGATGTTGGTGTGCGATGGCGTGGGCTTGACCGGCTCGGCTGCGGGCGGCACGCGGTCGAGGCCGGATTTGAGGATGGCGTTGACGGAGGAGTAGGTGATCGCATTGATGGTCAGTGCCCGCGCGCAGGCTGCCTCGAGCCGATCCCGCTCGTAGCGACGGGCCAGCGAGAGGATGCCAAACGCGGAGCGGTATCCCTGCTCGGGATGGGGACGGTCGCGCATCATCCGCTCGACCAGGATGGCGGTGTTGGCGCCGATCCCGGCTGCCTGCTGGATCAGGTTCGCCGGCGTCGTGTTGGCATAGCGCTGGTGCGCCTTGGGCATGTGCTCGTTGACGGTGACATGGCCGCAGCGCTGCGAGCGGCGGACATGGCTGGCGACGCGCTTGTGATCATGGAAGAGCTCGACCACCCGGTGGGTGAGCCGCACATCGACGCGCCGCCCGATCAGCGCGTGCGGCACCGAGTAGAAGGTCCTGTCGATCTCGACATGGTAGTCGGGATGCACCTTCGCCGATTTCCACTCCGCATATTCGAACGGCGCCGGCGGCAATGGCGACAGGGCCGTTCGTTCGATCTCCTCGAACAGCTCCCGGCGGCTTTTGCCGACGTGGCGCATGGCGCGATTGTTCAAATCCTCCAGCAACACCACGATTGCGGCGTTGAGATCGCCGAGACTGAAGAAGCGCCGGTTGCGCAGCCGGGCCAGGACCCAACGCTCCACGATCAGCACCGCGCCCTCGACCTTGCCCTTGTCGCGCGGCTTGCGGCTGCGGGTCGGCAGGATCGTCGTGTCGTAATGTTCGGCCATGGCGGCGAAGGTCTGGTTGAGCGTCGGCTCGAACCACAGCGCCTTGGCGACGCCGGCCTTCAGATTGTCGCAGACGATCGCCTTAGTTACCCCGCCGAAGAAGGTGAGTGCCCGGCACTGGCCCTCGATCCAGTCCGGCAGTTTCTGGCTGAAGCTGGCATGGGCGAAGGTGAAGGACGACGCGCCCAGCACTGCAACGAAGATCTGAGCCTGGCAGATGACGCCAGTACCGGGATCGACGACGGGCACGGTGTGGCCCGCATAGTCGGTCTGCATCACCGCGCCCGCCTCGTGGCGGTTGCGGAACGTTGCGCTCGACCGGCGCTGGAAAGCGCCGAACCGATCACAAAACCAGGTGTAGCCATAACCATCGGGGTGCGCCGCGCGGTATTCCTGCCACAACAGCGTCAGCGTCACGCCCTTGCGCTTCAGCTCGCGCGAGATCATCGCCCAATCGGGCTCGTCCAGATCCTGCGGTGGCCGGCCAACCCGGCGAAACAGAAGCCGCTCAAGCGATGCGTCATCGTCACAGCCCGGTGGCAGCGGCCAGTCCGAGACGCCAGCCTCACGTGCCCGCAACAGATAGGTCGAAACCGAAGTCTTGCTGATCTTCAGCCGTTCCGACACCGCACGCACCGAGAGGCCCTGCTCATGCGTCAGCCGCAGGATTGATCGTAGGTCTTTCACTGTCGTTCGTCTCGATTGCTTCCGTCTTGGCATGGCCCCTCTCAACCCGATGATGAGAGGGCAAAATGCCAGAACGGCGCTCCCGAGAACCGACCGTTATATCCGCCCCGAAAACTGTCCCGGAATTAGCGGAATCACTGTCCCGTAATTACTGAAATCGCTGTCCGCGAATTAGCGGAATGGGTGTCCGCGACTTTCTGAAACACGCACACAACCCTTGTGATGCGGTCAATCGGCGATCGTAACCCTTATCACGGCTGCAGCAGCGGCGGTAATACATTCCAACTGTTTACTTGCGAGCAGACCGACGCGATTGAAGGAGTGCCAACATGATACGCCAGTTCTCGAGTATGAGCAGATACGCTGCGGTTCTCTGCGGCGTCGTCTCCACGCTTAGTGCAGGGGAGGCGCGATCTGACGTAAAACTCGACGTCACCTATTCGACCTATCAATTGCGAGGCCTTAGCCGGCAAGCGATCCATCACGACCTGCACCGTGTGGCCAAGAGGGACGGAGACGGTATTATTGAAGGCGAGGTCGCAGATCACTGGGATTGGAATTTCAGGTTTGCGGCGACCGGAAACTCCTGCCGGGTCACGTCGGATGAAATCGTACTCAAGCTCAGAATTCTACTTCCGACCTGGGTAGACGATGCGCGCGCCGATCCAACCACGCGCACGGCCTGGAACAATTACTTTCAGGAGCTGAAGGCCCATGAGGATGGCCACAAAACGATTGCCCTGGAGGCAGCCAAACAGGTTAGCAAGTTGACCCACGGCTCCACGGCCCCGGGAGCATGTACAGCTCTGGAGCGGTCACTAAATCGCGCTGCCAAACAGATTGTCGAGAATTCAGAAAAGGCACAGGATCAGCATGAGGCCAGCCTCCCGTCGTATACGCTCGAATAAATCGACGTTCGATTTCCAAGGAAGGGTCGTCCAGTAGGGAGATAACTGCGGACACCTTGCCGGCCATCGAGACACCCCCCATTGCTGTGGTTCTTGGCTGCAGGATCCCTTGCTTGCAATTTTTCGCGTTTCTGCCTCTATCTCAATCTCGACACAACCGGTCTGGCTTACAAGGGATACGCATATGGCTACTGGCACCGTGAAGTGGTTCAACAGCACCAAGGGCTTTGGATTCATTCAGCCCGACAACGGCGGTCAAGATGTGTTCGTTCATATTTCCGCAGTCGAACGCGCGGGCCTCTCAACCCTGGTTGATGGCCAGAAGATCAACTATGAGGTCGAGCAGGATCGCCGTACCGGTAAATCTTCTGCTGGCAGTCTCAGCAAAGCAGGCTGATTTTCTGTCTGGGCAGAAGCCTGAGCCCCGCGAAGAGCGTCGGTAGCTGGGTTCGGTCGACATTGATTGGGGTTCGTTTCCTCCGCTGGATCGGTTGACTGCCTGAGGCGGCGATACATCGTGCTGAGCTAAAGTGGGCTCAATGTGATGTAAGCTCACACACGGAAGGTCGATGCAGGATGCAACGGCGCAACCGCTACTGATGCCAGGCGCGGCCAGCTTCTTTCACCCGGCGCACCAGTGATAGTCGTCCTGCCCGAGCTGAACCAGATCGCGAGACCATGAGCATCCTTACGCGGACCGCATCCGTTCGAGATCAATCGAAGCGAATCGTCTCCACCGACGTCCTGCGCGGCATCGCGTTCATCGCCATGGCGAGCTATCATTTCACCTGGGATCTGGAATTCTTCGGCTACACTGATCCGGGCCTGACCGCCTTCGGCTGGTGGAAGATCTACGCGCGCTGCATCGCCCCGACCTTCCTGTTCCTGGTCGGCGTCAGCCGTACCTCGCCCATGGCCAGCAAATAGGCTGGAGCGGTTTCTGGAAGCGTTTCGCCATGGTTGCCGGAGCCGCGATCGCCATCTCGGTCGTCACCCGCATCGCCCTGCCGGACGGCTTCATCTTCTTTGGCATACTGCATGAGATCGCGCTGGCAAGCCTGCTGGGTCTCGCCTTCCTACGCCTTCCGGCGCTGCTGACGCTTGCCGTTGCCGCGCATGTCATCGCGGCGCCCGTCTATCTGCGCTTCGAGGCCTTCGACCGTCCCTGGCTATGGTGGATCGGCCTTTCCGCCATCAATCCGCGTTCCAACGACTACGTTCCGCTGTTCCCGTGGTTCGGCGCGGTGCTGTCGGGGATCGCCACCGCGAAGTTTGCCTCCACCTCCGGCGTACGGGAGCGCCTGGCAAGCCTCGCACCCGCCCGCTGGGCCAACCCGCTGGTCTTCATCAGCCGCCACAGCCTCGCCTTCTACCTGATCCACCAGCCGCTGCTGATCGGCTGTGTCTGGCTGTTTTCGCAAGTGATGCCGGCCAAGGTTGAAACCCCACAGGTTAACTTCCTGAAAACCTGCCAGCTATCGTGCGAACAGTCGCGCGGCAGCAAATTCTGCTCCAGCTATTGTGGCTGCATGCTCGATACGCTGGAGGGCGAGGCCTCGCTTGATCGGCTCTACAACAACAACGATCAGACTGCGGAATGGAGGGCGCATCTGGGTGACCTCGTCCGCATGTGCACCGCCAGCACAGACATCAAAATGGAGGAAGGCGCCAAATGACCGACAGGCCACTGACCCGGGCTCTTACGTTGGCCCGCGCCTTGCCCTGCATGATCTCGCGGATGAGATGCCGGTCCGAGGCGAAAGAGCCGGGTAAGGTGGGCTCACTTCTGCACGACGTCGTCATCCTCGTCGGAGGGCAGCATCTCCTTCGGGGCCCACAATTACGTCATTGAAACATCATCGGTGTGACTCATATGTGCAGCGTGTCGGATATCTCCTCCCATTCGTCCGGCGCGTTCTCCTCTAAAGGTTCCAAACCTTCACAGTTGGCCGGACTCTCACAGTCCGGCCTTTTTATTGGCAAACGAGCCTATGACCACATCGGACTGAAGCGACGCGTAGGTGCATTCTCATGTCAAGCATGAGCGGCTTCGGAGTTGGCTATTCGCGGCTATGTCTGGTTGCACTGCAACAAATTGACGGCAATTGGTCTTGACAAACCAAGCGAACAATTGTCCCAAGGGCTCCCATGAAATGCCTTGGCCGAATCTCGATCGCACGAATTGCGTCGCTCCGCGCGATGCTGGCGGTCGTGTTTCTGGTTATGTCTTCTCTCCAGCCAGGGCTTTTCGCTAACGCGAACGCCACCGGTTTTCACAGCGACTCCGGGGTGACGCTTCAGGTCGAGAAATCTCCGCACGACACCGGCGGCCACGTTGGCCATCACGATGCGGCGGCGACGGCCGAAACGGATGTGGACGAGAAACGTCCCGGTGGTGAGAAATCGTCAGATGAGAGCTGCGAAGTCCACTGCGCGCCGCTGAATGCCGTGCCGGTCGACTGTCCTGACCTGGACCGCGCTGTCTCCCGCTGCTTTGCGGCCGTCGTTGCCGAAGCGTCGGCAGGCGGCGAGTATACAGCTCATATAAGGCCTCCCAGACATCTGAACTGACGCCGCCCCATCGAGGGCGTTCGCGCGCAGCGTGCGGATCCGTTCCGGCGCGGCCTAACGCACACGTTCAGCTTCAGGTCTACAATGAAATTCGCAAGTCTCGCGATGCTCGCATCGCTTTTGGTTGCCGGATGCGCGGTAACCACCCCACCGACCGTCCTTCCAGCTTTCAATCCGTCTGATCCCGTGATGGGCATCCGTGATGCGCACTATCATCCGGTCGTCGCCAACTATCACCAGCGGGGGCCGGTCGATCCGCAGAACTGGCGGCGTCTCAATGAAGAGCGCTCGCCTGCAAAAACGGGAGCCGGATCATGAAGCGCCGGTTCCTGAACATGGGTGCGGCCATGGCCATCCCGCTGTTTGCTGCCGGCTGTACGACCACCGCTGGCCTTGACGGCGTTTCCGACCCCGTCGCGGGCTTCACGACAGTCGCGGCACGCGTCGGAGCTGTGACCGGCAAAAGAACGGCTTGGGTGCAGTCTCGCGAGGACGCGCAGGCTCTCTCCGCGCAGGTAAAGAGCCTGGTTCAGAAGAAGACCATTGGTCCGGACGTCGCGGTACAGGTTGCCCTGCTCAACAACAAGGGCTTGCAGGCCGCCTATGCCGAGATCGGTCTGTCGGCGGCCGATGTCTGGCAGGAAGGGATGCTCATCAATCCGACAATCTCGGTTGGAATGATCGGCATCGATCCCGTACGCACGATTGAGGGGGCTGTTGCCAGCAACATCCTTGCGCTGATGACCCGTCAGCGACGCGTCGCGATCGCGGATACGCGCTTTCGCCAGGCCCAGCTCCGCGCCGCCGAAGAAACGCTACGGCTCGCCGCTGATACGCGGCGAGCCTGGATCAACGCCGTGTCGGCCCGGGAAAGCGTCGCCTATCTCAGTCAGGCGCAGGCCGCCGCCGACGCTGCGTCCGAACTCGCTCAAAAGCTAGGCGAGACCGGCGCTTTCACAAAAACCGGCCAGGCCCGCGAACATGTCTTCTATGCCGAGATCGCAGGCCAGGCAGCGGAGGCGCGTCTCGCCGCCCGGACTGCCAAGGAAGAGCTCACCCGCCTCATGGGCCTTTGGGGACCAGACCTCGATTACTCAGTCCCCGACACGCTTCCAGCCATGCCGAAGGTCGCCAAGGCCAAACGCACCATCGAGGCAGAGGCGCTAAAAAATCGCGTCGACCTTGAGATCGCGAAGCTTGAGCTGGAAGCGCTGGCGAAGTCCTATGGTCTTACCGAGGCGACGCGCTACGTCAGCGACCTGGAACTCCTGTCCGGCGTGGAGGTGGAACGGGAGGAGTCGGAGGAGGGCGGAACGGAGACGAGCGTCTCACCCACTCTGGAGCTCGAGTTTGTCATTCCGATTTTCGATACCGGCAAGGCCCGCATGCGCAAGGCCGAGATTGCCTACATGCAAGCCGCAAACCGGATGGCGGAAAAGGCGGTCAACATTCGGTCCGAGGCCAGGTCCGCGTACGACGCCTACCGCTCGACCTATGAAATTGCTCGGCACTATCGGAACAGTGTTGTGCCGCTGCGAACAAAGATCGAGGCGGAGTCGATCCTCACCTACAACGGCATGATCACCAACACGTTCGAGCTTCTGGCGGACACCCGCGCGAAGATCAGTTCGATCATGCTTTCCCTCAACGCCAAGCGCAATTTCTGGCTGGCCGACGTCAACCTCGGGACCGCCATCCACGGCGGCGGCGCAAGCTCGCCCGGGGGCGGCGACGCACCGGCCGCAGCCGAAGCGGGCGCCCAAGGCCACTGAACTCAAGGAGAGAAGAGATGCTTTCAAGACGTCAGCTACTCGGCGCGGGAGCTCTGCTCGCCGGCGCCACGGCATGGACCAAGACCTCCGCAATGGGCTTGCCGGACGCCGCTGTCATGGAATCGCCGGACATGCAGCCACCGATATTTCCGACGAGCGGCCCGGACTACCAGCCGGTGGTGACGCTCAACGGTTGGACGCTGCCCCACCGCATGAACAATGGTGTGAAGGAATTCCACCTCGTCGCCGAGGCGGTTGAGCGGGAGCTGGCGCCTGGCATGACCGCCTATCTCTGGGGTTATAACGGCCAGTCTCCCGGTCCCACCATCGAGGCGGTCGAGGGCGATCGGGTCCGCATCTTCGTGACCAACAAGCTACCGGAGCACACCACAGTGCACTGGCACGGAATGATCCTGCCCTCGGGCATGGACGGCGTGACCGGCCTAACCCAACCCGGCATCCCTCCCGGCAAGACGTTCGTCTACGAGTTCGATCTCGTGAAGAGCGGCACCTTCATGTACCACCCGCACGCCGACGAGATGGTGCAGATGGCCATGGGTATGATGGGCTTCTTCGTTATCCATCCGAAGGACCCGAAGTTCATGCGGGTGGACCGCGACTTCGTGTTTCTGCTGAACGCCTACGACATCGAGCCCGGATCGTACGTTCCGAAAATCATGACCATGACCGATTTCAACCTGTGGTGTTGGAACAGTCGCCTGTTCCCCGGCATCAGCCACCTTGTCGTGTCCAAGAACGACAAGGTGCGGGTCCGTGTCGGCAACCTGACCATGACCAATCATCCGATCCACATGCATGGCTATGATTTCGAGGTGACCTGCACCGACGGCGGCTGGACCCGCCCTGAGGCTCGCTGGCCCGAAGTATCGATCGACATTCCCGTCGGCGCCATGCGGGCCTACGAGTTCGATGCCAAGTACTTGGGCGACTGGGCGATCCACTGCCACAAGTCGCACCATACCATGAACGCCATGGGCCATGACGTGCCTACGCTAATCGGCGTGGACAATTCGGGTTTGACCGAGAAGGTCCGCCGCGTGCAGCCGGACTACATGGCCATGGGAGACAAGGGCATGGCCGACATGGGCGAGATGGAAATGCCGCTTCCCGACAACACGATTCCGATGATGACGGGTTGGGGTCAGTTCGGCGCTATCGAAATGGGAAGCATGTTCTCGGTCGTGAAGGTGCGCGAAGGCTTGTCCGCGAACGATTACGCCGATCCCGGATGGTACGAACATCCGGAAGGAACCGTGGCCTACGAGTGGACCGGTGATGTTCCAGTCCCCACGAAGTCAGGCGACGCAAAAACGATGGCCCCGGCAGTGCCCGGCGGTCACGGCAAACAGGGATGAGAAACCGAAACCCCTCAACCTCAACAATGAGAGAATGTGCAACATGAAACGTATAATCGCAGCGGCCGTAGTGATGGCGGTCAGTTCCGGAGCAGCTCTTGCCAGTGGAACCCACGCCGGAGGCCATGGAGACAAAGCCAGCACGATGCCGATCGGCAACCCCGGTCAGGCTGGCAAGGCAAAGCGGACTGTCAACATCTCCATGTCGGAGAAGGACGACGGGACGATGTTGTTCCAACCAACCGTGCTCAAGGTGAGGAAAGGCGAGACCGTCCGCCTGAAGTTCGTCAACAAAGGCAAAGTCGACCACGAATTCGTCATGGACGTCCATGAGGGGATCATGGAGCACAAGGTGCTGATGGAGAAGTTCCCCGAGATGGAGCACGCCGATCCCAACGCGATCCGGCTGGCGCCCGGCGCCAGAGGCGAGATCATCTGGACCTTCGCCAATGCCGGCGAATTCGGGTTCGCCTGCCTGGTCCCGGGTCACTACGATTCCGGCATGAAGGGCGACATCACCGTCGCCAACTGAGTTCGAAAAACGCAAAGGAAGCAGACCATGACACTATTGGTAAAAGCACTCTCGACGATCGCGCTCGTACTCGCCATTGGCGGCAGCGCGCTTGCGCAGGAATACGTGAAGGGCGAAGTCATCAAGGTCGACGCCAAACAGAAAAAGCTGACGATCAAACATGAGCCGCTGACAAATCTCGACATGCCCGCGATGACGATGGTGTTCGTCGTCGCGGAGCCGAGCTTGCTCGAGAAGGTTAAAACGGGTCAGGCGATCGAGTTCACAGCCGACCGCGTCAACGGACGCATCACGGTCACCAGTATCAAGTGACCCGGAACCAGCGCCGCAGTTCGAAAATCAACCCGCGGCCGCTGTCCGATCGGGCAATGCCGTGAGTACACGGGTGTCACGATGAAGGAGCCGCGCAAAATGTTATCCAGAGGTTTTCTTTCCAATCATCATGCGCGGAGCGGCTCAGAGGCATCCCAATAGGATATTTTCGCGTGCCCACACTCACATACGCGGGATAATTACAGCGAACGCGTGCACGATGCCTTCCGGTATCTTCATACTTGATAGTGCCGCTCGCGTCCGTCTCGACCAAGCCAATAGCGACATCAAAGTCATAGTCGCCATGTTGCGAGACGCTGTTGTTCAGGACGCTGAGCTGGACCGATGTGGCATCTTGAAAAACGGCGGTGTAGAAAACCAGTTGCTCCGCCGCTATCGAGGGCGTGGCCACCAAAACGCCGGCAAGAAATGCAATGGCGCGCATTGTCCTCCTCCCGAGGATCGAACACGATACTATCATCTATCGCATTTATGTTCGAATCGAATCTCTTTGCCGGCAGTGGGTCACGTCGATGGCGACGTTAGCTGAATTGCTTTCCGCCCCGAATGCGCAACAAAGATTCCGATGGGCAGATGTGGCAGTTTGAGCCGCTTTCCTGAAGATCGCTCCGTCCGGCACGGTCAGGTTTGTGCCGCGGACAGAGGGCACAATTCGGAGAAGGATCGAAGCGATCGTTTCGGAGGGCGCCGCTTCTTGGAAAGGGAAGGTGAATGGAGCCACTCACAATCCCACGCCCCACGTGTGTTCGTTGCCGAGACATGGTTACTGCCAGATCCATCTATCTGGTGAGCCGGCGATCCAGTTCAAACGCCGCGGCGTAGCGGTGGCGCTGAACTTCGACCTTGATAGGAGCGTCAGTCGCCCGCCGCAGTCGTCCGGATAGGCTTGGCGGCCCCAATCTGCTCCCAGCGTTTGCCATTTCCCTGCGCCTGTCGGGCGAAGTAGCTGTAGGGAGTGCTGGACCAGTCACGGACGGAGTTCGTGAGATTGTCGAGCACCAAGTCGCCCTCATTGGTGCGCACCGTCAGGACTGTGTGCCCTTGGCCGCGATAGCGCGCCACGGTCAACAGGAGCGCCGAAGCCGGCCAGCCGCGTCTCATCAGTTCAAGTTTCTTTAAGATCGCAATATCCTCGCAGTCGCCAGAGACGGTCGGGACCCGCCAGTCGTCGTCCTTGCCGACAAAGGCACGATCGCTTACCTCCTTGATGCGTGAATTGACCGAACGGTTCACCTGCTTCAGTTCGGAACTGAGTTCAGACCGTAGGGCAACGACCTTTTTTCCGCCGAACGTGCTGCATAGGCCGGGTTCGCGGCTACAGAACGAATAGAAGGCAGGTGGTGCGAAGACCGTGCCTTTGGTTTCCATGGTCGTCCCGGCCTGGGCGGCAAGTATGCGGGCAAACGACAGCGAAAATGCGATCAGCGCGGCATAGCGTTTCACAACCGATGTCTCCAATGGGTCGATTGAACGATGATGGCAGCGAGTTAATAAGCGGTTTCTAAAGTGCCAATTGGCCCCATTCGAGACAAATTCGTTAGAGGATTAAGGCTTCCAAAATATTATTTGAAGCTGCTAGGGGCCTGTGACGATTTAACTATCTGAGCCATGTTGCGATAGAGAGGCGAGTTTGATGGGGACCCCCATGAAATTTTGTCGTGGCAGGCGCGATAAAACGGAAGTGCATGAGTTTGATGAAGAAGCGCTGTTCCGCTCCTTGTAGAGGTGGGTTCTAGGGACGCCGGGCCTTGTGGCTCCGCTTTGGCGGACGACGATTTCGGCACCTTCTCACCGATCTTTCGTGCAGGTGGGAGTCCTCGACGTGGCGGACGTAAACGCGCACCGCGCCGCGATCGCGGACATCTGCCATCCTACGTGCCCGACCAAGCCACCAGCAGGCTCCAGGCGATCGGCCGCACCACCTGACGGAAACGTGAGTGCTCAAGGCTCTTTTCATGCACTGCACCATATGCCATAGAGCCTGTGTGAAGTTCCGGACCTTACTGCCCCGTCTGCTTACGATTCTGGCTGTTTTGAGCCTTCTGTCCACGCCGATGGTGACACCGTCTGCTGCGGCAATGATGGTTGCCGGTCCTATGGCGACGACAATGGCGGATATGGCATCCATGTCTGACGACATGCCGTGTCCTTCGGACCAGAGACAGCAACTACCTGATTGCCTGAAGTCCTGTCCCCTCGCGACCGTGTGCATCGCCAAGTGCTTTCCGAGCGCGTCGACAACCGCAGCCATCACGCTGACCCGATTATCTGCGGCTGACGTGATCGCGCCTGGCCATAGCGTCGGACGGGATCTCCTGCCTAATCCGCCGCCTCCCAGACCTCCACGAACCTGAGTTCATCGATGGCTCCATCGGGGCCGTTTGTCGCTGCGGGGCTGACGCCCTTGTGGCGAAAGCCTGTGGCTTTGGCACGAGCCTGGCCACCGACCTGCCGTGCATTTAGCACGGACGAATGATGAATTTTAGGAAATCTGACAATGAACTTTTGCAATGCGAAGCACGTCGCAGCCGCGGCGCTGATCGGTCTTGCCCTCGGCGGTGCCAATTCGAAGGCCTGGGCTGGGATCGACGATTACGAGTTTCAGCTCGTTCAAAGCGCGATCAAGAAAGGCGATGCCGCGATTGTCGCGGTCCGCCTCGTCGACAAGCGCTCCGGTAAGGTGGTGCCCGATGCGGTGATTTTTGCCCAGCGCGTCGACATGGCGCCGGACGGCATGGAGATGATGACGTCGCCGATCGAGCCGTTACCGTCGACGGAGCCCGGCGTCTATCGGTTCAAGGCCAATCTGATGATGCCAGGTGGCTACCGCCTGTCACTCGGCGCCAAGGTACAGGGCGAAACCGGCTCTCTCGAAAGCAAGCTCGAATTCAAGGCCACGCCATGAGTCGCGCAGGCCGTACTGGCCTCACCCTCGTCGCCATAGTGGCGGCGGGGGCTGGAGGCTATTGGGCGGGGCATCGCGGTCTAGCGCTGCCTGCCGCTCCGTGGCCGCAAGCTGTCGCCTGGCTCGAAGGCACTGCAGCGGCCCCGGCGAGCGCCAATCCCGCGCCTGCCGGACCCGTGATCTACTACCGGGATCCGGACGGCCTCCCGGCCTATGCGGCAACTCCGAGGAAGGCCGCCGATGGGCGGGACTTCCTGCCGGTTCTCGCAGGCGAGGACGTGAGCTTCGAGGACAAGCCGCCGGCCGCCGTTGCGACCGTGGCCGCTGCACCCGTGAACAGCGAACCTAAGAAGATCTTGTATTACCGCAATCCGATGGGTCTTCCGGACACCTCGCCGGCGCCGAAGAAGGACTCGATGGGGATGGACTACATCCCCGTCTTCGCGGGCGAGGATGGAGACAGTTCGACCGTCAAGGTCGCGACAGGCAAACTGCAGCGGACCGGCGTCCGATCGGAGGTCGCCACCGAGCAGGTGATCGTTCGTCCGGTGCGAGTGCCCGGCACCGTACAGCTTGATGAACGGCGTATCACAGTGGTCGCGACACGCTCCGATGCCTTCATCGACAAGGTAGCGGACGTCACCACCGGCGATCGGGTCAAAAAGGGCGAACCGCTGATGCGGCTCTATTCGGCCGAGATCGCCACGGCAAGCGCTCAATACCTTACCGATCTGAGCGGAAGTGGCCGCGCCTCGGCCGGGGCACGCCAGCGCCTCGAGAATCTCGCGGTCCCACCCGATGTGATCGCAGCAATCGACAGATCCCGCCAGGTTCAGACCTCCATCACCTGGACCGCCCCGCGCGATGGCGTGATCCTCGAGCGCAACGCGGTCGAGGGCATGAAGGCGGCACCAGGCGATGTGCTCTTCCGCCTCGCCGATGTCTCGACCGTCTGGATCGTCGCCGACGTACCCGAATATGAGTTGGGAGCGGTGAAGGTCGGCGCCGTTACCACTGTGCGGGTTCGAAGTCTGCCCGGCCAGACCTTCAGCGGCCATGTTGCCCTGATCTATCCGCAGGTCACCAAGGAAACGCGCACGACCAAGGTGCGGATCGAGATCCCCAATCCGGATGGGCTATTGCTGCCGGACATGTATGCCGACGTCGAGATCGGCAGTGGCAGCAATACGCCTGTCGTCGCCGTCCCCGATAGCGCGGTGATCGACACCGGAACGAGGCAGGTCGTGATCCTGGACAAGGGCGAGGGCCGCTTCGAGCCGCGGGAGGTCAAGGTCGGCCTTCAAGGTGGCGGCTTTACCGAAATCCGCGATGGCGTTGTCGCCGGCGATCGGGTCGTGGTCGCCGCGAATTTCCTGATCGACGCCGAGAGCAATCTGAAGGCTGCGCTGAGCGGCATGACCAACGCGGAGACTGCGCCATGATTGCCCGGCTCATCGCGTGGTCCGCACGCAATCTCGTCCTGATCTTCGTCGCCACGGCCTTCGCGGTGGCCGCCGGAGCCTACGCGCTGAAGACGCTCCCGCTCGACGCCATTCCGGACCTTTCGGACGTACAGGTGATCGTCTACACCGAATATCCCGGCCAGGCACCGCAAGTGGTCGAGGACCAGGTCACCTATCCCCTGACGACGGCAATGCTGACCGTGCCGAAGTCCAAGGTGGTGCGCGGGTTCTCTTTCTTCGGCGTTTCCTTCGTCTATGTCATCTTCGAAGACGGCACTGACCCCTATTGGGCGCGCAGCCGCGTGCTCGAATATCTCAACGCCGCCGCGCAGCGCCTGCCGGCTGGCGTTACACCGGGCCTGGGCCCCGACGCGACCGGCGTCGGTTGGGTCTACCAGTACGCCGTGGTTGCCAAGGACATGACGCTGGCCGAGTTGCGGTCACTACAGGACTGGGTTGTGCGATACGCCGCCTCCAAGGCCGAGGGGGTCGCCGAGGTCGCAAGCGTCGGCGGCTTCGTCAAGCAGTACAACATCGTCGTCGATCCGCTGCGGCTGCGCGCCCAGGGCATATCGCTGTCGATGGTCCGCGACGCCGTGCGCGCCAGCAATCGGGATGTCGGCGGACGCACGCTGGAGCTTTCCGAGTTCGAGTTTATGGTGCGTGGCCGCGGCTACATCAAGTCGATTGCCGATATCGAAGACATCGTCCTGAAGACGGACCAGGGCGTGCCTGTGCGCCTCAAGGACGTCGCCAAAGTCGAGATCGGTCCCGACGAGCGGCGCGGCATCACCGAACTCAATGGCGAAGGCGAGGTCGCCAGCGGCATCGTCCTGCAGAGGTTCGGAGCCAATGCCCTGACCGTGATCGAGAACGTCAAGCAACGCTTGAGCGACATTGCCGGGAGCCTTCCCAAGGGTGTTGAGATCGTGCCTGTCTACGACCGTTCGCATCTCATCGAAGCGGCGATCGAAACTTTGAAGCACACGCTGGCCGAGGAGAGCGTCATCGTCGCCCTGGTCTGCGTGGTGTTCCTCCTTCACCTACGCAGCGCGCTCGTCGCCATCTTAATGCTGCCGGTCGGTATCCTGATGGCGTTCGGCGCCATGAAGGCGATCGGGCTCGGCTCCAACATCATGAGCCTCGGCGGCATCGCTATCGCCGTCGGCGCGATGATCGACGCCGCGATCGTCATGATCGAGAACGCCCACAAGCATCTGGAGCGCGCTCCGCCGGGCAAGCCGCGAGTACAGATCCTGATCGATGCGGCGAGCGAGGTCGGCCCGGCGCTGTTCTTCAGCCTCCTTGTCATAACGGTATCGTTCCTGCCGATCTTTACGCTCGAGTCGCAGGAGGGCCGGATGTTCGGTCCTCTCGCCTTCACCAAGACCTTCTCGATGGCCGCTGCTGCGATCCTGTCGGTCACTCTGGTGCCAGCCTTGATGGTGGTGTTTGTGCGCGGCCGGATCATCCCGGAGCACAAGAACCCGATCAACCGCTTCCTGATCTGGGTCTACCGTCCCGTCATTCGCGGCGTGCTGAAGGCTAAGACGCTCACCATCGCGCTCGCGCTTGTCTTGCTTGGAGTATCCGTCTGGCCAGTAAGCCAGATCGGCTCGGAATTCATGCCGACCCTGAACGAAGGCACGCTGATGTACATGCCGACGACGCTGCCGGGAATTTCCGTCACCAAGGCGGCGGAGCTGCTTCAGATGCAGGACCGGATCATCAAGTCGTTTCCGGAAGTGGAATCGGTCTATGGCAAGGCGGGGAGGGCGCTGACCGCGACCGACCCGGCCCCCACCGAGATGTTCGAGACCATCATCAATCTGAAGCCAAAGGAGCAATGGCGGACTGGCGTCACCATCGACAGCCTGAAGGCCGAGATGGACAAGGCCCTGCAGTTCCCCGGCGTCTCCAACGCCTGGACCATGCCGATCCGCGCCCGCATCGACATGCTTTCGACCGGCATCCGGACGCCGGTCGGCGTCAAGGTGTTCGGCACCGATCTTGCGGAGATGGAGAAGATCGCGCGCCAGATCGAAGCCGCCCTTAAGGCGGTTCCGGGCACGTCGAGCGCCTATGCCGAGCGGGTGATCGGCGGCTACTATCTCGACATCGTCCCGGACCGCGAGGCGCTCGGCCGGTACAGCCTTGCCGTCGGCGACGTCCAGGACGTCATCGCGACCGCGCTCGGCGGCGAAACCGTGACGACAACCGTGGAGGGCAGGGAGCGCTACGGGGTCAATATCCGCTACCCCCGCGATCTGCGCTCGAGCCCTCAGTCGATCGCTACCGAAGTCGAAGTGCCGTTGCCCGGCGGCGGCGCCATTCCGCTCGGTGAGGTGGCGAAAGTCCAACTCACGCGCGGCGCGACCTCGATCCGCACTGAGAATGGCCAGCTCGCGACCTACATCTTCGTCGACATCAACGGCCGGGATCTCGGCGGCTATGTCGCCGACGCCCAGAAGGCCGTCGCGGAAACGGTGAAGCTGCCGCCCGGCTATTCGGTCGCCTGGAGCGGGCAGTTCGAGTATCTGGAGCGAGCCACGGCGCGGATGAAGATCGTCGTGCCCGTCACGCTGCTCATCATCTTCCTGCTGCTCTATCTCAACTTCCGGGCGCTCACCGAGACGTTGATTGTCATGCTGTCCTTGCCCTTTGCCCTTGTCGGCGGGATCTGGCTGATGTGGTGGCTCGGCTTCAACATGTCGGTGGCGGTGGCGGTCGGCTTCATCGCGCTCGCCGGCGTCGCCGCGGAGACTGGTGTCGTCATGCTGATCTACCTGGAGCAGGCCATGGCCGAAGTGAAGGCAGAGCGGGCCGCACACAATCGGCCGTTCACCCGGGCGGATCTCTATGAGGCGATCATGCTTGGTGCTGTGGAGCGCGTCCGGCCCAAGATGATGACTGTCGTTGCCATCATGGCCGGGCTGATCCCAATCCTCTGGAGCACAGGCGCCGGCTCTGAAGTGATGCAGCGCATCGCCGTGCCAATGATCGGTGGGATGATCTCGTCCACCCTCCTGACCTTGGTGGTTATCCCGGCGATCTACGGGTTGGTCAAGGGATGGCGGTTGCCGAAGGACATTGCATCGACGACGATCGATGAGGTTGCGCTCACGGAACCTGTGAGGTTTGGCCTCGCTGCCGAATGAGAGGCCGCAACCCGCATGGTGATTGCCGCACCGGGCGCTGCCATGTACTATCGGTGTGCCGGTCATCGATGCAAGGCATTCCGGGGCCGGCAGGGAGGAACAGCCATGTTACGTTCAATTTCTCTTGCGCTTTTCTTGTCGGTCATCCCAGCGGCCGCCTTTGCGAATTCATGCCCGACCATCATGGCCGCGATCGACGCGGCGTTGCCGTCCGCGACCCTCGCGGAGGCCGATATGACCAAGGTCAAAGAGCTGCGTGCCCAAGGCGAGAAATTGCATGCGGCCGGCGATCATGCAGGATCAGAGGCTGCGCTCAACGAAGCCAAGAAGATGCTCGGCATTTAGTCATACGCCAACTACGGAGCGAGGGCGATCTGGTCTGCTGAGCACTCCCGTCGATCCCCACGGGGACGCTCGCGGGCGACTCACATAGTTGTCCGAGCCGAAGCGTTGGGTTTCAGCCTCGCCGAGTTCGAAAACGTCCTCGACGATAAGGTCAATCGGCCGACAGTAACGCCGCCGCTTACAACTAAATGCGTCTGTGCTAATATATGTATGTCGTGCACTATCGTGCACGACATACATATTGGGAGGATGCGATGAAAAACATGAATCGCCGATCTGCAATTGCTCTCGGTGTGACGGCCGCTGCGGTAGCTCCTTTGTTCACCCTTGCGGCGTCCGCAAAAACCAAGAAATACGGCCCGAAAGAGGGCAAGGAGATTGCGCCCGGTGTCAGGGTGGTTGAGGTCGGCACCGGCAATGCAGACATTCCCGCCTACAAGAGCATGGCAATTGTCGACGTTGTGTTTCAGCCCGGAGCACACGTTCCTCAAACCGTGATGGACAACGACATGGTGTGCACCATTACTTCAGGTGCATTCACGATCAAGAAAGCGGACAAGGAATTCAAGCTCAAGACGGGTGACATGTACACCTGCGCCGAGGGCAAGACCGACGAGGCAACGAATACAAGCAAGGAGGTCGGCGTGCATCGCATCGCCGTCCTTATACCTGCCTAAGAGATGGGATTGTGGCCGGACGATCGCTCGGTTGCACGCCGTCCGGCCACCAATTTCCAGTTCCAGCTCGCAAACCGGCGCACAAAGCAGCAAGATCTTTGAAATAATGGCGATCTCGACGGGATCAAACCTGTTACCATCATCGGTTGCTGACCTCGCTTGCTATTGTGAGCCGCCTTTCGAGAGGCTGAGGCAGGATTCCATCGATTGCCAAGCGCCTGAACATAGCATCAACCTGCATAGGCGGCGGTTTCGCACCCCGATCGAGCCACCAGGTCAACACGGCCATATAGGCGCCAACGACATACTGGACGACGAATTCGCGCGGGGCGGCCTCCTCGGCGCCGGCGGATGCGGCAAGTTCACCGCGCACCAGATCCGACAGTATCTGGCGAATGCCGCCAAGGCTGATGGCGCCGCCGCGACCGCCGGCCAAGGCCCGGTACAATTCCAGATGGTCGCGCGCGTGTTCGAACATGACCAGGCTGAAGGCCAGGCTTCTGCTGTCGCCCGGCGTCGCAACGGCCTCTCGCTGCTGGTCGGCGAGCAGTGAGCGCAAATGCTGGTCCAGACCGCGCCGCTTCAGATCGTCCTTGCTTGTGTAGTGGGCATAAAAGTGTAGTGGGCATAAAAGGTCGATCGGCCGACATTGGCCACGTCGCAGATGTCTTCGACCGTGATGGCCTCATAACCCTTTTTCGGGATCAACGAGATCAAAGCGTGCTGTAGCATCCCTCTGGTGCGGGCAATGCGACGGTCGATCATTCCTTTTGCCATCTTCGACTCTATTCAAAGAAATTCCAGGTCGAGTGTTCATTTTCGGACGTTCACAGCATCCCGTTCGTTGACAGAATTCCGCACACTATATCCGATATCGCACGCCTTGTTCCTTTTAAGTGGCCGATGGCTTCGGCGGCAAGCCCTGCTTTCAGCCCAGGCCGCGCATCTCGCGCAGAGGACCAATATGGATCACGAACACTTTCGTCGCATGCATGGCCGCTCGGGCGCTTCGATGAAGAAGGCTTCATTTGAATTGGCGTTGAAGGGCAGGAGGCAGATCGCGCAAGACAGCTGGGCTTTCGTGTTCGAGAGACCGGACGGCTTTCGCTTCAAGGCCGGCCAGCATGTGCGGATGACGCTCATTGATCCTCCCGAAACGGACCACGCGGGCGATAGCCGGTTTTTCTCGCTCGCCAGCACACCTCAGGAAGCCGATCTGGTTATCGCCATGAGGATGCGTGACACAGCTTTCAAGCGGGTTCTCAGCCGGCTGCAGACCGGAGACAGGGTTCTCGTCCAGATGCTGCTGGATGTTCCGCAAGGAGCGTTTGCGCTGCACCAGGATGCTTCGCGGCCCGCTGTTTTTCTCGTCGGGGGCATCGGCATCGTTCCGGCCTTCTCGATGATAAAGGACGCGATCGAGCGAAAGCTGTCGCACAGACTATTTCTGTTCTACTCGAACCGGCGGCCGGAGGACGCGGCGTATCTCGACGAGTTGCAAAGGCTCGCGGAGCAAAACCCGTCTTTCAAACTGGTTGCCACGATGACTGAAGCGGCGCGGTCGATCCGTTCATGGACCGGCGAAACCGAGCGCATAACCCACTCGATGCTTGCAAAGCATGTCGATGACCCGCTGCTTCCCGTCTACTACATTTCCGGGCTGCCGGAGATGGTCAGCGCCATGAAGACGATGCTCGGCGGTTCAGGAGTGAACGAGGCTAGCATACAGGCCGAGACGTTCACCGGATTCGATCTCAACATAATCGGCGGTGTCGCCGGCCGTGAGTGGAGGCGATTCGTTCCGATGGTCGCAACGGCGCTGGCTTTGGCCGCGCTGGTCATCCTCCATGCTGGCGCTGCTGTCTCGATATTTCGCTACGGTTTCGAAGGATTGTCGGGTCCGAATCCAACCTACGTGACGTTCGGATGGTATGCAGCGATCGGGATCTTTGTTGCCCTTGCGCTGTTCAAGATCAGGTATTTTGCCGGTCGCCATCTTTCTGGCAGGGGCAATGCTGGCAACGCTTTGCTGGGGCAGGGCGATCACACAAAACATCGGCATGATGGCCCTGCGGGAGCCTTGTAGACTGTTGCAACACTGCACGTGGCCAGCCTCCAGGCTACCGCCGCAGCGGGGTCAAGCGAGCTAGGTCGTTTCGGATTGCAACGGCAGCGACCCCTCCTTATACCATGGCATAGGAGAGCTGATCGAGCCCGCGTACCACGTCGCCCGCCGCATATAGACCCGCTACCGAGGTTCTCTGGTGGTTATCGACGATAAGACATCCGTCGCGCGATACTTCGGCGTCCATCCCAGCCGCAAGGTCCGAACGGATATGGGATCCTAACGCTGGATAGACCGTTGCGAACGCGCGGCGGCCCGTCGGTGTCGCTATCGCGATGCCATCCTGCATCAGTTCAAAATCGAGACATGGACCGTCAACTGTTTGAATGGCGCCGTTCTTGAGACGCGATCTTTGCGCTACGTCGAGCTCATGATTGCCCGTCGATGCAATCAAAGTCACATCAGCGGTGTAACTGCGCAAGAACTCCGCTTCGTTCGTTCCGTGTTCGCCGGTTCCGATGACCGCGACCGCACTATCGGTCACCTCATAACCATCGCAAATCGGCAAATAACGCAATAACCCACGCGCCAGAGCCTCATCGTGGACATCGGCAGGCATGCTCGGTCTCAGGTTGAAGACGCCTGTTGCCATCAGCACGGTGCGCGCTTGAAACATCCCTTCCATCGTATGGGCCACAAACAAGCCCGGGCCTCCCTTCAACGAAACGACCTTTCCAGCCCAATGGCCTACACCGTAGCGCCTTCCTTGTTCCCGCATGCGCGCGCGAAGCTCGGACCCCGCGATTCCGTCGGGAAAGCCGGGAAAATTACGGGTGAGTGGAATCAGATCGGCCCGGCTCTCACCACTATCGGTCACCAGGACGGAGAGGTGAAACCGAGCAAGGTATGTCGCCGCCGTCAAACCGGCCGGTCCTCCTCCAACAATCAGACAATCGACCTGTTCGGCTGTGTCGGGAGAAACACCGGAGATTGGGGACATCGATCAAAAACCTCGGCCGCAGCTAGTTAACATCGATGATCATCGTCAGCCCGCCGCCGCCCTTCTCCTCAACATTGTTGTTCGTCGTGTGATGCGGGATGTGGCAATGCAGCAGCCACTTGCCAGGCCGAAGCGCCCGCCACAGGACGTCAAACCTCTGCCCGGGCCCGACGTTGATGGTATCGGCCGTATACCGAGCGTTTTGGGGCAGCGTCACGCCGTCGACGGCGGCGACTTCGAACGGCCCACCGTGAATATGCATCGGATGGATGGCGGTGGTGTTAGATCCCACGAAACGGATCTTGAGCAACTGACCCACCTTCATGCTGATCGTGTCCGTCGCGGGGTAAGACTTGCCGTTGATGGTGAAGAAGTTAGGAAAGCCGCCGTCCATCGGCATGGACGGAAAGGTCAGCCCTTCCCGTTTCAGCCATTCCTGGAGTTGAACGGTGTATTCCAGGTCGGCGGTGATTGCGTCGGCCGGATTCTTCGGGTCGATGATCAGCGCGCCATAGAGGCCGAGCGCCTGCTGACGGTCGACATGATCATGGGTGTGATAGAAATATGTGCCGGACTGTTCAACGGTGTATTCGTAGGAAAAAGTTTCGCCGGGCTCATCGGCTTTTGTGTGACATAGGCCGGGCCATCCATCGCATTGGGCACATCGAGGCCATGCCAGTGCACGGTCGTGCTTTCGGGCAGCCGATTGGTGACGTTGATGCGAACGCGGTCGCCCTGGGTAACGCGCAGCGTCGGACCGGGAACCTGCTTGTTGTAGGCAAAGGCCTCGACCGTCACTCCGGGCAGAATCGACCATTGGATAACCGAAGCCTCGATATCGAATACCTTAACGCCGTTCTCGATTCGTGGTTCGAGGACCGTGCCTCCCTGAGCTGCGGGATCAGCCTTGAAACTCACCAGCCTCGGATCGACCGCCGCCATATCGCGCATGGCAGCGGCCGGCGTGTCGCGATCCATGATCATGCCGGGGGGCATAATGGCTCCGCCGACATCGCGCGCAGACAGGCTCATATTAATCCAGTTCGCGGGTGCGATCATGCCGATCGCAAGCGCCAGCAGGGACACCACCCCAAGGGCAGTGATCTGTGGCGTCGTGGCGTCCGTCTCCATTTGGTGGCCGCCGCTCTTTTTGCCCATGTGGGAGGCCATGTCATGGCCTTGCGGAGCATGATCGCCAGCGTCAGCATGATGCATTTGCATCTGCGCGTGTTGGCCCTTGGCGGGTTGAGCCTGTGCTGGATCAGAAGCACCATGGTCGTGCTGCCGCATTCCGACACCATGCCCGAAAACCATCTCGCCGCCATGCCAGCCGGTGTAGCCAAGCAGCACAACGACGGCTGTCGACATCATCAGCCCCCACGGCAATACGGCATCTGCCGGACCAAGGGAAAGGCGCACGGCCACGCTGATTGCCGCGATGGCCAGCAGGATGAGGTTGCCGACGAGATGATAGCGGGCGTGATAGAGCTTGCGAATTGGCGGACTGCCGAGGAAATCCGTCAAGCCGGCGACGGCGGCGGGGAGGCCGACCACCAATCCCGCCGCGATGAGCCAAATGGAGGCGGTCGCCCAGAAAGGATTGCCATTGATCCAGAAAGCCAGATTGGAGAGAAGTCCTCCGACGAACAACCCGATCGGCAGGGGAACCAGCATCGGATGAATGGGATGGCGGCCGATCGTAGCCACGACGGAAATTCAGGGCGGCCCTGCAACTGCTCTCCAGTGTTGCCGCCGTGATCATGAGAATGATCTTCCGTCACCTCTGCCGGTGCCTTCGCCACTGCTGATGCCTTCGCCGGTGCCGGTACCTTCGCTTTCGCCAGTGCTTTCGCAGGCGGGGTCTTCCCGGTAGGTCCGGCATGGGCTTCTTCCGCCGCCCCGCCATGCGCGCGCTTCTTGTCCTGATCGGGTTCGGCGGTTTGCGAGCGCTGCGCCATCAGCCCATGCTTCAGCTTGCGTGCGACCAGCCAGACGTTGGCAGGGTAGGCGAGAGCAAAGCCGGCGATGACGCCGATCGACATCACGCCCCAGAACAGAAGCTCCGTCGGCTCCATCGCGCGCATGTCGCGGCCCATCATCAGGAAGCTCATGACCGGGGCCATGCCGGCCATCATGAAATTCATGGAGATGAACTCAGGCAGAAAGCTTTTGCGGACGTTTTCCCAATAGGTGCCGCCCATCATCGATTTCATGAAAAGTGACTGGAAGATGAAAAGCCCGAAGGCGAAGCCGGCCAGATATTCGACGATGAGATCAAGCCACATCGGCAGGCCGAGCGACGCGGTGATCACGGCGGCAAGAATGATGCCGGTCGCATCGCCGGCGACGCAATGAATCGTTGAGCCGACGCCCTGCTTCCAGAGCGGCTTGGTGAAGGCCTCATGCCCGCCTGGGCGCGGCTCCTTGTCGGCAAGCACGTAGAGCAGCAGTCCGATCGGACCCATATAGAGCGTCACCAGGATAAACCCCCATTTCATCACCACTGGTTCGGGGTTGTTCCGGTATTGATCGAAGCCGACATAGAGCGTCGAGGCGGCGGCAATTGCGAACCAGGCGACGAGAAAATAGTCGATTGGTTGGATAAGCATCAGGGTCCGCCCTTGGTTTCTCGCCGCATTCTATCAGACGGCTCAGCGTACCAAGCCTCAATGCGAATGAACGCGGCCGACGCGTTTATGATCCGCCGGCCGCGCCTGATATCCTTCAGGCCGCCAATTTCTCGTTGTCGTACCCGGCAGACTTGATGACGTCACGGATAGCGGCGTCGTTCGCCTTGGTTTCCACGGCGACTGTCGATGCGCCGAGGTCGACTATGACCCTGGCTGCAGGATCGACACTTTTTACGGCTTTTTCGATCGTGCTGGCACAATGGCTGCAGCTCATATCCGGAACTTTCAATCTCAACATGGCAGCTCTCCTTTTCCTGCTGATGGACCCGTTATGGGGCTTCCCATCGTTGGAAGGTCAAGAGCCTATTTTCTCGTCGATGTAATCATCGCGGTCGCATTGGAGTACTGATTGAAGTTTGCCCCTTGACCTTCCTATCATGGGAACCTTTATATCATGTGGCAGCCACCCAGAATGGAGTTGCAATCCCATGAACGCCGTTACCCCGCACACGCCAGCCGGACCTGTTTCGGTTCCTTGTTCCACAATTCAGGTCGGCATCGCGGGCATGACGTGCGCCTCGTGCGTGCGGCGCGTCGAAAAGGCCATTGCCTCCGCGCCGGGTGTCGTTGGGACATCGGTCAATCTGGCGACCGAACGTGCCGAGGTGACCTTTGCCGGCAAGCCGGACATTGCTCCCGTTATCGCGGCAGTCTCGGCCGCTGGCTATGAGACGCGCCCGGACACGATTGAGCTCGCCCTCGAAGGAATGACCTGCGCTTCCTGCGTCGCGCGCATCGAAAAGGCGCTGAAGGCTGTGCCGGGCGTGACCGAAGCCAGTGTCAATCTGGCAACCGAGCGCGCCACCATCCGCATCGTCGCGGGCAGTGTCGAGGCCGCCGCGCTTGAGGGGGCGGTGGCGGCAGCCGGCTACGAAGCGCGCCAGATCTTGCCGGACGCAGACAAGGACCGTGCGAGCGACGGACGCGAAGCCGAGATTCGAACGCTGGGTCGTTTGCTTGCGTTGGCTGCGCTTTTGACGCTGCCGGTGTTCATACTCGAAATGGGCGCCCATCTTATGCCAGCATTCCATCACTGGGTAATGATGACGCTCGGCGACTGGAACTGGCGGCTGCAATCCGTGCTGACTACGATTGTCCTTTTTGGCCCCGGCCTGCGGTTCTTCAGGAAAGGAATGCCGGCGCTGCTCAAGGGCGCGCCGGACATGAACGCGCTGGTGGCGGTTGGCTCGGGCGCGGCCTGGGCCTACTCGCTTGTCGCGACCTTCATTCCCTATGTTCTGCCCGCTGGCACTGCCAACGTCTATTACGAAGCGGCGGCCGTCATCGTGACGCTGATCCTGCTCGGGCGCTTCCTAGAGGCTCGGGCCAAGGGCCGGACCAGCGAGGCAATCAAGAAACTGGTCGGGCTGCAGCCCAAGACAGCGCGCCTCGTCAAGAACGGCGTTACCGTCGAGGTGCCGCTCGCCGAAGTGCGGTTCGGTGACGTTGTGGTGGTGCGCCCAGGCGAAAAGATTGCGGTCGACGGCGAGATCGTCGAAGGATCATCCTTCGTCGACGAGTCCATGATGACCGGCGAACCGCTGCCTGTCGCCAAGGGCGTAGGCGCGGAAGTGGTCGGCGGCACCATCAACAAAACCGGCAGTTTCTCGTTCCGCGCCACAAAGGTCGGCTCGGCGACACTGCTCGCCCAGATCATCCGCATGGTTGAATCTGCGCAAGGCTCGAAGCTGCCGATCCAGGCGCTGGTCGATAAGGTGACTGCGTGGTTCGTGCCGGCCGTGATCGCGGCCGCCTTGCTCACCTTTGGTGCCTGGCTTGTGCTGGGTCCAGAGCCGGCCCTGTCCTTCGCGCTGGTCAACGCCGTTGCCGTGCTGATCATCGCCTGCCCGTGCGCCATGGGCCTCGCCACGCCGACCTCGATCATGGTCGGTACCGGGCGGGCGGCCGAACTGGGCGTGCTCTTCCGCAAGGGCGAGGCGCTGCAGACACTGCGTGATGCTACGGTCATTGCTCTCGACAAGACCGGAACGCTCACCGAGGGCCGGCCAGAATTGACCGATTTCGTCGTGACTGACGGTTTTGTCGAAGCCGACGTGCTCCGGCTCGTCGGCTCGGTGGAGGCTCGCTCCGAGCATCCCGTCGCCGAGGCGATTGTGAGGGCGGCAGAACGGCGTGGCCTTGTGCTCGCCGATATCGAGAACTTCGAGGCCGTTCCCGGCTTGGGGGTGAACGCAAACGTCGAAAGCAGCAAGATCGAGATCGGCGCTGATCGCCTGATGACCCGGCTCGGCCTGGACATCTCGGCCTTTGCTTCGGCGGCTGCGCGCCTCGGCGACGAGGGCAAGACCCCGCTCTACGCGGCCATCGATGGCAGGCTCGCTGCGATCAT
The DNA here is from genome assembly GCF_024519675.1 of Mesorhizobium sp. Mes31. Classification (NCBI taxonomy): domain Bacteria; kingdom Pseudomonadati; phylum Pseudomonadota; class Alphaproteobacteria; order Hyphomicrobiales; family Phyllobacteriaceae; genus Mesorhizobium; species Mesorhizobium sp. Mes31. Next base: position 44,717 of record NZ_JALJRL010000023.1, on the reverse strand, counting down.
TGCCGTTGCCGACCCGATCAAGGCATCGACGCCCGCTGCCATCAAGGCACTGCACGCGCTCGGTCTCAAAGTGGCCATGGTGACCGGCGACAACCGGCGCACGGCTGAGGCGATCGGGCGGCGGATCGGCATCGACGAAATCGTCGCCGAGGTGCTGCCCGACGGCAAGGTCGAGGCCGTGAAGCGGCTTGCCGCACATGGGGCTCGTGTAGCCTTTGTCGGCGACGGCATCAACGATGCGCCGGCGCTGGCAGCGGCGGATGTCGGCATTGCGATTGGCACCGGCACGGATATCGCCATCGAAAGTGCCGACGTCGTGCTGATGTCGGGCGATCTCCGCGCTGTGGCGAATGCCATCGCGCTCTCCAAGGCGACGATCCGCAACATCGGCCAGAACCTGTTCTGGGCCTTTGCCTACAACATCGCGCTCATCCCCGTTGCCGCTGGAGTGCTCTATCCGCTGACCGGCACGCTTCTGTCGCCGATGCTCGCGGCAGGCGCCATGGCGCTGTCCAGCGTCTTCGTTCTGACCAATGCTTTGCGCCTCAGGCGTTTCCGGGCACCGATCGACGACAGGAGACAGGCCGATCAATTCTCCGTTCAAGTCGTATGACAGATTTTATGCCGATATGTTTTACCCTAAGCTCCGGATGTGATGTCGCCGGGACTGCCAACCCGCAGGGATGCAATTATGAACATAGGTGAAGCTGCCGCGGAATCAGGCGTCTCGGCCAAGATGATCCGCTACTATGAGTCGATCGGGCTGATCTCGAACGTTGCCCGAACCGACGCTGGCTACCGGGTCTATTCTGGCGACGACGTTTATACGCTCCGCTTCATTCGCAGGGCGCGTGATCTTGGCTTTTCCGTGGACCAGATGACCGATTTGCTGGCTCTCTGGAGCGACCGCTCACGGGCGAGCGCCGATGTGAAGCGGATTGCGATGGAACATGTCGCGGAACTCGAGCGGAAAATGCGCGAACTCCGCGATATGTCAAAAACGCTGCGTCATCTGGCGGAGCACTGCCAGGGAGATGGGCGGCCGCACTGCCCGATCATCGAGAACCTTTCCAGCGGTCACGAGGCCGGACCAGCCAACTCGTCCAAGCGCCCGAAGCTCGGCGGCGAGATCGCCAGGCAACGGCAGGCTTTCTGAAACATACCGCGCGCCGACGCGCGCCAGTCTTTGACCTAGGAGATAACAGATGCATCGACGCGCTTTTCTGGCGGCAGGTCTTGTGACGGTTTTTGCGAGCCCGCGCGCCATCGCTCAAATGAAGATGGATGACATGCCCGGCATGGATATGGGCGGTCACGCAGGTCATGATATGGCCGCAGCGCCGCAAGGCGCGGCCGTGCTGCCTGAAGGAGAAACACTTCGCGACTTGCCCCGCCTCGCCAACGAAGCGGGCACCCCCAGCCTGTTCAGGGGGAAGCTGACGGCCGAGTCCGCCACGGTGCGTTTCGCGGAAGGGCTCGACACGCCGATCCTTGGCTACAACGGCCTGAGCCCAGGGCCATTGATCGAAGCGACGGAGGGCGACCGCGTTGAGATCACATTCGCCAACCAAATTCCTGAAGAGACGAGCACCATCCATTGGCATGGCATGCCCGTTCCGGCTGACCAGGACGGCAATCCGATGGACCCCGTCGCAACCGGAACCGACCGCACCTACAGCTTCGAACTGCCCGAAGGAAGCGCGGGTTCATACTGGTACCATCCGCATCCGCACGGCAAGACGGCTGAGCAAGTCTTTCGCGGCCTTGCCGGGGCATTTGTGGTCAAGCCGAAGGTCGATCCAATCCCGGCCGAATATGGCGATACCGTACTGGTGTTCACCGACCTTCGCCTTGCTGCCGATGGCACCATGCCGGACAACACGATGGTCGACCTGATGAACGGACGCGTCGGCGATCATGTGCTCGTCAACGGACAGAAGAATCCTCGCCTAACGGTTCCCTTCGGCACGAAGCGGCGCTTCCGGCTCTACAACGCGACAAACGCGCGGTTCCTTCGACTGTCGTTTGAGGCGCCAATGACAGTTATCGGAACAGACGGTGGCCTGTTGGAGGCACCGATCGCAGCCGACGAGATTCTTCTCAGTCCTGCGGAACGCCTTGAACTGATCGTGTCTTTTGACAAACCCGGCCCAGCCACGCTGTTCACGCTCGATTACGATCGCGGCTGGATGGGCGCGGGCCGGCCTGCCGATGCAGGCCTGACGCTGCTCACGGTCAATGTTTCGCGGACGCCGGCCGAGCCGGTCCCGCCACTACCCGACAGGCTGCGGCCGATCGCGCAACTCGGCGCTCCCGCCGTCAGCCGGCGCTTCATCTTCACCGAAACCATGGCCATGAACGCCAGCGGTATGGAGATGGGGTTTCTGATCAATGGCGCCGCCTTCGACATGAACCGTATCGATGTCGTCTCGAAAGCCGGACAGGTCGAACTCTGGGAAATCGTCAACAAGGCGGACATGGATCATCCATTCCATGTGCATGGGACGCAGTTCCAGGTGGTCGAGCACGAACGCGACGGCAACATATCAAAGCCGGCCTATCGCGCCTGGAAAGACACCGTCAACGTCGCGCGCGGAGAGACGGTGCGTCTGCTCCTGCGCCAGGACCGGCCGGGGCCGCGCATGTATCACTGCCATATCCTCGAGCACGAGCAGCTCGGCATGATGGGCATTGTCGACGTGCAGGCATAGGCCGAGGTGGCGGCGCTCTATGGCGCGCTGTTCATCAGCGCGTTCCTCGCCGCAACCATCCTGCCAGTATCATCGGAGGTGGTGCTCGCCGGCCTGATAGTGTCGGGTCGCGGTGATCCGGCGCTGCTTCTGGCAGTCGCCACGATCGGCAACACGCTCGGCTCGGTGGTGAACTGGGTTCTGGGGCGTGGAATCGACACGTTGCGGAACAGGCGCTGGTTTCCGGTCACTCCTGAGCGCTATGAGCAGGCAAGCCGGATCTTCCGGCGCTTTGGCGAATGGACGCTGCTGTTCGCCTGGCTGCCGGTCGTTGGAGATGCTTTCACCATTGCGGCAGGCGCGGCACGCGTGAACATCGGCGTGTTCGTTGCGCTCGTCGCATTGGGCAAAGCGGCCCGGTACGCGGTGATCATTGCGGGAGGATTATGGGCGATCGGGTGAGCATGCTTCATCACCGACCGCATCATGCGCCTCTTTTTCCCTCGAAGCGGTGTCCTGCCGCCCAAAAAACATAGTGCGCATGACACCATCGCGAAGCACCAGGAAATGCACGAGCGCGGCCAAGACGTGAACGCCGACAAATCCAAGCAAAATCCAGACCAGCTTTGCATGGACGAAAGCGAAAGCTCTTGTCGACAGCCCGCCGACCGATGGCGCCAACGGCACATGCAAGGTTCCGAAAAGCCGCGCGGGGGGCATGAAGGGCATTGGCCGGTACCCGAGCCATCCCGTTATCAGGACGGCAAGAATCATGACGTAGAGAAACACGTGAAAGAAAGAAGTCGCAAACCGCACGAACCGTGAGGGTCGCCTTACCGGGGGCTGGGTGAAGATGCGCCAGCAAAGCCTGAGGACGATGATGGCAAGGATCGTCACACCGATCGACATGTGGAGCGGAAGCCAGTTCATCGTCGCCATGCCCGGCCCGTTCATCGGTCCGAAGGCAATGGCGATTTGCGCCGCGAGCGCGATCACGGTCAGCCAATGCAGCAGACAAATGCCAAAATGCCAGCGCAGGCGGGGATTCTCTCTCACCTGTGAGGCCAGCCGTTTATCAAATGCGCGCGCGAGGGTCTGATGTTTTTCATCATCTCGAAACTCATCGAGTTTTTTCTGATCCCTTCCAATCTTGTCACGCTCCTCGGTCTGGCCGGCATTGTCGCCATACTGGTTGGCAGATCTCGCCTGGGACGGGCATGCATCATAGCGTCGATTCTGTTGCTGGCCATCTGTGGCTGGAGCCCCCTTGGACCGGCTGCGCTGGTGGTGCTCGAGGATCGCTTCCCTCAGCCGGTCATTGATAGGCCCGTCACCGGCATCATACTGCTTGGCGGAGCCGTCGACACCCATATCAGCGGCGACCGCGGCACCTTGGCGATGAATGAGGCGGGGGAACGGCTGACCGCGACAGTCGATCTCAGCAGGCGCTATCCCGATGCAAGGATTTTTCTGTCCGGAGGATTAGGCCACATTGACAGCGCCGGCGCACTGGCGGAGTCCCAGGTCGCTCGCGACATTCTCGTATCGCTGGGCGTGTCGCCGCAACGCATCGACATGGAAGAACGATCGCGAAACACGTGCGAGAATGGCACGGAAAGCGTGGCCGCGGTTCGACCGAAGACAGGCGAACTCTGGCTTCTTGTGACATCGGCCAGCCACATGCCTAGGGCAGTCGGATGTTTTCGCGCCGCGGGATTTGGTGTGACTCCTTACCCGGTCGACTATCGAACGCGCGGCACGGGAGATCTCAAACGCCGGGCCGGTTCGATTGCCGTCGGTCTCGCCGCGCATGAATGGTTCGGATTGCTGACTTACCGGATTGCCGGGTTGACGGTCGAGCTGTTTCCATCCTTACATTAGGTATCCCAGTCTCAACGCGTCCTCGGCAGCGCCGTCGCTTGGTGCATTGCTGGAGCGCTTCGGAATCCGCGGCACGCTCGTCGTCCTTTCCAGCTTGGCGTTCGTCAACGCCTTGGCGTGCGGCTTGGCCAAGCTGCTTGTCCGCTGGCGCTCTTCCATTTTCGTTCTGCGATCGATCCGCCACTTGGCCTCGCGAGGCGCTTCTTTCTGACGCCTCTCGTCAATCCCCCGAGACTGGTCGCCAGTGTATCCATATTAAGCGGTATGCCGCTCTGCTAACGTTCTACGGACGCTCTGCTCGGAGCCGGTCCGACGCGCGGTTAGTCGCGAGCTCGAATGCCCGGCTCAGTTGACCGTCCACCACCCCCCAGAGCGAACGCGTGCGATCGCGGGTTTTCCAGACACTAGAAATCCGAAAAGAGTTTCCGTAAACAATGCGCGTCGCGAAACGCCACCAATTTTGCGACGGCAGCCCTGTATAGAAAACGGTCGTTTTCCGTACATCTATAATCCCCATGTTCATCGGGCATCAGTTTCGGCTTGCTCCTCTAGTCGCTCGAGATACTAGAATGCCGGCTGGAGGTGCACCTATGGGCGCAGAGCTGGCAAGCATGTCGTGGTTTCTCTATACCCTGATCCCGGTGGTGGCCGCGATTGTCGGTGCGAGCGTGGCGGCCTACAGGCCGCCGGCGCCGGTCCTGGTTAGCGCCATCCAGCACTTCGCTGCCGGCGTTGTCTTCGCCGCCGCCGCCGGCGAAATCCTGCCTGACCTCAAGCATGGCGGTTCGCTGTGGGCGATTGCCATTGGCGGGACTGTGGGCATTGTTCTGATGCTGGGCCTCAAGCGGCTTGAGGAACGGGTCGGCGGCGCGGTGGGGCTTCTTGCCCTGGTCGGCGTTGACATCCTGATCGATGGTTTGGTACTCGGCATCGGCTTCGCGGCCGGTGCCAAGGTCGGACTGTTGCTGACCATAGCCCTGACAATCGAGGTTTTGTTCTTGGGCCTGACCGTTGCCGCTGAAATCGGCGAAAGCGAACGTTCTCGCGGGCAGATCGTGCTTTTAACCGGGGCGCTGGCCCTGCTTCTGCCGATCGGCGCCCTTCTCGCGCTACCGATTGCAGGCCTGTCCGCGCCGATCCTGGCCGGGTTCTTCGCGTTCGGCCTCATTGCGCTGCTTTACCTCGTTACCGAGGAGCTACTTGTCGAAGCCCACGAAATTCCCGATCAACCGTGGGTGACGGCGATGTTCTTCGTCGGGTTCTTGATATTGCTCATTCTCGATGAGGCGATCGGCTGACGCCGGCGAATGATCACCCAAACACGTTCGTGTGATCGCCCATCGCGGCCATTGATTCTCTAGCGGCTGGAGGATGTACACACGGCAGTCGATCTGTGTTTCCTCCATATTAAATGGCACAGCGAGACACGGAGCGGCCGCCGGCACGCGGCCGCTCCAACCGGGTCAGGTGACGATTCCAAGCGGCACTAAGCCAACCGGCCGTGATTGTGGGTCTGATCAGCCAAGGTCTCAATTACCCGGCAATCGCAGACATGTCCATTCGCGCAGCCGTCGACCATGCGCTTGAGCTCGGCGCGGAGGGCCAGCAAGCTGGCAATGCGCTGTTCAACCTCGGCGAGCCGGGCGCGGGCGGTTTCGTCGGCCGCCGCGCACGACTGATGGGGATCGTCCTGGAGCGTCAGCAAAGTGCGAATCGCGTCAACTTCGAAGCCAAGCTCGCGAGCGTGCCGGATGAATGCCAAGCGGCGCAGGTCAGCCTTGCCGTAAAGCCGCCGCTGGCTTTCGGTTCGGCTTGGGGGTGCCAGGAGACCAATCTGCTCGTAGTAGCGGATGGTCGGCACCTTCACGCCGCTTTGGCGGGCCGCTGCGCCAATGGTTACGCCGTCTAACATTTTCTGCTTGCTCCTCTAGTCGCTATAGATTGTACCTACTGGGCCAGCCGTCAAGACGCCTGGAGTAGCCGCGCCATGACAACGCTGCAGAAGATGATTTTCTTATTGGGAGCGTTGGTCGCGATTTCGGTGGACAGCACCGTGATCGTGCTGGTCCTCGAGCGGCTGTTTCCGAATGCGCGCGTTCTGATCATCGCCGGACCGCTGCTGTGCGTCGGGGCAGTCCTGGGTTTCAACAAATATTACCGCAATCGAATATAGGCGTGGAGCTTTGTCCTGACCACGGAGTTATCGCGTTAGTCAGGGGTATGGGAGGCTTCAGTTGGGCGCAAAAAAAGCGAATCCAGTCGTCGGGCCGTCAAAGCCACGGCTGCTCGGCCTACTCGGTCCTGGCCTGATTACTGGCGCCTCTGATGACGATCCCAGCGGCATCGCCACCTATTCGCAAGCTGGTGCACAGTTTGGTTTCGGGCTCACTTGGACCATGCTGTTCAGCTATCCGCTGATGTCGGTTGTCCAGGAAATCAGTGCCCGCATAGGACGGACCACCGGACGCGGCATCGCCGGCAACATGCGGCTGTATTACCCGAACTGGCTTCTGCAGTCGGTCGTTGTTCTCCTACTCATGGCAAACACCATCAACATCGGTGCTGATCTCGGCGCCATGGCCGATGCCCTGAAACTCATCGTTGGAGGTCCGCACCTCCTCTACGTCGTACTGTTTGGCGCAGTTTCGGTCGTTCTCCAGATTTTTCTCAAATACAGCCGCTACGTCTCCGTTCTGAAATGGCTGACGCTTTCGCTGTTCGCTTATTTTGGCACGGTACTGTTCGTTCACGTGCCCTGGAGTGAGGTCGCGCGGGGGCTCTTCATTCCGAGCTTTTCCCTCGATGCGCAGTTCTGGACGGCTGTCGTGGCGATTTTTGGCACCACCATCAGCCCCTACCTGTTCTTCTGGCAGGCTTCCCAGGAGGTCGAAGACGAAAAGGCAAAGCCGGAGCGCGAGCCCCTGAAGAAGGCCCCAGAGCAGGCGGAAGATGCGATACATCGCATTCGCCTGGATACCTATATCGGCATGGCGTTTTCCAACATTGTTGCCCTTGCCATCATGATTACGGCGGGCGCTACCCTGCACGCCAAGGGCATCACCGACATCGAATCGACAAGCCAGGCTGCCGAAGCCCTGCGGCCGGTTGCCGGCTCTCTCGCCTTTGTGATTTTTGCGCTCGGCGTCATCGGCACGGGATTGCTGGCCATCCCGGTGCTCGCAGGCTCGGCCGGTTATGCGCTGGGTGAAGCGCGCAAGTGGCCGGTCGGGCTCGAACGCAAGCCGTTAGCGGCCAAGGCATTCTATGCGACGATTGTGCTGGCCACGCTCATCGGTGCCTGTCTCAATTTCACCCCTATCAGTCCCATCAAGGCTCTGTATTGGAGCGCAGTGGTCAACGGCATGGTCGCTGTGCCGGTGATGGCGGTGATGATGCTGATGACGGCGCGCGGCGATGTCATGGGCACATCGACGGTGCCGCTCGTGATGCGGTTGATCGGCTGGCTGGCAACCTCCATCATGGCGGCTGCAGCGGCCGTGATGATTTTCCAGCTGTTTGGGTGAGCTGCCTGACGCACTTGAAGGAGTATGATCTTGAAAAGCAAGTTGTTGAACCGAAGCATGAGCGGCTACGCCGTAGTTTTCACTGGTCTCGCCTTCATCGTCGGCGTCGGCGCCGCCCGCGCCGACGTGAAACTCGAAGTCACCAACACGACCTATGAATTGCGCGGACTCAGCCTGCACGCGATTGACGTAGACCTGCACCGCGTGGCTGAGAAAGACAGCGATGGTATTATTGAAGGCGAGTTGAAAGATGATTTCAACTGGACTTTCAAGTTTGTCGAAACGGCAGATGCGTGCCGGGTGACTTCGGATGACATCATGCTCAAGCTGAACATGCTGCTTCCGCGCTGGGCGGATGAAGAGCATGCCGACCCAGCCCTTCGCACGGCATGGAAGGCCTACATTGATGATTTGAAGGCGCATGAGGACGGGCACAAAACAATTGCTGTCGATGCCGCCGAAAAGATTAGCAGGTTGACCCACGGCGCCACAGCACTTGGCTCCTGCGACGCGCTTAAGAGGTCCCTGAATAGCGCCGCCAGTCAAATTGTCGAGGCTGCGGAAAAAGCGCAGGAGCAGTTGGATGCCAAAGACGAACCCGTTGCGCTCGAATAGGGTGTCATTTTTTGCTTGCTCCTCTAGTCGCTAGAGGATGTAGCCTGCTCCTTAAATGAAGGAGCTTTTGCAATGACCTCACCCGCCGCACAAACCCGTTATCGCGTGGACGGCATGGATTGTGCCGCCTGCGCCACCAAAATTGACACGGCGGTGCGCCGGATGCCTGGCGTCGAAGACGTGAACGTGTCGGTCACGGCCGGGACCATGACGGTGAAGCACGCGCTGAAAAGCGACCTCGCTGCAATCGAGAAAAAGGTGACGGGCCTCGGGTATACTGTCGCCCAGGTCAAAGGGAAAACCGAACCGAACGCAAGGCCGGCCCAAGATGACGCGAAGGACGATCACGACCATGACGGTCACGATCACGCCGACCATGCCCATGCGGGGCACGACTACGCCGGCGCAGCCAAAGATGATCATGACGAGGAGGTGGAGGGCCTGCATGGGCACGACCACACACCGGCCTCGGGGCCATGGTGGAACAGCGCCAAGGGTCGCCTGACCATCGCCAGTGGCGCCGCATTGGCTGTAGCCTTTGCGGTTCACACCATCTGGCCCGCCACTGGCCCGTGGGCTTTCATCGCCGCCATGCTGATTGGCCTGGTGCCGATCGGGCGGCGGGCGGTGATGGCCGCACTCGCCGGCATCCCGTTCTCGATCGAAATGCTGATGACCGTCGCGGCGGTCGGTGCCGTCATTATCGGCGCCGGCGAGGAAGCCGCAACCGTGGTCTTCCTGTTCCTGGTCGGCGAGTTGCTGGAAGGAGTAGCCGCCGGCAAGGCGCGCTCCAGCATTCAGGCGCTCACCACTTTGATCCCCAAAACCGCGCTGATTGAAGAGAACGGCACGACCCGCGAGGTGCCGGCCGAAAGCCTGTCCGTGGGCGCTACCCTCCTCGTGCGACCCGGCGACCGGGTCCCGGCCGACGGCGAGATCACCGAAGGCGAGAGCGCCATTGATGAATCACCCGTGTCCGGTGAAAGCGTGCCAGTACGCAAGGGCGTCGGCGACAAGGTCTTCGCAGGCACGATCAACGGCGATGCCGTCCTGCGCATCAAGGTTACGGCAGCCGCCGCCGACAACACCATTGCCCGCGTCGTCAAGCTGGTCGAGGAAGCCCAGGAAAGCAAAGCCCCCACAGAACGGTTCATCGACCGTTTCTCGCGCTGGTATACCCCCGGCGTGGTCGTCGTGGCTGGACTGGTCGCGGTGGTTCCGCCATTGGCTTTTGCCGGTGATTGGAACGAATGGATTTATAAGGGTCTGGCGCTGCTGCTGATCGGCTGTCCCTGCGCCCTGGTCATTTCGGTACCGGCGGCGATCGCCGCCTCGCTCTCGGCCGGCGCCAAGCGCGGGCTGCTGATGAAGGGCGGCGCGGTGCTGGAAGGCCTCGGCAAGATTACGGCCGTGGCCTTGGACAAGACCGGCACGTTGACGTTGGGCAAGCCGCAAGTGACCGATATTGTTTCTTTTGGTCGTGCGGAAGCGGACGTGCTTCGCCTTGCCGCCGCACTGGAAACCGGGTCGAGCCACCCGCTGGCCATCGCCATCCTGGCGAAGGCCGCCGCCGACAAGGTGAAGGTCCCCGCCGCATCGAAGGCGCAAGCCCTGGGCGGCAAGGGCGTCAAGGCCACGGTCGAGGGCGCCGTGGTCTTCCTGGCATCGCCTCAGGCGGCCAACGAAGCGGTCAAGCTCTCGGCCGAACAGACGGCCGAAATTACGGCGCTAAACGATCAGGGCAAAACCGTCTCCCTCGTGCTCGTCGACAACAAAATCGCGGGCGCCATCGCCATGCGCGACGAACCACGGCCGGACGCGTTGGCTGGCCTCAAAGCACTGACCGACTCCGGCATCAAGACCGTCATGCTGACCGGCGACAACAAGCGCACGGCGGCGGCGATCGGCAAGCAGCTTGGCATTGAGGTCCGCGCCGAACTGCTGCCGGAGGACAAGCAGCGTATCATCGGCGAGCTAAAGGGGCAGGGGCTGACGGTCGCCAAGGTCGGCGACGGCATCAACGATGCGCCGGCGCTCGCCGCCGCCGACATCGGCATTGCCATGGGCGGCGGCACCGATGTGGCGCTGGAGACCGCCGACGCCGCCGTGCTGCATGGCCGGGTCGGTGACATCGCCGCGATGATTTCGCTATCGAAGACCACCATGGCCAACATCAAGCAGAACATTTCCATGGCCCTAGGCCTCAAGGCGGTATTCCTGGTGACGACGGTACTGGGCATCACCGGCCTGTGGCCGGCGATCCTGGCCGATACGGGCGCCACCGTGCTGGTGACCGCCAACGCCATGCGGCTGCTGCGCTGGAAGGGTGGGGCATAGGCTGCCATCGGCTGCAATTTCTAGGATTGCTTGATGACTGAACCGCACGGCCATGGCATCTCTGGCCCGGCGTACCGTTTGAATCGCGCGGCGCTTGGGTTCTGTCCGGTCAGACCTTCACCAAAGCGGCCGTCGCGTACATGAAGGCGACGCCGGCAGCCAGGCCGCCCATGACAGGCGGTGTGAAGAAGGCATCGAGGCCCTTCTGGTTGCTTCGCATCAGATAGGCGCCGACCTCGACGATGACCTGCAGGATCGCGCCGGCACCAATGGCAAGCGCAAGTGCCGACCATTGCGGCGCATAGGCCAAGCTGCCGAGCCACATGCCGAGAACGGCAGGCCCGCCGGCGAGCAAAGTCAGGCAGACGAACGTCCACAGCGGCGGACGCTCCTTTAGGATTGGGGCGGCAATGCCGATGCCTTCGGTGACGTTGTGCAAGGTGAAGCCGAGCACAAGGAAGGTCCCGAGACTTCCCGAGCCGGCGGCGAAGGCGGCACCGATGGCAAGACCTTCGCCGAGATTGTGAAGGCCAATGCCGAGCGCGATATAGGTGGCCAACGCCAGCCCTGCCGGAGTGCCGCGCCGCCGGCCGATCGCCATCAGCACAAGAAAGCTCGCCAGACCCGCTAGCACCACCATGACCGGCCCCTGGAAGATGGCGGCCGCGGTTCCGACAAGGTCGCAGGATTCTTCGATCGTATCGACCAGCAGGAAGGCGAGCAGTCCGATGGTGAGCGCAAGCAGGAAGTTCATGCCGCTTCGCCCAACACCGCGCAACGCCGGGTAGAATAGCAGGCCAATGGCGACAGGCAGTACGCCGACGATGATGCCGACCAGTCCCTGCAGCTTGAGCTGTCCCGTAGTGACGGTCGGCGTCGGAACCGCAACCGTGATCTCATGTTCGAACGTGACCCCTGTATTGGTGACGACGTTGACCCTGTGTGTTTCGCCCAGGATCCATGGGAAAGGCAGGTTGATCCACGCCGTGGAGGCGCGCGCGATGTCACCAGGCGGGTCCTGTGTGAATTGCCAGTAGGCGCCGTCGACCTGGACCTGGGCGATCTTCATTGGCTCGGAGCCGCCGGCCCGCACAAGCAGGTGAAGGCCGGACGTATCGATCACGGTTCGTTCGAACGTCAGCTTCTCGACAGGCGGCGCGCCATTTGAAAATCCTTGCAACGGATTGACGGCGAGGATCCACGCCGCAGCAATGGCGAGCACTGCTAGCGGCAGGCCGATCCACAGCAGATGGGCGCGCGACCTTGCCGACGAACCGGCTGCAACAACCTTGCTCATGCCAATGCCTCTACGACGTCGAACATGCCCATCCAGCCGAGCTCGGTAAACTCGCTTTGATGCGCGTGGAACATGTAGAGGCCGGGTTCGTGCTCGGCGAAGGTGAATTCCAGGATGCCGCGCTGGCCTTGGCACTGCATGATCAGGTCGACCGTTTTCAAGGTCGGCGTCAGCGTCGTGCCCTGATCGAAATAATCGAAGAAATTTCCGTGCAGGTGAAACGAGTTGATGAGATCGAACTCCAGCATATTGATCAGAAAGATGCGCACCGGCTTGCCTCGCACGATGCGGATCGGCGTCTTGGCATAGGCATGAGCGATCGTATTGGCAGCGTAGAATTCGTTCGCCTCGTCGAAATTGGTGTCGAACCCGTTCATCACCATCACCAGTTCCTGCCAGCCGGCATTCTCGGGCGTGTCGAGCAGCCGTGACCGGGCGATGTCCGCTTGGTCGGGATGACGATCCGGGTCCGGGTCGATGACAAAAGCGCCGTACATGCCTTTGTGGATATGCCTTTTCAGCGGCAGAGCGTGGCAGTGATAGAGGTGGCAGCCAAACGGCGTGGCGTCGAATTCGTAGACGAACTCGCCGCCCGGATCGATCATCCCGTCGCCCGGAACTCCATCCATGCGGGCGGCATGGATGCCGTGGAAATGCATCGAGTGCCGATGTGAGCCGTCGTTCTGGAAGACGACGCGAATGCGCTCGCCTTCCTTGGCGCGGAGTGAAGGGCCGGGCACTCGACCGTTGTAGGTCCAAGCCGGGAAGGTCACGCCCGGTGCGATCTCGATGGTCTTGTCCTCGGCCGTGACCTCGAATGTCCGCAGCGTCCGCCCGTCGGGCAGGACCGAGACGATTCCTCGCTCCCAGTCCGTCAACATCAGGGTCGGATCAAAACCATTGGCGGCGTTGTCCACCTTGCCAACGGTAACCATTGCGCCATGCGCATTCATGTGTTGAGGCGCTGCATCGGTGGAGGCCATAGCCGCCATATCATGATCGGCATATGGGTCGGATTGGCCGAGCGCACTGTGGGCAGCGATCGCCGTGCCGCCCACCGCCGCAAGGCTTCCCGTCAAGATGGATCGCCGATTTATCCGATCACGAAGCCATATCCCCACGTCAACCATCTTCGGTTACCTTGCAAAGACCATTCGCCGGCCGCAGGATAGTATTGGCTGTGAAATATAGCAACGGCTTATTTTTGCTTTGCGCTATGCCCGACGTCAACCGATCTTCAAAGATCGACGTTTGAGTTTGGCCAGCTGAATGAGTAACCACTGTGAAGTGGATCGATTCCGGATCGATTAGGTCGACCAATCCTGTGCAACTGTCATGTGCGGGCATCTGCTTCAAGCATAGAGCGGCCAGGCGTTTCTGGCGCGGACATCAGGACAGATGCAACTGTTTATGTTATAAAATACCGTCGCATGTGTTTCCTCCACTGTTTCAGGTTTCAGCTGCGATCTGGAGCGGCCGCCGGCACGCGGCCGCTCCAACAATTTCCCCTCTATACGTAGCCGAACACGCCAATGGCGTAGACTTCGGCGAGAGCCCACCACAGGCTGCGCCCCGACAGGACCCAGCCAAGCGAGATGGATTGACGTAGTGGCGCGCGACGCGGGCCTGCCTTGACCCCGCCAAAACCCTGCCGCATGGTCCGCGCCCGAACGCGATCGCAACCGAGAGTTCCCTGTTGAACGAATATTTCCTGCTGCCGCTGGCCTCGCTACCCTTCCCCAACATCAACCCGATCCTCATCCAGATCGGGCCGCTGGCGGTACACTGGTACGGCGTCGGCTACATCGTCGGCATCCTGTTCGCCTGGTGGTACGCCAAGCGGCTCGTCACCAACACAAAGCTCTGGCCCGACGGCATCCTGCCGATGAAGCCGGAAGATCTCGACGATTTCATCGTCTGGGCGGCCATCGGCGTCGTGCTGGGCGGCCGCACCGGCTATGTGCTGTTCTACGACCTGCCGCGCTACATCGCCCACCCGTTCGACATCGTCGCCGTCTGGCAAGGCGGCATGTCGTTCCATGGCGGGCTGCTTGGCGTCATTCTCGCCATGACGCTGTTTTCGCGGAAGCGCGGCATCCGCACATGGACGCTGTTCGACGTGGTGGCGGCCGGCGTGCCGGTTGGCCTTGGCCTTGTGCGTGTCGCGAATTTCATCAATTCCGAACTCTGGGGCCGGGTGACCGACGTGCCGTGGGCGGTCGAATTCCCCAATGGTGGCCCATTTGCCCGTCATCCGAGCCAGATCTATGAGGCATTGCTCGAAGGATTGCTGCTGTTTCTCATCCTGCGCTTCCTCACCCATTCGCGCCTCAAGCTGAAGACGCCACGCTTCGTCGGCGGCGCCTTCATCTGCGGCTACGGCCTGTCGCGCATCGTCGTCGAGTTCTTCCGTGAGCCCGACCAGCAGCTCGGCTATCTCCTCGGCACCAACTGGCTGACCATGGGCATGATCCTGTCGTCGCCGATGGTGCTGGCCGGCATCTGGGCGATGGTAACGGCCAGGCAGGTGCCACAGCAGCAGCCGGCATGACACGGCTGAAAGCCCGCATCGTCGACCTGATCGGCGCGGTAGGGGCCATCCCCGTCAACGAATACATGGCGCTGTGCCTGTTCGACCCCGAGGACGGCTACTACGCGACGCGCGAACCGTTCGGGACTCCAAGACTAGATCAGGAAGGTCCGCGTGACGAGCTGGCCAACGCGGACAAAGTATGGACACTTTGAGCGCCCTAAGACTAGTCTTTCATCAATGAGCACCCTATGATTCGATAGAGGCGTTTGAGCCTTAACCAAAAATAAACGCTGTGGTGCAAACTGGAATTATGTGGACCACCGGTTCAAAATGGCATGCTCGTCGCCTCATTTCGATAGCTGTCGCGTTCGCGATGCTGCTGTCAGCGTTTGCGGCGCATCCGCCAAGGGCTGAGTCCGCCGACATTCTAGTTGCAGCAATCACTCATGTTCACGACCAAGGCTCCAAAGACGTCGGGACCGTGTCGCACAGCGCTCTGCATCACGATCATCATGCCGAAATGATCCATCAGTTTGCGGTTAACTTTGTCGGAACTATCAGTCGTCCGGCCTTTTTCCCCAGTCAGGACGGCGCTCGCACTGTCCAGATATCCCTAGATCGCCCTCCAAGAGTCGCTTCGTGCTGATGCACTGAGCGTATCTTTGCCGACGCAAAACTGCGTCTGTCTCCATCCGCTCGGTGCTCGCCCGTCGATCGCAATGCGATCGACCGATCAAGCCAGAGCGGAATTTTCAGGATGTTTATCGCAGCTGCGCGCGCGCGCAAATCTATTCTACGCAACTTTGCAACCATCGGATACGAGCCGGATGAGGCCGCGTGGCGGTCAATAAGGATGGGCGTAAAACGGGATCTCCAGGCTCGCCGTCTGCGTCCCAACGTGCCGATACCCTCTCGACGAAAACCGATCAAATATCTCAACGCCGTATATCGAGAGACGGGGTCGATACGCGACACCTTTGTTTCATTTCTCCATGACGGAGCGTGGACGTCCAGCGGCGGGTCCTTCCGGCTCGCCGAGCAGATTGGCTTCGACCTTCTCCACGAAGCGGATCGCCGCCTGCGGATAGACGGAGCTCTGCAATATCTGGAAGTTGGCGGCGGCTGGGCGGGGCTGAAAAGCCCTCCATCATCAAAGCCTCGTGACATCGCGAGCCTCGCAAGACATTTTGAAAATGGTCTCGGTCAAAACGTATTTTTCCACTTCACCAACTTGACGCAGTGGCATGCCGAACTGCCTGCGGGCATCGTCGAGCATCCCTACGTCACAGCTGCCGGACTTTCCGTTCTGGACACCCAGGGCCTTCAGGCCGGGACAGTCGACATTCTCTACTCACAAGCAGCCGCCTATTTCGAAACAGACGTAAAATCATTCCTCACGGCAGCTTCGACCCTGCTGCGAAATGGCGGGCTGCTCATATTCAATCTTCGACCGGAATTTGCCGGATTGGTTTCGGAGTGCGCGAGTGCCAACGGATTGGCAATGCGCAAATGGTGCCACGCGGGCGGCATGAACGGCGTCATTGTCGCGTTCGAAAAGCAGCTGACTGCATGGAAGACCAAACCCCAAATTGGCTCTGCCGAAATTCATTTGCCGCACGCGAAACTGCTACGGCCCGGGGCGAGTTCTGCCATGCCGGCCGAACCGGGTCATCATCCTGGAAATCAGCGGGACGCAGGAGAGTGGGGCTTTCCGCAAATGTTGGAGGTCATTCGATGAACAGACGCATGCTTTTGATAGGCGCTGGCGCAACGGCTCTCGCGCCAGGCCTAGCAGCGGCGCAAAATCAGACATCTCAAGCATTCGACGCTCGCATCGCGGACATTCAACGCGCCTTACAAGCGCAGCGCGCCGATGGCAAAACGCCTTCTTGCAAGTGGATTGCTGAACAGCTGCGAGCCGGCCTGACCGCTCGAGATCAGCGGATCGCCGCATTCAAGATAGTGCAAGAGGTCCCATACAAGCTGACTGCATGGACTGGCGATCCGGACAGTCTGTTCGCGATTGATCGCGGGGATTGTCGCCACAAATCGGCAGCCTTGCTTCAGCTAATGCGGGCCTGGAAGATCGATGCTCAGCCCGTGCAGGTTCCATTTGACTGGGCCGACTTGCCGATACCGCAATCGGTACTGCAACCCCTGGCCGAAACACGCGGCTTCCACGATACCGTAGAGGTCAATGTCGATGGCAAAATGATCTTGCTCGATGCCACTTGGGATTTGGCCTTGGGGAAAGCAGGCTTTCCGGTTCTTGCAAATTGGAACGGCGTTGAACCGACCCCGGCCATTACACCCCGTGCAAAGGTCATCGTGCGCCCAGGTGATATCAAGGCAGGGACAGATCTCTACGCCTATTTCGGGTTCAAATGGCCCGAACGCAAACGCACGTTGGCCTTCAATCGCGCCTTCAACGCCTGGACCGATCAACTGCGGGTGCGTGAAAATCCGGTCAAAGGCTAGCTTCATGGAAAATGCATTGAATGCTGGCCATCAGCCCGCCAAGTACGGAGCTCGTATCTATATCGTTATGGCAATGTTTGCTTTTTTGTTTGCTGCCATAGGTGTGCGCCTGGTGATGCTTGGAAACATGGATCGGCCCGACAGAGCCTACGCGGCGGTACCGCCGTCTGTTGCGCGGCCGGATATAGTCGATCGGAACAACGTCACACTCGCGATGGATATCGCAAGCTTTTCGGTCTACGCCGAGCCGCGCCGAATTATCGATGTCGACGAGGCGGTTGAGGGCCTGACGAGCGTTTTTCCGGACCTCGATATCGTAGACCTTCACAAACGCCTAGGCAGCAGCAGTGGCTTCACCTGGATCAAACGTAGCGTAACGCCTGCTGAAAAGGACCGGCTGTGGGCGCTAGGAATCCCTGGGGTTGGGGTTCGGGACGAAACCCGTCGCCTTTATCCCAATGGGCCTGCAGCTGCGCATGTCTTGGGATCAGTCAACATAGACAATGCCGGGATTGCTGGCATCGAACGCTGGATCGATGAACAAGGCCTGCAGGATCTCAGACTAGCTGGCTTAAACTTTAATCGACGGGATCTCGAGCCGGTTGTTCTCAGCCTGGACCTGAGGGTCCAGTATGCGTTGAGCGACGAGTTGAGGAAAGCTGTCGCCCGCTTCAGCGCCATCGCTGGGGCGGGGCTGGTATTGGATGTCACCAACGGGGAAGTGCTTGCGCTGGTGTCGCTGCCCGATTTTGACCCCAATATTCCCGCTGATGCACTGAAGCCGGACCGCATCAATCGCATCAGTGTCGGCACATACGAGATGGGGTCCACCTTCAAGGCCATGACCACCGCCATGGCGTTGGACTCCGGCGTGTTCAATATCCACTCCGTCCTCGACGCCAGTCGACCTTTGCGATTTGGCCGGTTTGCGATCAACGACTACCGCGGCCAGGGAAGGCCGCTGACTGTTCCCGAGGCATTCATCTATTCGTCGAACATTGCCATGGCTCGAATGGCCATGGGTGTAGGCGTCGAAAACCACAAAACCTTCCTGAAAAGACTGGGTCAGTTCGATCGCCTGACTACCGAACTGCCCGAGAACGCCGAGCCGCTTATTCCTCCGAACTGGAGCGAACTGAGCACCGCCACGATCGCCTTTGGCCATGGCATGGCGGTGACACCGCTTCAGGCGACGATGGCGGTTGCGTCGCTTGTCAACGGCGGGAATCTTATCCGGCCGACTTTCATCAAGGGAACCCCCTTTGCGTCGCGAATTTTAGCCACGGATGTGGTGACATCGGAAACAGGGCAGGCGCTGCGGTTTCTAATGCGCCTGAACGCCGAAGTCGGTTCCGCAAAAAAAGCCGACATTCCGGAGTATTTCATTGGAGGTAAGACAGGCACTTCTAACAAGGTGGTCAACGGCCGCTATTCCGGAGACCGGGTGCTGACAGCCTTCATGGGCATAGTTCCTGCGGACCAGCCCCGCTATCTGTTCCTGACTATTCTCGATGAGCCCCAGGCACTGCCGGAAACCAGCGGATTCAAAACGTCGGGTTGGAACGCGGTGCCGGTGACAGGGGACGTCATGAAGCGCGTTTTGCCGCTTCTCCCGATCGCGCCTTACAAGGAACGGCCGACTGATCCCTTTCCGACCATAGTTCGGATCGCAGCCTGGGGTTCCGAACGCTTTCGGCCGGTTCTTCCCGTCGCCAACCAATCTACAATGGAAGCTGTGGCCGCCCCCGTAAAACCGTAACGGAGTGAAAAAATGGACGACACCATTCGAATTGGAAAAAACACGGAAGCGAAGGTGGCATTCGCCTCATACGTCAAGGGAGCGTTGGTCGCGATTGGTTCTTTCGCCATGCTCGGAACCGTTGCGGCGTTGTGGGCAAACCCCTTCTTCATACGCATGACGCCGACAAGCGGCTTCGAAGTGGGGCTGCTTGCCTTACAGGCGCTTTTGCTCGGGATTTATGTCACGATTCCAGTTCCCGCATGTGCTCTGAAACTCGCGAGCCTTGGCGGCATCGCCAATTACATCGGCATCGCTTGCCCAATCTGCAACAAGCTCTTGCTCTTCCTGTTTGGCGCCAGCGCGCTGTTGACTTATCTGGAGCCCGTCCGGATTTATCTGGCTGCGGGCGGGGCGCTCGTGACGATGGTCGCTGTTTACGTCCGGTGGCGCAACTTCCGCCTCGTTTCGTCTCTTCCTACGCCGCCTTTTCGCAACGTGCCTCCCGCCACCGTCTAGGCAGTCTGCGGTCGGTATGACAATGAGAAGCGGGGCGCTGTGGTCGCGCCCCGCATTTGATTTGTGCCTATGCGGCCATCCTGGCGCAGCTTTCGGCACACTGGCGGCAGGCGTCAACGCATTCTTGCATATCGCCAAGCCGTTCGCAGTCGTTCGCGCATTGGCTGCAGATTTCCGCGCATTCACGGCAGACATGCTTGTGATGCTCGGAGCCGAGCAACATGAAATGTGCGGATGTTCGACAGATTTCGGCACAAGCCATCATCAGGGTGAAATGCTTCCTCTCGGTGTGCTTTCCGCCCGTTTCCAGACAATGTCCCATCGCAGTCGAAAGGCATGTTGAATAGCAGCGCAAGCACTCCTCGATGCAGGCCCTCATTACTGGGTTCAGTTGGTGCATGGAAATTCTCCTATGAACGTTCGTATCGGATGCGGTCATGCTTGACTATTTTGCATTGATCTTGAGCCACTTCGTGTAGTCTTTGATTTCCTTCTTTTGAGCATCAATGACCATCTGTGCCTTTTTCTTAGCGTCGGCGTTGTCGCCGTATTTGAGCTCGACCTCCGCCATATCGATCGCGCCCTGGTGATGGGCAATCATTCCGCAGATGAAGGCCACGTCAGCATCCTTGGCTTTGATACCCTCCATCATGGCTGGCTCCATTTTCGTCATTGACGCCATGTATGCTTGGTGGGCCTCGTCCATACCGGATGCGTCCATCTTTGGCATATCCATGCCAGCCATTTGTTCAGTGCCGGCTTGCCGGCATTGCTGTGGGAGAGGGTTCTCTTGGCTGAAGGCGGCTGAACTAGCCCCGGCGAGTGAAGTAGCGACCGCAAGGGTGGCGATGACGTTACGCATGGTCTTTCTCCTGTTTCGTCTGACTTCGAGGGGTACGCAGCTACGCTGCGGCTGTCCGATTAGGGAACGGGACTACGCCGAAAAGGACCGCTTGGGCGGTCGCTCCAACCGACCTGTTGATCGAGACGGAAATGACTCCTGCGCCTCTGCAACAGCCCTTGAACTCAACAGACGAAATCCAAGGGTCGCGGACCCCGTGGCAATGCCGACCACGCAATGGAAAGCCACACAGCAATTGCCATTATTGCCGACTTTATCGCAATCAGGGGATCCGCTTGGTCCAGATATCGCACCGTCTTCTACCAAAACCCTATCAGCAAACGGTTGCGAATGGGCGGCATGCGCCGCCATAGCGACCGCAAACGTCACTGGTCCCGCGATGCAAAGCGCGATTAGGATGAGGAGGTTTGGCCGCCGATCGGTCACGAAGCTGATAGCCTTCAATTCCGGGGCTAACGAACACCTGCCGATATTTGTTCCTACGGAAGCGAAGAAGACCGGAAATCGCCTCGCTCGTGAGGCCTTGAAAAAGGCCCACCGGTGCGTCCGGCCAGATGGTAGCGCTGCCGGATCGACAGCCCAAAATCGAAGGCCTATGACACCACCATGCCGAAGATTCATAACGAAGAAACTGCCAAACGGGTGTTGTTTGACAGATCGTCAGTAATCTCAGATCAGAGGTTCCCGAAGCATAGATACTTCATCTCCAGGTAGTCGTCCGCGCCATGACGTGAGCCCTCCCGCCCCATTCCGGACTGTTTCATACCTCCAAACGGAGCTGCTTCTGAGGACATCCTCCCAGTATTAATGCCAACCATCCCATATTCCAGAGCTTCGGCGACACGCCATACCTTCTTTAGCTCATTTGCGTAGAAGTAGGCGGCAAGCCCATAAATAGTGTCATTGGCCTGCTGGATGACGTCCTCTACGGTGTTGAAACGGATGAGCGGTGCCACCGGACCAAACGTCTCATCGCAAGCGACAAGCATGTCGCGACGAACATTGGAGATGACGGTCGGTGGAGTTGCCCCTATTTGACCGGACAGTCGGCTATTGAGTTTGTGCTCGGATGAACTTCCTTTGGGGAGGCCCGCCAAGAAAAAGGCGACCATCGGCGCGATTGACGCGGTTCTAAATGCCAATTTGCGATTCATCGACACGCCTCCAAGGCAGGAGAGCAAAGCCTGGGACTGTTGCGACAAAGCTTGTTTCTCCCAGGCTCCCCAAAAGGATGGCTCGATTTCAAACGTATACCTGGTGTCGACGGGCGTGCTGTACCTGTCGCAGAATCTTAGCAAATGGTTGCACAGTCGTCGCCCTTGACGCTTGCTACCCTCAAGTGATCGCTGTCTTCCTGTTTGAGCAGGTCGTCAATGCGCTGGCGCTCGCGCTTGAATGCTACAAGGTCATCGCCCTTCAGCACCTTGCCGACCGGAAGGCGAACGCGCATCGCGTCGACCTTGGTGCCGTTGACGATCAACTCGTAGTGGAGATGGGGACCGGTGGAAAGACCGGTCGAGCCAAGATAGCCAATGACCTGTCCTTGCCTCACTTGAGCCCCCGGCACGATGCCCTTGGCGAAGCCGTTCTGGTGGTTGTAGGAGGTCTCATAGCCGTTGGCGTGACGTAATATTGTCTGTTTGCCATAGCCGCTGGCCCATCCGGCTTTCTCGACGATGCCGTTTCCGGCCGCAATGATTGGCGTTCCGATCGGGGCTGCCCAATCTGTTCCGGTATGCATTTTAACGTAACCCAGGATCGGGTGACGCCGAAGTCCAAAACCAGAGGTAAACCTGCCATTGGGAACCGGATTGCGCAGCAGGAACTGCTCGGCACTGCTGCCGTTTTCGTCGAAATAGTCGGTGCTGCCATCCTGCATGTGGAAGCGGTAGAAATTGTGCACATTGCCGCCAAATGTCGACGAGACATAAAGCAGTTCGGACTCTTCGGAAGGCTGGTCGTCGCCGTCCGGCTGCGAGAACAGAACACCTATGCTGTCCGACGGGTTCAGCCGGGACTGGAAGTCGACACCGGATGCCAAAAGCTTGACCAGTTGCTGGGTCATCTTCTTCGACATGCCGTAGGAATAGGCGGCGCGGTAGATCCCGTCATAGATGTTCGGCAAATTGCCGCGCACCGCCACCGGCGGCGAATCGTCGAACGCGGTCAGCAATTCGGGATTGGTTTCAGGCTCCTGCGCCGGCACATACTGGCCGTGATCGTCGAGCGCAATGGTCACGATGTGCTGGGTTTTGTCATAAACGCTGGTGCGGACAACCTTTGCCTGCTCGCCGCGAACTTCCAGCCCGACGCGCAGAACGGTTCCTGCCTTGAGCGCAGTCGCGTTCAACAGCTTGGCGATCGCTTCGGCCATGCCGGCGGCGTCTTCACCCGTGTAGCCGGAATCGGCAAAAGCCTCAGTGACGTCGAGGTCCTTGGTGAAGGGAATGATTTCTTCGGCGAAGGCCGGCGCTTTGTCGTCGGCGATGGCACGCGGCGACACCGAGACGTTTTCAGGCACGACCTTGACGTCGTAGGAGCCGGCCATGCTCTGCGTCAGTTGGTCTCCAAAGCGCTGAGGGTCCACATAATGCAGCGACGCCACCTGCACCGCGCCATCGCTCAGCCCCGTGCCGGCGCCACGCACGACCTTTTCCACCTCCTCGGCGGATAGATCGCTCTTTTCGTCGAAGGAAGCTGTCTCGATCGGGAAATCGACGGTCTTCAGGCTCATCTCGCTTTCGACCTTGGCGCCATAGATCTGACTGACGCCAGCGTCGCTTGGCGCTGATTGCTCGGCACCGTCGTCGGCAAACACCTGCATGGGGTCGAAAGGCGGGTAGGGACGGCTGGTCGTGTGCCCGGCGGCAAGCGCCATCTTGATCTGGACGAAAGGTACGGTGTTGATGACGTCGCGGTCGCCGACCTTCGTCACCATCGACACTTCCATGCGCCGGCGGTCCTTTGCCTTGGCGATCTGGCGTAGCGCCACCAGCCTGGTCGTCTTGGCGACTTCGCCGGAATCGCCGCCGTTTTCAAGGTGAGCCAACTCGGCGATCTCGGGTGGCGTCGCCAATTGCTGGCGGCCGTCAACAGCGGCGAAAAGCGCCACGCCCATCAGCACACTCGAGGTGATACCGGTCAGGAAGGTGCCCGACAGCCAGCGCGCCGAGATCTCGCGCCGGTCAGGCGGGCGGCTGCGGCCATCCGCGACCAGCGGCGGCTCATTGCCGAGCGCAGCGATGACATCGGCTGTATCGTGCATCCAGAAAGGCGCTTCTTCCCCGAGGCGGAACGGCTTTTCGCCGTATTGAGCCGAAACAGTTGCCCGTCACAGCCGGCAAAGTCAACGACGCGGCTGGCCAAAGCGGTGCTCTGTTGGTTCGGCCTCATCGTCCAGACCGGTTTCCAATGGCAATGAGGCGGCAGTTTGGTCCGAATGTGGCGGTCCCAGCTTTGCAATGAAGTTAGACCTTCGCCCCGATGCGGCGCGTAGTCGTTGAAACCCCTCACTCCACGGTTTTGAGCCTCGCGCTTGAAGGAACCTGCCCTGTCGGCGCGGGCAGGGCGTCCGATCCTGCAAGACGCGCCCAGTTTGGCCGTTCAAACAAGAAGGCACCAATGCTAGCGCGCTTGAGCAGCATGTAGAGCAGCACGGGGCTGGCCAAAGAGACAACGAGAACTGCGAGGCTGAGTGCCCCCGTTTCGGTGATCAGCCCAGTCCTTAAGGCAGCCGCGCGAAAGACTGACATCGGAAGCGTGAAGGCGACGTAAATCACCAGGGAATGCTCGCCGAGCCAGCGCAGCCAATCCATGAAAGAAAGCCTTACAAGCAGCGCGCCCAGTACGCAAAGCGCCAGGGCGCCCAGTACGGCGAGGCCAAGATGCAGCGGTGGAAAGGTAGCCAGTCCCATATGTGTGACCGTTGGTTGGACCGAGAATCCCGGTGAAAAGACCAGCAAGCCGTTCGCGAGCGCCCAGACGAGCAAGCCTGCGACGGACAGGACAGTATGGCGCTGCGTCCATCCGACCAGGCGGAATACGAACGGCGCCGCCGCATAGCCGATATAGAAGAAAACGAAATAGGCAACGAATTGCGTCAGGATGTAGCTGGTCGCTTCGATGCCCGACATCTGCAGCACGGCCGCCAGTGCGATCACGATGGGATCGGGGATTTTCAACTGCCACAACAGCCTTGCCACGAGGCCGAATACAGCCAGCATGTAGATGAACCACAAGACGCCATACGGTTCGACGGCCGACATGGCGATGTCACCCAGCATCGAGCTGGGGTCCCGGCCATAGATGCCTATCTTCAGGCCGATCATGATGATCGCCCAGACGGCATAGAAATAGGCATAGTGTAAGATTCGCCGGTCGGCATAGCGGCGCCACGGTCGATCGATCACCTGCGAAAGGAAAAGCCCTGAAATCAGAAAGAACTCGGGCATCCGAAAGGGAGTCGCGAAACCGATGACGTAATGCAGGAACCCGACTTGCCCGGTATATTCCCCGGTGTTGTAAGCCGCGTACATCATCACAACCAGGATGATCGAAAGGCCTTTTGCCGTATCTACCCAAGGCATTCGCGCGGCGGCGCTCGCAGGCAAAGCTCCGAGTGGGTTGCGTATTTGCGGCGAGTGATCGTCCATGTTCGCACAGTCAATTTCCCCCTTCTTGATCCTCTTTGGTTAATGTAACTATCCAACGACGCGTGATTAGCTTGGAAAATCTTGTCCTGGTAAACGAACTCGCACTGCCGAAGGGTATCTAGTCGCCACGAGTCAGCGACCGTTTCGGGACGTTGGCATTGTATTTCGGCGCACACAAATGAGTTATTGGCTGGCCATCAGGCGGAACAATAATTTGCAGTCGAGGTAACAGCGGCAGGTTTTTGACGAACTCGGGAGAAAGGGCTTTTGAGCGCCTTGGCCGAAGACGAACTCGCCCGGCTGTTGAGAGCCGCAATTGCTGGCGACGAAAACGCTTATGAGCGATTTCTTCGCCAAGCAGCATGCTTCGTTCGAGGTTTCGCCCGGAAGAGGATTGCAAGGAGCGGCCTTGATCCGGAGGACGTAGTGCAGGAAACGCTGCTGGCTATCCATCTGAAACGTCATACTTGGCGGGAAGACGGACCCGTCATGCCATGGATTTATGCAATTGCGCGCCACAAACTAATAGACGCCTTTCGCCGGCAGGGTCGCCGGATCCACGTGGAGATTGGAGACGTCGCCGATAGTTACGCCGAACCGGAATCCGATGCAGTCAGTGAACTTGAGATCGGTCGGGCACTCAAGACTCTTACTCCAGGTCAGCGGGCGGTAGTATCGGCCGTCTCAGTCGAGGGGCATTCGATCGGCGAGACGGCCATGGCCCTAGGCATGAGTGACACGGCAGTGCGAGTTGCGCTTCACCGTGGCCTGAAAACCATCTTCCGGCGATTTGGAACGAATTGAAATGAAGACGGATGATCTCATCAAGACGTTGACCATGGACGCAAGGCGCCCTGCGCTGTTGTTCCCCTTCATATGGTGGGGGGCGGTTGGTCTGGCAATTCTGGTGGCCGCATCTGTCTTTTTCGCAACGCTCGGCCTTCGACCTGACTTTGCCGCGGCTGCACAGACGCCGCGGTTTCTGTTCAAATTTGTCGTCACCATATCGCTGGCGGCGAGCGCGTTCGTTCCGGCCCGCGCACTGTCAACTCCAGGCAATGCTTGGCGAAAAACAATTCCGTATTTGGCGGTCGCTCCCATGCTCATCGCCGTTGCGGTAATCGTCGAACTCTTCCTTCTTCCACCGGATATCTGGTCGGCGAGAATGATAGGCAGGAACAGCATGGTATGCCTAACCTACATACCGCTAATTGGCATCGGTCCCTTGTGCATTTTCCTGGCAGTCTTACGCCATGGCGCCTCGACACGGCCGACCCTAGCGGGCGCGGTCTGTGGGATATTTGCAGGAGCGATTGCGGCGACGCTCTACGCGGCCCAGTGCACGGACGATTCTCCGCTGTTCGTTGCTACTTGGTACACGATCGCCATCGCGGGCCTGGCGGTGATCGGGGCAGTCGGCGCGAACAGAGTCGCTCGTTGGTAGTGTCTTCACTCCAATGCCGAGCGGCGGCATCGCGCTCGTTGTCTTGAGCTGTTGCATAACGGCCGCTGCTCTAGCCGTCCGGGTAACCATGCCGCCAATCCGGCTGTCGATGCAATTGACACGGACTGTAAAACGCCTTTAACATTTCGTTAACTAATAGGGGCGAGCGGGACAATGAATTCCTTTTCGACGGCGCGGGTAGTGCGCGCGTGTGTCGGGATTGCTGCCGGACTGGTTTGGTCGGCAGCGCCTGCGCTTGCCGCTCATCCGATGGCAACCGGCGGCCTGACCTCGCAGCCGATCGGACACTATGATTTCTGCAAGACCAACCCGGCCGAATGTTCGATTCGCCCGAGCAACCTCGCGCCCGCGACGATGACTGACGCGCTCCTTCGGAAGCTGACCAGCGTCACCGTTAGAGTCAACGCCGCCGTCAAGCCAATGAGTGACTACGACATCTACGGCAAGGACGAAGTCTGGGCCTATCCCGACAAGGGTGTCGGCGACTGCGAGGACTATGTTCTGGAAAAGCGACGGGAGCTTTTCCGCATGGGATTGTCGTTTGCCGATCTGCTGATCACAGTTGTTCGCAAGCCCGACGGAGAGGGCCACGCGGTGCTGACCGTGCGCACCGACAAGGGTGATTTTCTCCTCGACAATCTGACCGACAAGGTCCGCCTGTGGGATGAGACGGACTATAGTTTCCTGAAGCGTCAGGCGATCGACAATACAGGCCGCTGGGTTTCGATCCGCGCTGGCCAACCGGTATTGGTCGGCGCGGTACAGTAGAAACGTACGGCCGAATTAGCTAGATTCTCAGGGTCCTGATGTAAGTGATTGATTGGCGACAGGTCGTAGGAACCCTTGTCAATTTAATTTTTCGGGGTAGTCGCTACCGCTGATTGAGGCACATAGTGCTCAAGCCCCGGTCGCGACCTGGAGCTGTATGTAGTTAACGGCCGATTGAGCGCGCTCCGCCCCGACCAGGATACACAGTGCCTGGGAATTAGTTGATCTGGAAGCGGGCGACCGACAGGAACCTGACGGCGCCGCCGGTAAACCGGTTGGCGTCGGCCATCTGACTATTGAGCTGGAAGCCCGCCGTATAAACCTCGCTCGGCGGGGTGTGCACGATGTTGTAGGCATAGCGAGGCGCTGTCGTTGCGCTCGACACCGTGGCGATATTTTCTCCGCTGCCCAGCGCCCAGCGTGCAGCTTGCGGCGCAGCGGCGACGGCCACAGATCCAGGATTATGCTTCGGGTCCCCTGCGGTCGCCCTTGCTTCCTTGGGCGTCGTCTTCACGCCGTCGCCAATCGCGGTAGCCGGATCGGAATCGGCGGGCAGGGCAGCGATCGCGCTGCGCGGCGACACGGAATCCACGCCAGATAGGTCGCTGACCTCCGGCAAGGAGGCGACCTGATATTCATCGAGGACGGCCTTGACCTCGGCCTTGTCAGGCCCGACAGTTGGCTTCACCCAAGATACATCACTGGCAGTCTGGTTATGTGCGGCCGTATCGGCCAGCGCCAGCAGCACATGCTTGTCTTGTGGTGCGAGGTCAGCCGGCAGCGATCGGTCGGGACGCCAGGCCGGAACCGGAATGTTGTTGACCGCGACCACAACTGGAAAGGCAACATTGGACGGATCAGCCATGCCTAACGGAATGCTTGACGGCGCCTGCGCCGATGCCACCGCCTGCTCGGTAGTGGCATCAGCTGGGCCGACCGGCATATTTTGAGGCGTCTGCGGGCCAACATCGGCTTTCGGACGCGGGGCGAAATCAGGCAGCGGAATGCTGCGCGCCGGCAGCGCCGCGATGATCGTCTCCGGCGTGTCCTGCTGCGCCTGCGAATCGGCAGAGTTATCGTCGGCAACCTGCGGAATGTCGGCACGCTGCGCATCCTGCGGCGCCACGACTGCGATGCCCGGAAGGTTGCTGCTCTTGGCCGCCACGGCTGGCTTCGGGTTTCTGGCCCTTGGCGCTGGCGCGGCCGTAGCCGTCTCCACATCGGCACCGTCGTCGGACTCGTCAGAACCGCCGCCAAACAAAGCAGCCAGAAGACCACCGGATTTTTTGGAACCGCCGCCGGCACTGGCCATCTCGATAGCGGGGGCGCCGGAGCCCTTGCGTGTCTTGTAAGCGGCAAGCGCCAGTTCATAGCCAGGCAGCGGCCTGCCGTCGCTTGGCACATGCAGCGTCTTGCCGTTGGGAAATAGGCTCACCAGTTCCTGGCGCCTGATGCCCGGCCAATGGCGCACGTTGCCGACATCCAGATGGACGAATGGAGAACCGGACGTCGGGTAATAGCCGACGCCGCCGCCCTGCAGCTTGAGGCCGATGTTGCGCAGCTTCTTCAGCGGCACGCCCGGGATGTAGAAATCCAAAGCCCTGCCGAGCATGTGCTGGCTTTCTTTGGCTACACCCCTGCTGCGGCTGCGCAGCATCGAGTTCGTCGCCGGCGAGCGATAACCGCATACGACCTGGATGTAGTCGGTGGCGCCGCTGGCGCGATACGTTTCCCAGACCAGATCCAGCAGGCGCGGATCCATCTTGGTCGGCTCGTTGCGGCGCCAGTCGCGCAAAATGATGTTGATCTTCCGCAGCCCTTCCGGAACGTAGCGGCCATTGCGCTTGTAGACGATCTCGGCCTTTTCCTGCGTGTGCAGGTGATAGAGTTTCAAGGAACGTGTTTCGGCGTTCGCGCCGCCAACCATTGTGGCAAGAACCCCAAAGGCAACAATCACCGCTGCCAGCCATCTCGGCCAGACGCCCATGTGATAATGCCGCCCGTTTTTGTGTCGTTCGACTTGGTTCAAATCAAAAGGCCTTGCAGGCTGCCGTTTGTCCCCGGATTTGCCCAAACGGATGCGTCGTTTTCACACCCGAATATCGATCCTAATGGTTAACCCTCGCTTATTAACCATCGCTTATTGAAAGCCGAAATGCGGTAATACCGTGGCTAAATCTGAGAATGCAGCCAACTCGCCTCGACAGCATCCCGGGCTGTGGATGTCATTCGCTGGGCGTGTGGGGATCCGCCAGCGCAGCATCCGGTCGACTGATCGGTACGTCATCCAGCGACGTTTTCTGGGCAAGCACTGCTGCGCCACGGCTTTTGAGCAGTTTCCGGAAGCTTGGATGCATGCCGCCATCTGAATAGGCATGGGCCGATATATCCGTGCCGGAGGCAAGTACCGCTTCCATCTTGCGTTCATCTGAAACGCGCCGAGCAGCCACGACATCGTCTTCCGCGCTCAGCAACGGTGGACATGCAGCAAGCGGGTCGCGAGGATCGCCACCCTCAAAGGTTGCGTCAAAGACGTATCGTCTGCCGCAATATGATACTTTGGGTTGACGGCCCGTGACCTCCAAAATGTCGTAGCCCTGTTTCAGGTTTGTCCAAAAATCGAAATTAGGGTCATTCCTGTTCCGAGCCATGTTTTCAGGCGTCATCCGGAATGGGAAAGCCTGCACCTGGAATGAGGACTGGCCGCCCCTGATAGCCTCACGGGCGATAGCGTAGATTTCCGCGACGCCTGCATCCGTGAGCGCAAAGCATCCTGACGACGAACAGGCGCCATGAACCATCAAAGCTTCGCCGCTATATCCAAGGGCGCTTTCCAGTTTGTTCGGGTAGCCGAGATTGAACGAGAGATAATATTGCGAGTTCGGATTCAGCATGCCTGCGGAGACGTTGTAAAATCCTTCTGGAGCCTGCCGGTCCCCATTTTTCGTTTTTGGGCCGAGTTTCCCGGACCAGCGGCACATCGGAAAGGTCTTCAACAGGGCGTAACGCCCGGTGCGATCACGTTTCCAGATCTCAAGCTCGCTTTCATCTTTGAAGATGCGGATCAGAATGGGATCGGCCGGCGTCATTTTGCGCTTGTTCATATCGCTGATGAGGCTCGCCGCAATTGGTTGATTTGCCTTGTTGTCGACGTCAAGAACCGTCGACACGCAAGCTGACATAACCAGGGCGAGGGCGGGCAGGGTCAAAAAACCGAGCAGTCGCTGAAACAAATTCATCTCTGTCCCTTGTGGATCAGCCCCTGTTGTCTGCTCCGCCGTTGAGAGCTCGATGTCGCGTTTCGCGTTAGTAGCAATAACAGCATCGTTCGTCAGCAAGGTTAACAAAATTCGAATTTGCGCACGACGGCTTCGACTTTTCTTGGTTCCGTCCCGTTCCGCCAAACTCGAAGTCGCCTGCGGTATTGAGCCTTGTTATGACGAAGGCGGGGGCCGCGCGGTATGAATTTTATCGCGACGACGGGTCTAGGCGAGGGAGACGAGTGAACGGCTAAGGGCGCGATAGCGAGTCCTTTCGCGAATCGATTGCTTACCATCACATCTCGGCGAGTGGGACTGTTTCAATGTCGCAGTCTCTTGTTTTGACTTGCCAAATGCACATTTCGAGGCCAGCCTGAGGGCTATGATGGCATGCTCGTCGCCAAAACACGTCCTTGTCATGCTGCTCGCGGTCTTTCTGACTGCCGGGTTTAGCTTTTCTGCCGCTCGGGCCAGCGTCATGTCGGCCAAGATGACGATGATGACCGGCAGCGGCATGACCATGCCCGCCGACGTCAGCATGGCCACCGGTTCCGCCATGAATGGCGATTGCAAGGCTTGCCTCAAGGGCGCGAGCGACAACGGCAACCCGATTCACTGTCCACCGGTATGCGTCGCACCTGTCCTGGCTGTGTTGCCGCAAGATCTCGCCATGAGGATTGTTCTGCGGGCGCAGCAGCCATCGGCGCTACCAGCCCCGTTCCTGCGCGGGCGAAGTTCCGTGCCCGACCCATTCCCTCCAAGACCCATCGATCTCGTCTGAGGCTGGTTCAGCCGTCCTGCGGCTGATTTCTGGCGTTTGATCATCCGCTGCGCGCGTTTGCTCGGCGGGTGCGGACAGCAATCAATCGATGGCCGCCGATGGCCGCCATCGATTGAGATCGCGAAGGGCACAAGGGTGAAGTCCGATTTCAGTCATTTCATGTCGCGCCGCGGATTTCTCGTTGCGGCGGCAGGTGTTGCCTCGACAACCCTGTCTACAGCGAGGTCACTCCGGGCATCCGAGCTCGATAACCGCGAGCTGAAGGCAGCACACGGCCGTGCCAGCCTTGCTGGTCCGGATAGTCCCTGGACCGCTGTCTGGGCTTATGACGGGACGGTGCCCGGCCCGACACTACGCGTGCAGCAGGGCAGGCCGGTTCGCATCACGGTCCAGAATGGGCTCTCCGAGGACACCACGGTTCACTGGCATGGCATCCGGCTGCAAAATGCCATGGACGGTGTGCCCGGCCTGACCCAAGCACCGATCAAGCCGGGAACAAGCTTTGTCTATGAGTTTACGCCGCCCGACGCCGGTACCTTCTGGTACCACCCGCATGCCGACAGCCTCGTGCAGCTTGGCCGCGGCCTTGCCGGGACGTTGATCGTCGAGGAGGCCGAGCCTTTTGTTGTGGATCGCGACCTCGTGTGGATGCTCCAGGACTGGCGGCTGACGGGCGATAGGCAGATCGCCGCCGGCTTTGGCAGCGCGATGGATGCAGCCATGTCCGGTCGCGTGGGCAACTTCGTCACCATCAACGGCACAGTGCCGGCCGACCAACTGGTGAAGGCGGGCGAGCGCGTCAGGCTGCGGATTATCAACGCCTCGCTTGCCCGCATCATGGCACTGCGCTTCGAAGGCCATCACCAGATCATTGTGGCGATCGACGGCCAGCCCTGTGACCCGTACGAACCGGAAGACGGCCGTCTGGTTCTCGCACCTGCCATGCGCATTGATGTCGTGATCGACATGCAGGGCGACCCGGGCAGCCGTCATGCCGTGACAGACGAATTTTATGAGGGCCTCGCCTACACGCTGACCACGCTTGCTTACGACGACGCGCCGCCGCTGCGCACCCATCCTCTCGACGCGCCTGTCGACCTACCGCGCAATCCGCTGCCGGAACCCGACCTTGCCAATGCCGAACGCCAGCAGATGGTGTTGCAGGGCGGCATGATGGGTGGCGGCAAGCTCGCTGGCGTCGGCGGTATGATGGGCATGGCGACACCCGGCATGAATGGTACCGCTGCGTGGGCGATCAACGACATGTCGATGACTGGCGACGGCCACGCCGGCATGGCGCCGCAGTTCACGCTGAAACGCGGTGCCACCTGTCATCTCACCATGCGCAACGAAACCGCCTGGTGGCATCCAATGCACATCCACGGTTTCAGCATGCTGGTGCTGTCGCGCAACGGCTCGCCGGTGCCGCACCGGCAATGGCAGGACACGATGCTGCTCGCCCCCAAGGACACGATCGAATGCGCCTTCGTCGCCGACAATCCCGGCGACTGGATGCTGCACTGCCATGTCGCCGACCATCAGATGGCCGGTCTCATGACGGTGTTTCGAGTCACCTGATTCCTTCGCTAATCGCTGAACCTTTTCGCCAACCAACCAATGAACCAAGGAGAACTGCAATGAAACGGACTTACTGCCTCGCCGCCTTCGCTGTGGCGATCGCTATGCCGCTGCCTGCGGTTGCGGCGACGATCAACGCGGTGATCTACAAGAACCCGCAATGCAGCTGCTGCGAATCCTATGCCAGGTATCTGGACCACAACGGCTTCAAGGTCGACATCAAGCCCGTCAACAACCTGTCCCAGATCAGCAGCGATGCCGGCGTGCCCGCCGATCTCGAAGGCTGCCACACACTTATGGTCGACGGCTATGTCGTCGATGGCCTGGTACCGGTCGATATCGTCAAGAAACTGTTGACCGAACGGCCTGCCATCACCGGCATCACGCTGGCCGGCATGCCGACCGGCGCTCCCGGCATGGGTGGCGAGAAGGCTGGGACCTGGACGATCTACGCTTTCACGAAGGACGGCAAAGCACCTACCGTTTACGCAACAGAGTGAGGCATAGCGATGATGGCCAATATGTCCGATTGCCCTGCCAAAACCTGGCTGGCCATGACGTTTCTGTCCGTTGCGGGCTTTCTTGTCCTAGTAGTTCTGTTGCTCACAGTGGCAGCGCTCGCAAGATATGTGCGAACGGGGCAGGGAATCACATTTGGCCGGTGGCATGATGACCCGCGGTGACATCCTTGGATCAGATCGGCCGGCCAGCAGGCCCGTTTGGCGGCGGCTGCTGGTGGTCCTGCCTGTGGTGGTTTTTGCAGGGCTCGCCATTGTGCTTGCCTGGGGACTTACCCGCAATGCGTCGGACATTCCGTCGGCGCTGATCGGTAAGCCGGTGCCCGCCTTCAGCCTGGCACCTGTCCAGGGACGCACGCTCGGCTTGTCGAGCGGCGACCTCCGGGGCGAGGTTTCGCTCGTCAACGTCTTTGCGTCGTGGTGCCTCGCCTGCCGCGAGGAGCATCCCGTGTTCATGCAGCTGGCGGCAGGCGGCAAGGTGCCGCTCCATGGCCTCAACTACAAGGACAGGCCCGATGACGCCGCGAGATGGCTCGACACGATGGGCGATCCCTACACGCGTACTGGCGCGGACCTCAACGGCCGCGCTGCCATCGACTGGGGTGTCTACGGCGTACCGGAAACCTTCGTGGTGAGCGCCGACGGCCAAATTGCCTACAAGCACATCGGCGCGGTGACGCAAGAGGCACTTGAGAAGACGATATTGCCGCTGGTCGAGCGCTTGAGAGCCAAAGCGAAGGAACGGCAGCCATGAGAATGCTTGCTCTCGCCGTCTTGGGCGCCTTCGTGGCAGTGACGCAGCCCGCATTGGCCGTCGAGCCGCCGCAGAATTTTGCCGTTCATGAGGCTCCAGTGCCCCTGCCGGAAATCAGCTTCGAGGACGCCGACGGCCGGCCGAGAACACTCGCCGAATTTTCCGGCAAGGTCGTCTTGCTTAACATCTGGGCGACATGGTGCGTCCCCTGCCGCAAGGAAATGCCGACCCTCGACCGGCTGCAGGCCGAGGTTGGCGGACCGGGTTTCGAGGTCGTCGCGCTGTCGATAGATCGTAGCCCGGACATGGTGAAACAGTTCTTCACTGAGATCGGCATCGCGCATCTCGCCCTCAACATCGACAAATCGAGCAAGGCAATGTTCGCGCTCGGCGTCTTCGGCCTGCCGACAACCTTGCTGATCGACAGCAAGGGCAAGGAAGTCGGTCGGCTGATCGGACCGGCCGAATGGGACGCGCCCGACATGGTCGCGTTCATCCGCCGCCATGTCGCCGCAGACTGAGAAAGGAAAATGAGATGACCGCTACGGAAATGACCCGAGCCAAGGACTCGCCCAGTGGCGGCTTCGCTATCCGGAACTATCTCGGCGGCCGGCGCGGCCTGATCGCTGCAGGCGCGGTCATTGCCATTGCCGGCCTCGCCTTCAACTGGACTTGGCTGGTCTCGGTCGGCGTCGCGCCGCTGCTGCTCAGTGTCCTGCCCTGCGTCGCCATGTGCGCGCTTGGCCTCTGCATGAACAGGATGACCGGCCGCGGCTGCTCGACCGAAAATGTTGCCCCAAACGCCGACGGTGACAGCGATGGCGCCAAGGCAGTGCCCGTCAATCCGAAGGGCAATAGGTGATGCTCGTCCGGGTCCAAAACGGGCCTAAGGCTCTGTCGCCGGGCATGCACCCGCTGCGCAGCCTCATCGCACTGAC
The DNA here is from genome assembly GCF_024519675.1 of Mesorhizobium sp. Mes31. Classification (NCBI taxonomy): domain Bacteria; kingdom Pseudomonadati; phylum Pseudomonadota; class Alphaproteobacteria; order Hyphomicrobiales; family Phyllobacteriaceae; genus Mesorhizobium; species Mesorhizobium sp. Mes31. Next base: position 9,529 of record NZ_JALJRL010000023.1, on the reverse strand, counting down.
GGCGCTGGTTTTCAGCTTGGTCCATAGTGCGGAAGCGCACTCGCTGGATGAAGTCGACGCGATGCTTCAGGGCGACGAGAAGTATTTCCAGTCGATCGACAAGCCTGCGCCCGATTTCACGTTGCGCACCGCCGACGGGCGCGTCGTGCGCATGGCCGATCTGCGTGGCCAGGTCGTCGTCCTCCACTTCATCTACACATCGTGCCCGGATGTGTGCCCTCTCCATGCCGAGAAGATCGCCGAGATCCAAACGATGGTAAACGGCACGCCGATGAAGGATCAGGTCACCTTCGTGACCATCACCACCGATCCGACGAGGGACACGCCGGACGTGCTGCGCAAATATGGACCGGCGCACGGGCTCGACACGGCCAACTGGCTGTTCCTGACCACGACCCAGGATCAGCCAGAGGACACGACCCGCACACTGGCGCAAGCCTTCGGCCACAAATTCACCCTCACCGACGACGGCTATCAGATGCACGGCACCGTCACCCATCTGATCGACAAGGAAGGTCGCTGGCGGGCCAATTTCCACGGCCTGAATTTCGCGTCGGTCAATCTGGTCACCTTCGTCAACGCGCTCACCAACGATGTCGAGCGTCCGCACCATGAGCAGGACGAAGGCTGGCTGGCGAAACTGAAAGACCTCTTTTGACGCCGTTTTCATCGGCGGCATGCCGACCCAACCGCCTTAACGGATAACAAGGAGAGACGCACATGATCAGCAGGGTAAAACAGGCAAATCGATGCGGGGGCTGGCTTGTCCGCACGCTTCTGCTTGCTGGAGTGACGGGATGGTTGCTGCTCAACCCGGGCTTTCAGGGCGCGCAGCGATCGGCGATCGCTGCCGGTGAAATGTCCCAGGACCAGTTCGACCAACGGGTGCACGACTACATCATCGCGCATCCCGAGGTCATCATGGAGGCGATACAAGGGTTGGAGGCACGCCAGCGCGAGGCCGATGCGGCCGAGGCAAAGGCGACGCTTGCGTCGCGTGCCGACGATATCCTTCGAGACAAGCAAAGCCCCGTTGGCGGCAACGTGGAAGGCAACGTCACCATGGTCGAATTCTTCGACTACAACTGTCCCTATTGCCGCCAGGTAGCACCTATCATGGCGCAAGCCGTCGCCGACGATCCGCAACTCAAGATCGTCTACAAGGAATTCCCCATCCTCGGCCCGGCTTCCGTGTTCGCGGCCAAGGCAGCACTCGCGGCCGACCGACAAGGGAAGTACGTGGAGTTCCACAAGGCGTTGTTCGGCGCCAAGACACGGGTGACCGAGGCGGTGGTGCTCAAGGTCGCGGCCGAGGCAGGCCTCGATGTCGCGCGCATGCAGACCGACATGCAGAAGCCCGAAATCCAGGCGTCGATCGACCGCAATATGGAACTGGCCCAGGCGCTAAAAATTACCGGAACGCCTGGTTTTATTGTCGGGGATCAGATTTTTCCCGGCGCCACCGATCTTGAGACGATGAAAAAACTGATCGAGCGGGCGCGGGGCCTGCAGAAATGAGGTAGCTGATCGATGCCCGAACTCTCCAACATCGGCGTGCTGACCGCGTTTGCGGCGGGCATCGTCTCGTTTCTCTCTCCCTGCGTGCTGCCACTGGTGCCCGGCTATATTTCCTATGTCGCCGGTCGAACGCAGACTGACGGGCCGGCCGATTGGACGGCCCGCTTGTCTGCGGCGGGCCTTAGTTTGTGCTTCGTGCTCGGGTTCTCGACCGTCTTCATTGTGCTCGGCGCCAGCGCCACGGCGCTCGGCCGGTTGCTGCTCAGCTACCGCGTCGAGCTAAATCTTGTTGGCGGCGCCATCGTCATCCTGTTTGGGCTGTTCCTGATCGGCCTCGTCCGACCGGGCTGGATGATGCGCGAAGCGCGGTTTCATGCAGACTTTCCCGGCGGACGCGCGATCTCCGCTTACGCTCTCGGCCTTGCCTTCGCCTTTGGCTGGACACCTTGCATCGGTCCGATCCTCGGCTCGATCCTGACCGTGGGTGCCGCCTCCGCCACGATCGCCGACGGCGTCGCCTTGCTGGCGATCTATTCGCTCGGCCTTGGCGTTCCGTTCGTGCTTGCCGCGCTGTTCACCGACAGCCTGGCACGGCGGCTGAAAGCGATGCGCCAGGCGGGCCGGCTGCTGCAACCGGCCGCAGGCGCAATCATGGTTATCATGGGGCTCGCCATGGTTACTGGGCAGATGTCGACATTCTCGTTCTGGCTGCTCCAGCAGTTTCCCATATTCACGCGCATCGGCTGAAGGCCGAGAAAGGAGTTTTCGATGACCACTGTTTCGAACTTCGCAAGCAAGGCGCTTCGCCTGGGGATCGCTGTCGCTGGCCTGATCGTCCTGCCTGGCGCAAACATCGCAGCGGCCTCCGACGATCCGGGTCTCGCCAGCCGTTTCGAGGAACTCAGCAAAAACGGCAACAGCTCGTGCTCGGCCAAATTCACGGACTCGATCGCCACCATGCCGACGATGGCGCGCATCAAGGGCTCCTGCTGCAGCCCGATGGACCTGAAGCGCTATTCCGATCAGACGCAGGGCCTGACCAAATACCGCGACATCGTGATCATCCCGCAGGACCCCTACGACATTCCGGCGGCGACGGCGCAGCAGGCGGCGTCTTATTACGATCTGCAACTCACTGGCGATGAGCAGAAGGCCTACGACTACGCAATGGCCAACTCCAACGAGAAAGGCCCGTGCTGCTGCCAATGCTGGCGCTGGAAGGTGTATGGCGGGCTGGCGAAATACCTGATCCACGAGCACGGCTTCGCCGGCAAGCAGATCGTCGATGTGTGGAACCTCTCCGACGGTTGCGGCGGTGGGGCCGGGTGAGAAAGAAGGTACGGATAGCGGGCGTTTCCCCGCGCAGCCTGGAAGCGGTGTGAGATCGAGAGTCGTGTGTTCAACCGCACTCGACGACTCTCCGCGTCGTGGACCCTCCGAAGGCCGAGGTCACAGGTTCTTCGGCTCGCACTAGCTGGGAACCTTTGCTTCATCTCGAATTGAGTTGCGTTCGGGTTTGGGAGGGTTCCGTGCAAGACCAGCGATTTGAAAAGCCTGTGCATGTGGCGCTCGGCAGGTCGAGGAACACTGTCTTCACCGTGGACCGGGTAGCCCAGGCAGCGGACATCTTGTTGAACCGATGGCCGGCGATAACCGGCAAGAAACATGTCGCTGCCCGCAAAGCCTGCCTTGGCGTGCTTGAGGGCCTGAAAGAAACCCGCGACGCCCGCAAGGCCTTCGTTGAGGCCGCAAAGGAGGCAGACATCCTCGTTGAGCGGGATCCGTTTCGTTGAGCGCCGATCCGCTTTTCATCGTGGCCCTGACTGCCTTACTGTAGACAGGTCGCCCACGTCCGGAGCCTCCCATGTGCAACGATTACGAACAGCATGTCCTCTGGGCTGAATATTGCCGGATGATGGCGTCGCTGGCACGTAAGATGCCAGCGCACCAGACCGAACTCGATCTGCCACAGGCTGATGACGTCCGCATCAACGACCCGGCGCCGATAATGCGTGCTGGAGACGACACGATCGAACTGACATCGATGACGTTCGGATTTCCGCCGACCGGACCAAAAGGCGGGCCTGTGTTCAACTTCCGCTCCGAAGGCCGGCAATTCGGAAACAGCAACCGCTGCCTCGTTCCGGCGTCCGCGTTCTTCGAATTCACAGGCACGAAATATCCGAAGGCGAAACATCGCTTCACTCTCAACGGCTCGCCGTTCATGGCTGTCGCGGGGCTTTGGCGTGAGGCAGTCGGCAACAAGGCGCCCACCTTCACCATGCTGACGACCGATCCCGGACCGGATGTCGCGCCGTATCACAATCGTCAGGTAGTGGTCCTTCAGCCGGAGAATTGGGCGGCCTGGATCAATTTGACAAAGCCTGAGGCCGAGCTTTTGCGGCCGCTTCCCGCCGGATCGCTCTCGGTCGAGACAGTTCGCCCCGAAAGCTCGTGACCTAGCTGCGTAGTATCTCCGGCACTCTGAGTGGGCCGAGATCGAGAACTGGCGTGTATTCGCCCGTGCGGCGCCAGACGCCCCGCACCTTTCCATGCTCCCGATCCCGCCTCGGATCGAACCTCAGCCCATCGAAGTGATCAAGAAAGGCCTCTGCAGATACGGCATCATTGAAGCAATGAAGCCGATAGATTTCATATTTGCCATTCGGCCATATCGCCTGCACATGCCGCGTCTGGTGCTTAAGCCCCTGTTCCTGGCAGAAGTTCGCGATCATGGTGAAGTTCCGGTCCGTGCAGAGGTCATCCGGCAGCGCAACCTGGTGTGGCCAGTCCCGGTCGATGACCGATGGCGTCGGTGAGCCCCGACTGCGCTTGACCACTATTCGAAATGCATTGACTGGCCGCGCATCATTGCCAGCGTCAGGGCGATTGCAGGATTTGCCGGCGGTCTCTCCATGTGCAAGGAGCCGTCGAAATCACGCCATGCCGCCATGCGCAATTCATCACCGTCATCGCTGGCCGCCGGGTCGAAAACGTGGGCATCACAGGGATCCCGGTCAATCTCGATTGTCCAGTCCTTGAGCGCCTTGCGAGCCATCTCTTCGACTTGGGCAAGGTCGCTGGTGAAGAAGGGGATACGGTCTCCATCGTCCGAAAGCGGCTCGACCCGATCCAGCGTCGGCCGCTCGGGAACCCAACCGAGAACGAAGGCGATATCGAAATCGATCTGGCGGTCCGGGCCGGTCGTGATCTCCAGCCGCTTGACGACCTCAGGATAGAGCTGCTTCCGTTCTGGCCAGGTGTCTGGAATCGCCTCGGCTTGCAGCTTCGTGCGGGGAACGTTGATCAGTTCCATGACCTGATGGTGCGGAACTTTGTCCTCCGGCCAGCCCGCACAACATGCCGCCGCCGCAGCCTTGTCGGCCTCTATCCAGACTGCCGCAGCTAAGTCCTCGTCCTCGGTAGGCTTGTCGTCATCGGGAAAGCCCCTGATATCCCAGCCTTCCAAGGCGAACAGTCCTTCCGCGCCTTGCAGAGCCGTAATGCCGGCCCGTGCGAAGACTGCTTCGGCTGCCGCGATGCCGCGCGCGAGTCCCTGGGGTGTTGCATTCTCTATGTTCAAGCGAAGTTCCATGGTTCGCCTCCTGTTGGGCTGAGGCTGCCAATGTGAACAAAAAGAGAACGACGAGTCAAGCTTGCCCTTGACGAGAGAGGAATATGTTCCTTATTTCCGTTGGTCTTGAGCAGCAAGGAACCATGGCTCGGCGTCAAATCGCGCTGGCCGGCGAAGCTATGGCAAAAACAGCGGAAGACAATTTTCGGATCGAGGTTTGGGATCGCGACGAGCAGGCCCTATCCGAAACCATTTCGCGTCCCCCCGATTCAACGGTGAGTCAGGCGGCCTGGCAAGCTGCCATCCGGCGCCGGCCGGGCATGTTGCTGATCCACTACAACAGTCGGCATGTGATGGAGAAAATCCTGACACCAGGCGAGGTCAAGATCCCACCGCGGGCCATCATCGATGGCAGCGTTCACGCTGGCCTGGATGTTGCGCTCGGCGATCTTCGTGAGTGGCATGTGTTGCGGGCTTGGTGCAGATCCTGTTCGCACCATGCAACGGTAAAGCCAGCCGGCCTCATTGAGCGCTATGGAAAAGGCGCTCTGTTCAGTTCGGTCGAGCGAGCGCTCTTCTGCACAAGTTGTGACAGGGGAGGGCCTGTCAGGCTGGAAATTCACAAGCTGCCACGCAATTGAGGGCTGAAGGATGCAAGACCTCATCGATTTCGTCCAGGCCAACTCGGCGCTGGGTTGGACAATCCTATCGCATCGTCGCCGATCAGCGGCCGGACTGTCGAGAAGCGGAACTGCGCGCGATTTTGGCCGGTCAGCTTCCATCCTGACGCAAAACATGCGGACCGCCGCGGACGGGGACAGTCGGTCCCGCGTCCCGTCCTGCGGCCGGCGCTATGCTGACGCTCCTACGGCTGTCCCGTTCACCGCCCGCGGCGGGGGCGAATTTCCTCCGTCCTACGCGCGACAATGATCCGCTGTTGCGGACGCGCGCAGGACTGCGGCTTATACGCCGTTCTTCCTTAGAGCGCCGCCGGTCGCCGGCGCGGAGAACGATGAGACATGGCACTGAACCACCGCAATTGTCGCGATCTGACCCAATGTGACCTGAAGAGATCTTCGAGCGGGTTGAGGTTGGCGTCTATATCTCGTCAAACCTGGGCGATGGTGCCGCAAAGGAGTTCGTCGCCAGCCCGAACCAGTAGCACTTCGAGCCCGATCTCGGCGGGAAGGTGCTGAATGAGTTCGATCATTATGCCGCGATCGAGGCTGCCTCACTTCGCTCCTGCGTCGCCACCTTGTCACTGTTGAAAGTCGGCTAATTTTACACGGCTATAATCTGTCCCTTGCAACTATGGTACGCCTGACCTGATCTCCCTTGGCCCGACGGCGCTAGCGCAGCGCGCCTGTAACTCGCGCCGGCGGTTCTCAGGCGCGACGGGGCGTCACCTTCCGGAGAGCGTCCAATGCACCCACCATCGGGCACAATCTTGCGCGCGAAGGTCGGCGTGGAAGCATGTGGGCCGCCCGCGGGAAGCGAGGGCGCCGCCACAGTTGGGAGGAGCGCGATACCCAGGGCGGGGCTTCTCCATCGGTGGTGCGAAGAACGACAGATGGTCCGCTCCCGGCTTCGTCCATGAAGGACGATTTCCCCTGTCTCCCACTTGCACCGTATTGTTCTTGCCGTCGCCATTATTGAGGAGGCCTTGGGGTCTTGCGCGCGGCCAGCTTGACCTCGCGCCGGCGGCGTTCAGCCAGGATCTGGCGACGCCGGTGGTCGGTGAACTTCCGCCACTGGCGGATTTCAGCCGTGGTGCGGAAGCATCCGACGCACAGGTCGGCCTTGCGGTCGAACTGGCAGATGTCGAGACACGGCGATGCCACGGACACGGCTACGCTTTCACAGGTTCGGGCCTGAGTTCGGACGCCGCCGTGACCGTCTTCTCCGGCGTCGGCAAGAGGCGAGCCGAGTTGAGGATGAACACCAACTCCGAGACGACATGGATGCCAGCAGCGAGCAACGGGTTGAGGAAGCCGAAGGCGGCCAGCGCGATGCCGAGTGCGTCGACGCCGATGGTGCCGGCGAAGTTCTGCCAGATGATGCCCCGCGTTCTCCTTGCAACGGCAAGCGTCTCCACGAAGCGCTCGAGATCGTTACCGAGTAGCACCACATCGGCACTCTCCTGCGCCACGTCGGTGCCCGACCCCATGGCGACGCCGACATTGGCTTCGGCGAGCGCGGGGGCGTCGTTCACGCCGTCGCCCACCATGGCGACGACGCGCTTCTGCGCGACGAGAGCCTGAACGCGCGCCAGCTTGTCCTCCGGCAGAAGTTCCGCCTCGATCTCCTTGATCCCGAGCGCCGTACCGACGGCGGTCGCCACACGCTTCGCATCGCCCGTGAGCAGGACCGTTCGGATGTTCATGCGGTGCAGGGCTTCAATCGCCCTCTTGGCTTCGGGTCGGACTATGTCGGCAACCGCGATGGAGCCCAGCAGGCGACCGTCACGAGCGACAAAGACCTCGGAACCCGCCGTGACGTTCTGTTCAGCGGCCGGCACGATGATCTCGTTCTCCGCCATCCAGGCCTGGTTGCCCACCAAGATGGTGGCGTCGGCAACTTTGGTCATGATGCCACGGCCTGGCGTGTAGGCGAAGCTTGACGGCTCCATGACGGTTCGGCCCTGCTTTCGGGCGTAGGCGACGATCGCCCTGCCGAGCGGATGCTCGGAGCGCACCTCGGCCGTCGCAGCGGCATCGAGGAGTTCATCACCGGTGGTGCCAGCAACGGGTGCGACGTGCTGCACCTCGGGACGTCCGAAGGTCAGCGTGCCGGTCTTGTCGAGCACCACCGTGTCGACATGGCCCAAGGTCTCCAGATGCACGCCGCCCTTGACGATGGCCCCGAGACGAGCGGAGCGGCCGATGCCGCCGAGAATGGCGAGCGGTGTGCCGGCCGCGATGCCGCAGGCGCCGGCGACGATGATCACCGAGATCGTCGAGTAGATGTCGCGCGTGATCAGGAATGTCAGGACGGCGGCACCGAGCGCAAAGTAAACAAGATAACCGGCCAGACGATCGGCCAGGCGCTGTACCGGCGCGCGGGACTTCTCGGCCCGTTCGACCGCCGCGATAATCTTGCCATAGCTCGTGTCACGGCCGATCCGCTCTGCGGCAACCTCCAGCGCGCCGGACTGGTTGATTGAGCCGGCAAACACTTGAGCGCCGGCCGTCTTCTCGACTGGCATGGATTCGCCGGTGATGCGGGATTGGTCGACGAAGGAATGGCCGGAGAGCACAGCTCCGTCAACCGGGATTCGTCCGCCGGGCGCTACCAGAATGGCATCGCCGACCGACAGTTCTTCTGCCGAGACGGACCGGATCGAGCCGGATCGGCGGACTGAGACCTCACGCGGCAGGAAATCGAGAAGATCGCGGATCGCCTTGCGGCCGCGGCCGACGGTCAGGCCTTCCAGCACCTCAGCGACCAAAACGAACAGCGTGATGACCAGGGCCGTGAAGAATTCGCCGATGGCGGCCGCCGCGACAATGGCGATTGTCATCGACAATTCCATCGTCATGCGGCGCTCAACGATGTTCTCGAAGGCTTCCTTGAGAATCGGCCACCCTCCGATCAGAAGGCCGACGCCGCCGATGACGCTCACTGCTGGGAAAGGCTCCCAGACGCGGAGCCACACCGTGGCCGCCGCGATCGCGACCAGGGCGATGCGGGCAGCCTCCTGCCATTCAAAGGGATGGTCGTGATCATGCCCGTGTTCATGATCGTTCTCATCAGGATGGTGGTCATGATCGTGATGATGCGAAGCATCCGGAACGATCGTAGGCGCTTCGGCGGCATCGGCCAGCGTTCGCTTCTGGGTGATATCCTGGACGGCCATGACGGCAAACTCCGTTGTTACTTGAGGTAGGCGCGCACGACATCGATGAGTTCGGCGGCGCCTTCGTTGCGTTCTTCCTGGGCCAGGTCGTGGTCGGCGACATGCATCAGGATGTGATCCTCGACCACCTCCGCCATCAGGCCGTTGATGGCGCCGCGTACGCCGGCGATCAGTTGCAATACGTCGGAGCAGCCTTTCTCGTCTTCGAGCGCCCGTTCGACGGCTTCCATCTGGCCGCGGATGCGCCGCACCCGGTTCAACAGCTTCGTCTTCTCGCGGGTCGTATGCGACATTGGAATTCCTTCTTTCTAAGATGTCAAATAGTATACCCCCCTATCATATGCAATCCCGAACAAATCACGTCGTCGATGTCGAAATCGATGCATGTCGAAGTCGGTGCGGCGGTCGTCAACGATAATTGTTCGAGGGGAAAGCCTTCCCCTCGGCCGAGCTAAGGTCTCGGCCGGCCCCTTCTGCGGGGGAGACCCCGCAACGCCCCCTGAGAGTGAGAGTGCGGATGGGAATTCCGTGACGGGTTGAGAGCTGGAGGAGAGGCCTCCGGCGCCCGTCGCGGAGAACCG